>JBDTAE010000254.1:0-51847 GCA_039924785.1 Gemmatimonadaceae bacterium | reverse complement strand
ACGACGCGGGCGTTTCAGATGGCGTCGATAGCGCTCGTCTCGATTCCGCTCGCTTGGCGGCGCTCCGCTCAACGGAGTTGCTCGATACCGACATCGAGGACGCGTTCGATCGCGTCACCAAGCTCGCGGTCCGGCTCGTCGACGTTCCGGCGGCGTTCATCTCGCTCGTCGACGCAAATCGTGACTTCTATAAGTCAGCCTGTGGGTTTCCTGAACCGCTCGCAACATCCCGCGAGCTGAGCGGGCCAACGTTCTGTCATTTCACAATTCTCTCAACTGAGCCGCTCGTCATTCCGGACGCAATGGCGGACGAACGCTATCGAGACATCCCAACCGTCAGGTCGCTCGGTGTTGCCGCGTACGTCGGCATTCCGCTTGTCGTCGACGGCCAGGTCATCGGCGCGCTGTGCGCCGTTGACTCAAAGCCGCGGGCGTGGACCCGCGACGAGATCGCGACGTTGGTGGATCTGAGCGCAATCGCGCTGAGCGAAATCGAGCTCCGCCGCGCTCGCCGGTCCAGTGAGCGGGCCCGCGACGAATCGGAAGCATGGCAGATCGAAGCCGAGGTCGCGCGGGGACGAATGACTGATGTGTTTCGCCAAGCGCCGGTGTTCATTGCCGTCCTTCGCGGAACCAATCACGTCTTCGAGCTGATCAATGACGAGTACGCAAAGGTGGTCGGCGGGCGAGCCGTCGTTGGAAAGGCTGTTTCGGAATGTCTGCCTGAGGTTCGCGACCAGGGCTTCATCGACCTCCTTGACGGTGTGCTTCGAACCGGCGTTCCCTACGTCGGACGTGAGCTTCCGCTCGAGCTTCACGATACAGGGACAGCTCCAGTAGACCAGCGGTTCGTCACGTTCGTCTACCAGCCGTTGACCGACGCCGACGGAACGCGCTCGGGAATCTTCGTGCTCGGTACCGATGTCACGCACGAGGTATTGGCGCGCAAAGAGGTCGAGGCGTTGAACGGTCTGCTCAAAACGCAGACGATCGCGCTCGAGGTGCAGGCGGAAGAGTTGATGGCGACCAACGAAGAGTTGGAGTCGTCGACCGAAGAGCTTCGCGAGCGGACGGAGTTCGCCGAGCGTGCGCGCGAAGCCGCGGAACGCTCGGCGGCGGCTCTGCTCGCGAGCGAAGCGCGCTACCGGACGCTGACGGAAGCCGTGCCCGTGCAGGTGTGGACCGCGAAGCCGGACGGAATGCTCGACTATGTGAGTGCGTCCACGGCGGCGTATTTCGGCGCGCCGCAAGACGAGTTGCTCGGAATTGGGTGGACGTCGTTTCTGCATCCCGATGACATCCTGGAGGCAAGCGGTCGCTGGGGCGCCTCGCTCGCGACCGGCAATCCGTATCAAGCCGAGTTTCGCCTGAAGGAGGCTTCGTCCAACGAATATCGTTGGCATCTCGCGCGGGCGTTGCCCGACCGCAATCCCGAGGGATTCATCGTCGGATGGACTGGGTCGAACACGGACGTGGAGAGCGAACGTCGCGCGCGTGACGAGGCGCGGGCCGCGAATCGATCGAAGAGCGAATTCCTGACGACGATGAGTCACGAGTTGCGCACACCGTTGAATGCGATCGGCGGGTACGCGCAACTTCTCGAAGCGGAGATTCGGGGCCCCATATCAGATCAGCAGCGCTCCGACCTCGAACGCATTCAGTACAGCCAGCGACACCTCCTCGGCTTGATCAACGGGATTCTGAACTACGCCAAGATCGACGCCGGGATGATGGCGTACGCGCGCGAGAGTGTTGCCGTCAGCGAGGTTATCGCGACATGTGAATCATTGACGCTTCCGCAGCTTCGGGACAAACAACTCATCGCGACGTTTCCCGTCAAAGCAGCCGTTGTCGCGATTGGAGACCGGGAGAAGATTCAGCAGATCCTGCTAAATCTGCTGAGCAACGCGATAAAATTCACCGGCCGGGGTGGATCGATCGTTGTCTCGTGCGAGTCAGACGATGAGAGTATTATCATTCGGGTGACTGATACGGGGCGCGGTATTCCTTCGGATTCGCTCCCCAAGATCTTCGACCCGTTTGTGCAGGTCGACGCCAGACTCACGCGCGATCAACAGGGCACCGGCCTGGGGTTGGCGATCAGCCGCGACCTCGCGCGCGGGATGGGCGGCGAGCTGACAGTCGCGAGTACGCTCGGCGAGGGCAGCGAGTTTTCCCTGCGGCTAACAACGGCCAACGAGTAGCCACCGCGGTTCCGCCGCGGACCCCGACCTACCCGAGCGCGGACCATCAACCGCATTTTCTGAAGCCACACGCGAATACGTGACGCGGCGCATCCAGCCCGCGCTCCGCCGCGCCTGGCGCCGTCTGAGATATCGACGAACGATCTCAAGCGCGTCATACGCTGCCCGTCGTCGGTACGGTTTCTAACGCCCGCAGCGCATGAGCCGGGCCGTTTGCGTAGGAATTTTGTTTCAGACGACTGAATGAGATATTCTGTGCCGTCGGGCAAATCCAGACGAAGACTTGCAATAGCTCTGCTCGCTGCTCATCCACGACGTGCCGAACAGCGTCGTCGGCAGAAGCGGCGGTCTCATTCTTACGTGGTGGGGCGGTACGCGAATCGCACCGCCGCGGGGAAGAGCACTGGGTCTTACCGCGGCAAAGGGAATCCTCATTTTCAGCCGCGGCGGGGCCGCGTTATTATCGTTCGCGGCTGTCCTTGGCGGGCCGCAACCGCGCTCGGCGCGCTCACACTCGGCAGGTCTGATTTGAACAGTTCGTTCGAAACACCTCGACCCGTCGTCGATCTTACCAACTGCGATCGCGAACCGATTCACATACCCGGCGCGATTCAGCCGCACGGCGTATTGCTGTGCGTTCGGGGAGGCGATGAGTCGATTGTGCAGGCGAGCGCGAATGCGGCCTCCATGCTTCGCTCGCAGGAGATTGTCGGGCGGTCACTCGCGACGGTCGTGGGTGACGCGGCGCGCGCGCAGATCGTCGCCGCGCTCGCTGAGGGGAAGAGCCGCTCGACGCTGGTCGTCGAGACCCCCACTGGTCGGTTCGACGCAACGGTACACCGTTCCGACGGACTCGCGGTCGTCGAGCTCGAACCAACGCAGGAGCGGCCGGAGCTCACGCTCGACGAATTTCGAAATGCGGCTGCGGAAACGCTATCGAACATCGATCGCGCGGTGACGCTCGGGGAGCTCGCGGGATCGATCGCCGCGCAGATGCGTCGATTGACGGGATTCGACCGTGTATGGGTCTATCGCTTTCACGAAGACTGGCACGGCGAGATCATCGGGGAAGCCAAGTCGGATAGGATCGAGCCGTGGCTCGGGTTGCACTATCCGGCGTCCGACATTCCAGCCCAAGCGCGCGCGCTGTTCCTCAAGAACTGGCTGCGCATGATTCCAGATATCTCATTTCGCCCGGTTCCGATCCAGCCGGTGCTCAATCCGTTGACCGACGGGCCGCTCGATCTCGGGAACTCGGTGCTGCGAAGCGTGTCGCCGATCCATATCGAGTATCTCACGAACATGGGCGTGACGGCGAGCTTGGTGATTTCGCTGATTCACAACGGCAAGCTGTGGGGGCTGATCTCCGGACACCACTATTCCGGGCCGAAGCATGTGCCGATGCCGATGCGCGCCCTGTGCGAGTTCCTCGCGCAGGCGCTTTCGCTGCACGTCGGAATAGTCGAGCGTGTCGACGATCGCGAGCGGGCGCTGGAAACTCGCCGCATCGAAGGCCGGCTGCGAGCGCGGTTCACCGATGTACACGGCTATCGTCACGCACTCGTGCACGGCTCGCCGACCCTGATGGACCTCACGCGTGCGTCGGGCGCGTCCATCTGCGACGAGCGCGATTGCGTGTGTATCGGAAAGACGCCGACCGCGGACGACCTCCGACGGCTGACGGAGTGGCTCCGCGCGAAAGGCGATGACGTCTTTCATACGACGTCGCTCGCGCGCGCGTATCCGCCCGCGGCGGCGTGGGCGGACATCGGCAGCGGGTTACTCGCCGTCGCACTGTCGCCCAAGCGACCGCACTATCTCCTGTGGTTTCGCGGGGAAGCACGCCAGACGATTCGGTGGGCTGGCGATCCGAACAAAGCCGTCACGAACGACGGTCCCAACGGCGCGCCGCGTCTCTCGCCGCGCGGCAGCTTCACGTTGTGGGAAGAAGAGCGTCGCGGCACGTCGGAGGTCTGGGAGGAGACGGAGATCGCGGCGGCGCTCGATCTGCGTCGCACGTTACTCGATCTTCTGCTCGCGAGAGCCGAGGAAGTCGCGCTGCTGAACGCGGAGCTCGAGATGGCGAATCAGAGTCTCTCGGAGACGGCGGTCGAGCTCGAGACGCAGACCGAAGCGCTGCTGCAACAGCGAAAGGAACGCGAGGAGATTCTGCTCAGCGAGCAGGAAGCGCGCAAAGACGCCCAGCGGGCGAACCGCGCGAAGTCGGACTTCCTCGCAATGATGTCGCATGAGTTGCGAACGCCGCTCAACGCGATCGCCGGCTATTCGCAAATGCTCGAAATGGGCGTGCGAGGTCCGATCAACGACGAGCAAGTGCGCGACCTTCGTCGCATCCAGCACAACCAGCAACATCTCCTGGGTCTCATCACCGACATCCTCAGCTTCGCAAAGATCGAGGCCGGGCACGTCCCCGTGAACTGGTCGACGTTCGATACGAAGACCGCGTTGTTGGAGATCGAGGGACTGGTGTTGCCACAGCTCATGGAGAAGGGCCTCGTACTCGAGCTCCACTACCACGAGGGCGGCTCTCTCGTGTACGCCGACCCTGAGCGCGTCCGTCAGATTTTGCTGAATCTCGTTTCGAACGCGATCAAGTTCACGGACGTCGGCACGATTACAATCGACGTGCGCGAACGCGACGACGCCATTCAGATTGTGGTGTCGGACACCGGGCGAGGCATCCCGGAGAATCGTCTCGAGTCGATCTTCGAACCATTCATCCAGGTCGAACCAAGCTCCGGAGGACGAACGCACGGCGGCGTCGGCCTCGGGTTGGCGATCAGCCGCGAGCTCGCGCGCGCGATGAACGGCGAGCTTAGCGCAACCAGCCGCGTCGGACACGGTTCAACGTTCACATTGGCCATTCCGCGCCGGCAGCCTGCGCCGTCCGACGTGGCGAACGCGTCGCCTACTCGCTGAGCCGAGCCGCGACCGCCGCCGACCGTTCGAGAAGCTGGAGACCGTCCGCGAGCAAACGCGCATCCCACAGCGACCGATCCTGATCCGTGAGAGAATTCAGATCGCCCACGTCGTCCAACCGCGCCGGCGGCCGCGCGGCGTGAAGGTGCATCAGCGACGCGAGCGCGTACGTGACCGGCGTCGCGGCAGGCGCGTACTCGAGCAGCAGCCACGTCAACCGCATCGCCTCGCCGCACAACTCGGCCCGCACCGATCGTTCGGCTGACGCGCCGTGATAGCCCTCATTGAAGAGCAGATACAACGCGCGACGGATGACGGTCAGCCGCGTCGGAAATTCGTCCGCCTCGAGATCGACGAGGTTCTCCGATTCTCATCGACGATGCGTCCGATCTCGGGCGCGAAGGTCTTTGCCGTTCTCTCGCGACGAAGCACGTCGATGGTGCGGTGTTTCGCCGTCGCCATCAGCCACCCCCGGATCTTTCGGAATGGCGTGCACGTTCCACGTCTCCAGCACCCGGCAGAACGCGTCCTGCACCACGTCTTCGGCCAGCGCGAGATTGTGCACGCCGAACACACGAGTCAGAGCGGCAACCATACGCCCTGACTCCTGCGAAAGAAGTGTTCGTTGTCGTCGATCGTAGTCGCCTCCGCTCCGCCTTCCGCTACGCGTTCGGCTCGTAGCAGAGCAACACGTTGCCGTTCGCGAACTGACGCGAGGTGCGAAGACGCAGATGCAACGGCGTGGCGAGCCCATCGAACATCGTTCGACCCGCGCCAAGCGCGATTGGCTTGATGACGAGCTGATATTCGTCGATCAAGCCGGCGTCTGCGAACTGCGACACGACGCTGCCGCTGCCGAGGATCGTCATGGGATTGCCGGATCCGCTCTTCATGGCACGCATCGATTCGATCATGTCGTCCTTCACGAGCGTGGTGTTGGACCACGACGCACTCTTGAGCGTTCTCGAAAACACAACCTTCGAAAGCGCCTTCATTCCCTTCGCGACCTCGGGCGAATTCTGCATCGCCATCGGCGTCGGCCAATAACTGCTCATCATGTCGTAGGTCACACGGCCAAATATGAGCGTGCCGTCTCCGCTGGCGTTACCCGACACGAAATCATTCCACTCTTTGTCGTCGCTGCCGGCGTGCGCCCAGCTCATGTCGCCGGTCGAGCTCACGAAATAGCCGTCGAGACTGACGGTGTTGAACACTGACAATGTGGGCATTGTGCATATCCTCGCAGGGCACGCGGCCTCTGCGGAATGAAGGCATTAGATGTTGAGCGGCGTGACCGGACGAATTTCGACGGCGCCGCCGCCCTGCGCGATCGGACAACCACCGGCGATCTGGACCGCGTGATCCATGTCGCGCGCGTCGATCACGAGGAAGCCCAGAACCATATCCTTCGCCTCGGCGTACAGGCCGTCCACGATGACCGGCGGCGTGCCGCTCAGGACCTTCCCCGTGCGACCGAGTGGAATGCCTCGATTCTTGAGGTTGCCGTTGGTCTCGAGCTTGCGAATCCAGGCCATCCAGGTCGTCAGACTCTTCTGCGCCGCCGGCGGCGTTCCCATGGCTTCGCGCTGTCCGGCCGTTGCTCCGCAGCAGAAATACAAATTCACTCATGGCGTTGTCTCGTCGTTGTTCGTTGCACCGCGCGCGGACTCATTCCGCGCTTGGTCGGGCGTTCATCCCATGGGACGTTTCAGGGTCGCCGGTCCGGACATTGTTCGCGATTCGTCTTTCATCAATGTGGACTCGTACCTCCCGAGCGTGAGGGCAGGTCGACCATCTCCGCCGCCATGTGAGCGGAGGTGTCGCGGACGGAGAGCCTGCGCTTGCGCAAGGCCCGCATCCAGATCGTCGAGCTGGCCAGGCGCGCTCCGTTCTTCGGATTGGCGCCGGCCTGCGGTGATCACTCCTTAGCCAGTTCCTCCCACAAGGCCGCCATCGCGCGCATGCCCTTGTAGAAGTTGTCGACGCTCAGCCATTCGTTGGGAGCGTGCGCATTTTCGCCCGGAAGACCGAACCCAACCAGCAGGACGGGTACATTGAGTATTCTTTGAAAATCGCCGACGACGGGAATGGATCCGCCCTCTCCGGTAACAACCGCCTCGCGGTCGAACGCGCTCGCGAGCGCGCGACGCGCGGCGTCGAACAACGGGCCCTCGAGATCGGCGCGCCACGGATGACCACCGTGCAGCGGAGTCACCGTCGCGGTCACCCCGGGCGGCGTCACTTTCGCCACGTGCGCCTTCATGAGCCGCTCGATCTCGTCGGGCGATTGCTTCGGCACGAGCCGGCAACTCACCTTCGCCATCGCCTTTGACGGAAGAACAGTCTTTGCGCCCTCGCCGGTGTAGCCGCTCAAGAGTCCGTTCACCTCGCACGTCGGGCGCATCCAGAGACGCTCGAGCGTCGAGTACCCCTTCTCTCCGAAGAGCGACGGTGAGCCTGATTCCTCCTGAAACGTCTTGTCATCGAATGGAAGTTTTCTGATATCGGCCCGAGCACCCTCGCCCCAATCCTCGACCGCGTCGTAGAACCCGGGAATCGCGACGTGTCCATCAGCATCGTGCATGGTCGCGAGAATGCGGGCGAGCGCCATCGCGGGATTCATCACACCGCCGCCGTAACTGCCGGAGTGCAGGTCGACCGACGGGCCCCGCACATCGATCTGGAAGTACGCAAGTCCGCGCAACGACGACAGAATCGAGGGCAACCCGGGCGCAAACATCGCCGAGTCCGAGATGACGACCGCGTCGCACTTGAGCATTTGCTTATTCGCTTCGATGAACTCCGCGAGGTGCTCGCTGCCAACCTCTTCTTCCCCTTCGGCGAGCACGATCACGTTCACCGGCAGCGTGCCGCGCGTCGCGAGCAGCGCTTCAAGGGCCTTGATGTGCAGAAAGAGCTGTCCTTTGTCGTCGACCGACCCGCGCGCATAGATGCGACCGTCGCGCACTGTGGGTTCGAACGCCGGGCTCTCCCACAGCTCGAGCGGTTCCGCGGGCTGCACGTCGTAATGGCCGTAGATCAACACAGTCTGCGCGCCCGCGGGCGCCTTTCGCCACTCGCCCAGAACGATTGGATGACCCTTGGTCGGATGAATCGACGCGGTCACGCCAATCTTTCGCAGCGAATCCGCGACCCAATCCGCCGCCCGCGCGGTATCGGCATTGTGCTCGGACCGCGCGCTCACGCTCGGAATGCGCAACAGTTCGAAAAGCTCGTCGCGGGCGCGTCCGGCATTCGCGCTGAAATACGTCTCGAGATCGTTTGAAAGAGGCATGACGACAAGCTGAAGCCCGCCGCCGCAAATCGCAACGGAGCGCGGAAATTCGGATCGCCACACCCTGCAGTTCGCGCGAGCGCGGCCGGGACGACGAATCGGCGCGGGTCGCGCCCGCGGGCGCTGCGGTCTATCATGTGCAATGCACCAGTAGCACAGATCGAAGGAGTGTCGATGAATCACAGGCCCGCGCGAGCGCCAGGTCAGTCAGTCAAAGCGGACATCTCGGTCAGCATTCTCAGAACGGCCGCGTTGATCGATCGCCATTTCGCGCAGGTGGTATCGCGCACCGGCGTGACGATTCAGCAGTACAACGTGCTGCGAATCCTGCGCGGCGCCGGCAGCGAAGGCATGCCCACGCTGTTCATCCGCGACCGAATGATTCACACGGCTCCGGGCATCACACGTCTCATCGACAAACTCGAAGCGGCGGCCCTGGCGCGCCGCGAGCGAACGGCGCCCGACCGCCGACAGGTTTTCTGCTCCATCACGGAACGCGGACTCGCGGTGCTCGATGAGCTGGATGAGGAGATGCGCCAGGCCGACGAGATCGCCGTCGGAAATTTGAGCGACGACGAGCAACGACATCTACTGGAATTGCTCGAGGGAGTCAGAGCCGGGCACCGCGCGCAGCCAGAGGCGAGCAGCAAAGCCGGATAGGGTGGGAAAGGTTCAACAGATTAGCCGCGGAGCCCGCAGAATCCGCAGAATACCACGGAACGATCTGTGAGACTCCGCGCGTCCATTGGATTCCGGCTAATTTTTTGGTGCCTGACTCGATGGCCAACCTCCTTTCCAGTTTTGTAATACCCAAAGTCTGCGCGTTCCGATCTCGCCCTTTCCTCGGCGAAGCGTCACGAGCGCGCCTTTGCTGACGTCGCCAAAGAACGGCGACAGCGCCCGAATTGCCGAGTGCAAGTCGTCCGATTCGTCGAGCGCGAGCACCAGATTGTCGCCGGCGTGCGCCTTGTCCGGAAACCGCGGCCAGAGATCGTACTGATTAGGGCGGCCGGCGAGATTCGTCGCGAACGTGGTTGGGTGCGACGGATCGTAGAACGCCAATTCCGACGCCTCCTGATAGCGGTCGCCGCCAAGCCAAGTCGTGTGGCTCGGATCGGCGATGGCGCGCGCCGTGCTATCCGCGGACGACGCGAGCTCCTTCCACCCAAACGCTCTGGCGATCGGATCCTTTGCCGGCTTGAGCGGCAGAATCGGCGCGGAGGCTTGCAGGTAGATGACAAGCGATAGCGCAGCGGCGAGGACGAGCCCGGCCCGCAACCAGCGCTCTCCAGTCGTCGACCACGCGGTTGCGGCGACCAGGGCGACCGCGGGGATGTACGCGGGCGATGGCCAGTTGGGTTCGACACGTTGCCGGAGCGCGCTGTTTATAAAGAACCCGAATGACAACAGCGACACCACCGCCAACACAAACCGCTCGTCGCTCGACTTCCGCGTCAGACCCCGACCAACGGCGATCGCCAACATGATGAACAAGATAGGCGACGCCAACCCGGCCTGTCCGCCGAAGAAATCGCCCTCATGCTTCCACGCGGCAAGGAGAGCCGAACCCTGCGGCGCGGCCAACCCATGCCGCACCTGGTAGACGAACGAAATCCAACCATGCTGCGCGTTCCAGAGCAACACCGGCAGGAACACCACGGTCGCAACCACGCAGGCGACATACGGCCCCGGCTCCACGAAGCGGCGCCTCAACGACGGACGAATCGCGATCGCGAGCACCACGCCCACGGGCAGAAAGATCGACGTGTACTTGGACATGAACGCGACGCCGAGTATAGCGCCGGTGATCGCCCACCATTTTAGAGAATTCGAACTTCCGACGTCGCTCTGAAACGCGCGCACCGCACAATACAGCCCGACGGCGGTCGCGGCGAGCAACGGCGAATCCGGTGTCGCGAGAATCAGTCCCGCCGCCGCGAGCGGAAGCACCGTGATGACGATGGCCGCTCGAACGGCGGCCGCCTCACCGGCGAGTCGTCGTGCAATCGCGGTCGTGGCCAGTGCCGCAATCCAGCCCGCGACAACCGGCCCAAAGCGAATCGCCTCCGGCGTCGCCGACAAGCCGAGCGGCCCGAACACGACGTCGCCGAGCCGCATCAGCCACGCGATGCCCGGCGGATGGTCGAAGTACCCCGCCGCCAGGTGACGCGACCAATCCCAGTAGTACGTCTCGTCGGGCAATGGCGGTACGATCGCGGCGAACACCAACCGAACCGCCGCCGCGATCGACACGATCCAGATCGCTCGCGAGGACCGCTCATTCGAAAACTCTGATGCCAACGAGGTCACGCCGCCGCTGGCGGCCGATTGCGATAAGTGCGATACGCCCGCATCACCAGCACCGCGCCCCACGTCCAGATCAACCACATCACACGTTCGTCAGGCGAGAGGGTCGTGAACATTCTCCAAAGCACGAGCGGTGCCGCGAATACAACCTCGGCCGGATTGCTCGCTTCGGCCACTCGCCGCTCAGCGGTGCGGGTCGCGGCCCGACGGCCTTCGCGCAGGGCATGTTCGATGCGCGACGACAACGAGTCGGTCGGCATACCGCGCCAACCGCCAATGCGCATCAACGTCCACCCCGGCGCCGCGCGTCCCCATCCGTGATTGTCCGAGCCGGTCACCAAGGCCAGGTTGAGGCTGTCGGCGATCTTGATGATGCGATTGTGATCGCGACGCCCCTGGGTCAGTCCGCGCGGCGATCCATCAACGATCTCGATCGCCTGCACACCGACGGGCATCTTGTCCGTCGACGCCGGCACCTTGTCGAGATTGCCCGGAACCGTTTCGATCAGCAGCGGAGTGCTCTGCGGAAGCAGGCTCGCGAGACCGAGCGCCTCGGGGTCGATGTCTTTCAACGTGGCGTTGGTGAGTCCGCGGTAGTGGCGTCCAGCGCTCAGAATGTTGACATGCTCGCCTTTATAGAACGCTTCTAGCCCCTGAAGTACGATCTCACCCTCGCCGGCGACTGGCGGATTCGTCGCGATGCCGCGCTCCGCGCCTTCAAACGTCGCGTGATCGGTGATGTATACCGCGTCGTACCCCGCACTTCGATGCCAGTCGCGAACGTCGTCTTCCGTCCAGTCCCACCGGCCGTCGTGCGAATATTTCGTATGCGCGTGAAAGTCGATGGCGAGAACCGTCTCATCCGAAACAACCAACCCCGCCATCGGTCTGGGCAAAACGGCGACCGCGGCGTACACCAGGACCAGCGCAACCAGAAACCCGAGGGCCGCGACCAACTCAGTCAAAATGCGCTTCGGCCTCGCGCTCGCGCGACGCCAGCGGATGCCCGCGTACACAAGAATCGCCGTCACCACGATTGCGATGTGCTGCGGAATCGTCAGCAAAGTGAGCGTGTCGAGAACGGCAGACAGAGGCGCGATCGACAGGTAGCCGGTCGTCACGCCCAGACGCGCCTCGCCGACGCCATCAAAGGTCGCGGCGTCCCAAATCGCGTCGACCGCAAATGCGGAACTAACGAGAACGACGATCGTTATAGCGACGGCCCACCACGGAATGATGCGGCGCAGTCTGCTTGTCGCATCGCCGGCCGAGCGTGACGCCGCGTGTGAACCCGACGCGGCCCGAGACGGGGGAGAGGAGGGAGAGGAGCGTGACAACGCGGTATAGTTAGAGATTGCCTGTGCGGGCGGCGCTCGCCCATGCGTTCGACAAACTGACGACCAAACTCGCTTCTCACAATGGCCAACCGCCTGTCCCACGAGACCAGTCCGTACCTCTTGCAACACGCACACAATCCGGTCGACTGGTATCCGTGGGGCGCGGAGGCGCTCTCGCGCGCCAAGAACGAAGACAGGCCGATTCTGCTGAGCATCGGTTACGCGGCGTGCCACTGGTGCCACGTGATGGAGCACGAATCATTCGAGGACGACGCGACGACCGCGCTGATGAATGAGCGTTTCGTCAACATCAAGGTCGACCGCGAGGAACGACCCGACCTCGACGGCATTTACATGCAGGCGGTCCAGGCAATGACCGGTCACGGCGGTTGGCCCATGACCGTGTTCCTCACGCCCGACGGAGTTCCCTTCTACGGCGGCACGTATTTCCCCAAGGACGACCGACCCGGAATGCCGTCGTTCAAGCGCATTCTCGAAACGGTGTCGAATGCGTATCGCGCGAAGCCGGAGGATGTGTCGCGCACCGCCGAATCCGTTCGTGAGATGTACGACGTGGCGCGCGCCGCGACTCGCAGCGCCGGTCCGCTCGCCAAGGAACTGCTCGAGGACGCCTACCGAGCACTCGCTGAGCGGTACGACGAGCGAAACGGCGGCTTCGAGGGCGCGCCGAAATTCCCGCAGACGATGTCGCTGGACTTTCTGCTTCGATATTGGGCACGCGGCGGGCCCGAGCAGGCGCTGCACATCGTGTCCAACTCGTTTGCGAAGATGGCGCGCGGCGGCATCTACGACCAGGTCGGCGGCGGTTTCGCGCGCTACACTGTCGACGCGATTTGGCTCGTGCCGCACTTCGAAAAGATGCTTTACGACAACGCTCTTCTCGTTCGACTCGGCGCCGCACTCTGGCAGGCGACCAAGAGCGACGAAGCGCGGCGCGTCACCGAAGAGACAATCGACTGGGCGCTTCGCGAGTTACGATCGCCGGAAGGCGGATTCTACTCGTCGTTCGACGCCGACAGCGAAGGACACGAAGGTAAGTTCTACGTCTGGAGCGCCGACGAATTCGACCGCACCCTGGGCGACGATGCTCCCGTAATGCGCGCGTATTGGGGCGTGACCGACGGCGGCAACTTCGAGGATCACAATATTCTCTTCGTCGCAGGCGACCGCCGAACGATCGCCGCGCGATTCAAACTCTCTGAACCGCAGCTCGACCAGACCGTCGTGCGCGCGAGGCAACAGCTGTATGACGTTCGGAAAGCGCGTGTCTGGCCCGGTCTCGACGACAAGATTCTCGCCGCGTGGAACGGACTCATGGTGCGCGGGGTCGCTGAGGCGGCACGAGCCCTTGGATCGTCGCTATATCGAGACGTCGCGGTGAGCAGCGCGGAGTTCTTGTTCGCGGCAATGTGCCGAGACGGTCGCGTGTTTCGCTCATACAAGAACGGCGACGCGCGCATCGCGGGATACCTCGAGGACTATGCGTCGCTCGGCCTCGCGTTCTTAGCGGTGTACGAATTGACGTTCGATTCGAAGTGGCTCGAGCGTGCTCGCGTGCTCGCGAATAGCGCGGTGGAATGGTTCTGGGACGACGCCACCGGCGCATTCTACGACACCGCGTCGGACCAGGACGCGCTCATCACGCGGCCGCGAGACGTCTCCGACAACGCGGTGCCGTCGGGCACTTCTCTCGTAACTGAGCTGCTGCTTCGTCTCGCCGAATTCACTGGAGACATCGACGATCGTCGTCGGGCGACCTATGTGCTCGAGACGCTCGCGCCGTCGATTGCGCGATATCCGAGCGCATTCGGCCATGCCCTTGGCGCAGCGGACATGGTGGTGAACGGCGCGATTGAGCTGGCCATCGTAGGAGATCCGGAATCGATGGATTTCGTTGCCTTGGAGCGCGCGGCGGCAGACCAGTACGTCCCATCACTCGTCGTAGCCGGAGGAAGGTCAACGGAGTCGATCGCGCTGCTTGCTGGACGAGAAGCTCACGGCAGAGCGGCAACCGCGTATCTGTGTCGCAATTACGCCTGTGACGTACCTGCGACATCGCCGAGCCTCCTCATTGAGCAAATTGAAAACCTGAGCAGACAACTCTAATCCGGCGCGCGTCCACTCCGTGGTATTCAGTGGAGTCCGCGGATTTCGTGGCAAATTTTCATTCCCTGTCGATGCAACAAGGCAGTCGTGCCGGTGCAGCCGCGGACTCGCCGCTACGGTTTGAACCAATGCGGCGCCGTCGACCACTGTTTCGGATCGAGCAATCCCTGCGACAGCGGCACGTTCGTTCGAATATTTGAATATTCCTCGAGCACTCGCCGCTTGCCATTGATGATCTGCTCGACTTCGGACGCGACCCACCCGCCGTTGGATCGTACGTACTTGTTGAAGCGAAACTCCGCGCGTCCGGCCCGCGTGTGCGTCAACTCACGAACGAAGAGCAGATTGTCTCGCGTCGCCCAAAACTGCCTCGACACAGTATCGCCACGCTCGGCGCCCACGACATACACCGGCTCTCCCTGCCACGTCGCCTCATGGATCTTGCTGAGATCGAAACCGAGGTGGCGGAGAATCGTCTCACTGCGCGCGACCGGCTGTGAGTAAATGTCGAAGCCGAGCACGAGGAGCTCATTCATTCCGCTGTCGGCCTTCACAAGCTTCCCATTCGCGAACGAGTACGTGCTGTCGCGCGCATAAAGCACTCCGCCTTTCGACCCGAGGTCAGTGTCGATGCGCAGCTTGCCGGGAATCTCGCCGGCTTCGTACCACGTCTGCACCATCTCTCCACCGCTAGCGAGACTCAGCGTTGTTTTCTGCGTGAACGTCAGCGTGTGGTACCACGTCGACGCGTATCGATCGTGAATGGCGCGCAACAGCGCCGGCCCGCTCGTGATCGCGACGGGCCCTGGTTCGCCGCGGGTTGGCTGCGGCGCGGGAGCCGGCGCGCTGCTGCCCTGGCACGCCCCCAGCATAACGGCGGTAAAAACGCACAGCCCCGCGACGGTGCGCCGCGGGGCTGCGAGAGAATGCTGATGTTCGCGAAATGCGGTCATGGTTACGGTTCGAGTCGGTACCCTGCTTTCCACACCGTGAGAATATGGCGCGGCTGCGACGGATCATCTTCCAGCTTGCGGCGTAGCTCCGCGATGTGAATATCGACCGTCCTCGTCATGACTTCGACGCGATGGTCCCACACTTCGCGAAGCAGCTCGACGCGCGACGCGACCGCGCCGCGACGCCGAATGAGCGCCAACAATAGATCGAACTCCTTGGGACTCAGCGCAACTGGGGTGCCGTCGCGCGTAACCGTCCTCGACGCTGGGTTGATCTCGACGTTTCCAAACCGCTCGAGCCCGTCGGTCGCGCCCGGCTTGTGATCCGGCAATCTCGATCGCCGAAGCAACGCGCCGACCCGCGCCAGCAGTTCCAGGACGCCGCACGGTTTGGTGACATAGTCGTCGGCCCCCAGTCGGAAGCCAAGGACTTTGTCCGCCTCCTCACCGCGCGCGGTGAGGATGAGCACGGGGACGTCACACCCTCCGTCGCGGATTGACTTCAGCACGCGGTAGCCGTCCATTCCCGGCAGCATCAGGTCAAGCATGACCAAGTCGGGACCCCACTTCTGCGCGCGGTCGAGGCCGGCTTCCCCATTCTCGGCGACTTGAACCTCATAGCCCTCGATCTCCAGCCCGGTGCGCAGACCGAACGCGAGATCCGGATTGTCTTCGACGATGAGAATCCTTGGCATGACGATTGGTACGCTTGGTGGGGTGGAACTGCGCTGGTCGAGTAAGGTGGAGTACGTCATGGGACCGCCTTGAGTTGCACGCGAGAGTCAGAAACTTCAGGTGAATTCGTTTTTCCGTTCGGCAACGACAGGGGAAGCTCGACGACCACCCGCGCGCCGCCTCCCGGAGCGCCTTCGGCCCGCACGCGACCAGCGTGAAGCGTGACGAGCTCGCGCACGACGGAGAGACCGATCCCGCTGCCGCCGGTCGATGATTCGACACCGCGATTGAGCCGGACGTACGGCTCCCAAACGCGCTGTCGCTCGTCGTGCGGAATGCCCGGACCTTGATCCTCGACCGCGATGCGCGCGACGTCGCCCGCCACAGACGAGCTGACAGTGATCGTCTGCCCCGCGGGTCCGTACTTCACGGCGTTGTCGAGAAGATTGAGCAGAATCTGGCGCAGCGCGTCTCGATCCACCGAAACCACCGCGTCGGCGCGCAACTCCGAGGCAAGGATCATGTTGCGCGCGCGCGCGAGCGGCGTGAACAGCTCGAGCGCTTCGCGAATCTCGTGATCGATCGCCGCCGGCGCCGGCGAAATGCGATTCGTCCCCTTCTCCGCCCGCGAGAAATTTAGAACATTCTCAACAAGATACGTGAGGCGGCGCGCCTCCTGATCGATGATGCCCGCCGAGCGCGCCCGCTCCTCCTCCGAACGAAGCTTGCCAAGGTGCAGCAACTCGGCGAACCAGCGGATCTGTGCGAGCGGCGTCCTCAGCTCGTGGGACACGCCCGACACGAACTCGGTGCGCAGCCGCGCAAGCTCCTGCTGTCGCCGTAGCTGCACCAGCGCGACGGTCAGCAGTCCCGCCGCGATACAGAACAAAGCGATGATCATCGGCAAGCGCGACGACGGAAGACCGCCGACCACGAGCGCACCCGCAAAATCCTTGTTGAGGCTCACGCGCATGATCATTCGACCGAAATTCGGTTCGATCGTGTCCGCCGCGCTGTACTCCGGGGCCGCCCATCCCGGCGACTTGTACACCTCCGTGCCGCCCAACGTCGTGACCGAAATCGAAAGAATCGAATCGATCGGCAGCGCGCCGATGAGCGTTTCTGGAAGCAGCGGACTCGAACCCGGCTGCCCGGAGCCACGAATGCTCGCGAAGGTCGGTGCGAGGAACGGCTTTGGATCCGTCACGTACCCGTAGACTTCGACCGGAAGTCCTTCGTTCACGTCGCGCGCGACCACGAAAACGACGAGCATTGGATGTCCCGCGCGCTCTCCGAACACCATCGCATACGAATCGTTCGTCAGCACGACCGCGAGATTCTTGAACGGACCAAAGCGCCCGTCCGGTGACCCGAACGCAAGGATCTGATCCTGCCGCCGCGGGCCAAGTCCCTTGGTGTACGCGAGCATGGTGTCGCGCGCCCATGCGAGTTCGGCGTCGGGCAGATCGGTGTCGGTGGTGCGGAACGTTCCGTCGCGCCAATCGTAGCGGAAAAAGTACCGAACGCCGGACAAACAGTCGCACCACCCAACGGTCTGTCGCGCAATATCCTCGATCGCGACCGGCGACAACACCGTTTTGGACAGCGCCTTGGGGTTGACCTGCGACGCCTGTCGCATGAGCGACGTCATCACCTGGGTCAGCAATCCGTTTTTCGCCTGCTGGGTCAACTGCCAGTCGGCGAGTTTTGCGTAATCGTGGAGAGTGCGTTCCGTCGTTCGACTCTGCGAGCGCGCGGCGTCCCAGGCCTGATAGGCCAGCACGGCGGCAACGACCAGTGCGAGGAAGAGGAGACCGACGGTTCCGACAAGGCGAGGAGAACGACGCATCGTGCTTTCAATACAACTTCGCGCGGGACCTGGGGCCAGACCCAGAGTATGCCTTTACTGAAACCTTGCACCGCGGCTATCAGCTACCAGCAGTAGCGAGCTATCGGCCAGCCGATAGCTGCCGGATGCGGGTATCTGGTAGCTTTCGGGGCATGACCTCTTTCGTTCGCGGCATCTTTTCGGGCGCGATCCACGACTCGCTGCTGTTTCCGTTTCCGCCGCCGCTCGATATGAGCAGCCCAGACGAGGCGACGACGGTCCGCCGACTCATCGGCGCGCTGCGCGACATGCAGCGAGAAGGCCTCATCAACTCCGCCGCCTTCGACGAGCAAGAGACCATCCCCGAACCCACGATCCAGGCGCTGGCCGGCGGCGGACTCCTCGGCATCACGATTCCGAAAGAATACGGCGGCACCGGCCTGTCGCCAGCAGCGTATGCGCGCGTCTTCGCCGAAGTTGCGCGCCTCGACGCATCGCTCGCGGTGCTCATCGG
Organism: Gemmatimonadaceae bacterium; assembly: GCA_039924785.1. Lineage (GTDB taxonomy): Bacteria > Gemmatimonadota > Gemmatimonadetes > Gemmatimonadales > Gemmatimonadaceae > JAQBQB01. Next base: position 33,667 of record JBDTAE010000254.1, on the reverse strand, counting down.
AGTCCACTGCGGGCTGGGCTCGAAAGCGATCGTGCTTTTTGGGTCGGACGCGCAAAAGGAACGCTACCTTCCGCTCCTCGCGCGCGGAGAAACGCTCGCCGCATACGCGCTGACGGAACGCGACATCGGCTCCGACGCGAAGAACGTCAAGACGACCGCGACGCCGAACGAAGACGGATCCGGGTGGATTCTGAACGGCCAAAAGCAGTGGATCGGCAACGGCCAGCGAGCGGGGATCATCGCCACATTCGCGCAAACGCGGATCGAAAAGCGCGGCGAGATGGTCAATCGTCCGACCGCGTTCCTCATTCGCCCGGACATGCCCGGCTTCCGCGTCGTCGGCACCTTTAGAAAACTCGGAATTCGTGGATCGACGCAGGCGGAGCTCGTCTACGAAAACCTGGAAGTGCCCGGCGACCACGTGCTCGGAACCATCGGCAGGGGTTTCGCGGTCGCCGTGAATGTGCTGAACGGAGGCCGACTCACCCTCGCCGCGGGATCGACCTCCGGCGCGAAGAAAATTCTTCACGATATGGCAAGCTTCGCGGAAACCCGCGTGCAGTTCGGAAAGCCGATCGCCGATTTCGAGATCACTCAACGCAAGCTCGCCACCACCGCCGCCGACATCTACGCGGCCGACGCAATGCTCGGCGAGCTCGCGCGTCTCGCGGGCGACCCCGACGGCGATTTCTCGCTCGAGGCGGCGTGCTGCAAGGTGTTCGCGAGTGAACTGCTCTGGCGTGCGGCGGACGAGATGGTTCAGGTCGCAGGCGGACGCGGCTTCGTGAAGCCGTATCCGTACGAGCGCATGCTCCGGGACGCTCGCATCAACCGCATCTTCGAAGGCACGAACGAGGTTCTTCGACTGTTCATCGCGCTGAACGGCATACAGGAACCCGCCGGGCAGCTGAAGGAAATTGGCGACGCCCTCCGTCAGCCGCTGAAGAACCTCGGACTGCTGAGCGGCTTCGCGGCGTCGCAGATCAAGAGCGCGCTCGGCACGACCGCGACGCTCGACGTCGACCTCGACGACCGACTGTCGACACACAAGAAATTCCTCGAAAAGCATGTCGCCGAGCTGCATTCGGCAACCGAGCGGCTCGTCCGGCAGTATCAGCGCGAGATCGTGGACCGTCAGCAGGAGTTGGAACGGCTGGCGGACATGGCTGTCGAGATGTTCGCGACGACCTGCGTACTCGCGCGCACACAGACTCTCCTCGCCGAGCGTGGGACTGAGGCCTGCGCGCGCGAGCTCGACCTTTGTGACTTGTTTGTGATCGAATCGGGACGTCGTTTTCGCCGGGCGAGAGGTGCGGTTCAGTCGGCGCAGGACCAAACCCGGCGGCAGGTGGCGCGCCGTGTGCGTCAGGATGCAGGTTATGCTGTAAGCGACGCGATTTTCGACGTTCCGGAATAGCGTCGCACGAGCCGTTTACCGGTTGCCGGTCGTCCCTCACTCGAACCAGGCTGTCATGCCGAGCATTTACGACATCTCGCTGCCGATCGCGAACGGCGGCGCTGTGTACCCGGGAAATCCGGAGATCAACATCACGCCGCAGCAGGAGATCTCGAAGGGTGGAAGCTCGAACGTCTCGTCGCTCGCGTTCGGTTCTCACACCGCGACGCACGTCGATGCGCCGAAGCATTTCTTCGACGACGGCGCCGGCGTCGACACGCTCGCACTGGACGTGTTGATGGGGCCTGCGGTTCTGATTGACGTCGGCGACGAAGCGATGGCGGTTGGGGAAGCAGAGCTTCGGCGGCATGAGCTGGCAAAGCACACGCGCGTGCTCATCAAGACGCGCAATTCCGGCTTCATTCGCGGCAGCGAGTTCATCAAAGACTTCACATACCTCACTCCCGACGGCGCGGCGTACCTCGTTTCGCTCGGCGTGCAGCTCGTCGGCGTCGACTACTTCTCGGTGGAGCAATTCCATTCGGGTCATCATATGACGCATCGCACGTTGCTCGAACGAGGCGTGATCATCGTTGAAGGACTCGATCTGTCGGGACCGCCCGCCGGCCCCTACGACCTCCGCGTGCTGCCTCTTCGCCTCGTCGGTCTCGACGGCGCACCCGCGCGCGCGGTGCTGGTCGGATGACGAGTACGATCGACCTCGTTCTATTCGACATCGGCGGCGTGCTCGGGAGCAACGCGTGGGATCACGAACAGCGAGCGGCCGCGATCGAGCGGTTCAACCTCGACGCCGAGGATTTCAACTATCGGCATGAGGAACTGGCGGGAGGGGTCGAGGTCGGCCAGATCTCGCTCGACGAATATCTCGACGTCGCGGTGTTTTCCGAATCTCGCGCGTTCTCACGCGAGGACTTCAAGGAATTCATGTTCGCGCAAAGCGTTCCGTGGCCCGATAGCATCGCCGTGGCGGAAACGATCGCGGATTCCGGCGTTCGCATAGCGACGCTCAACAACGAAGGCGCCGATCTCAACAACTTTCGAATTCAACATTTCGGACTTCGCGGGATCTTCCCGACGTTCTTCAGCTCGTGCTGGCTCGGCGTGCGGAAGCCCGCGCGCAAGATTTACGAACGCGCGCTCGCGATGGCTCAGGCCGACCCGAAGCGCACGCTGTTCATCGACGACCGACTGCAGAATCTCGCCCCAGCCATGTCGCTCGGCGTGCGTACAATCCACTTTCAATCGGCGGCACAGCTCAGGAAGGATGTAAAAGTGTACGGATTGCTGTAGGTTCGCTGACGTATTCTGGCAGTCGGGTAGCTCGGCAGTTGCCCAGTTCGCGCTCACTCTCTCCTGCTCTAATCCACATTTGAACATGCAACTCGCGATGATTGGACTCGACCGCTTGGGCGGCAATATGGCCGAACGTGTCATTCGAGCGATCGGTCTCGACGTCCCGGCGACGACGATGAAGAAATCGTGAACGCCGACGCAAAGGTGGCCTCGGCGCGGCCGAGCGGGCAGATGGCAGCGGTAGGTGGTATTCACGAGCGCGCGGATCCCTGCACGCTCGTCATCTTCGGAGCGCTCGGCGACCTGTGTCGTCGCAAGTTGTTGCCGGCGATCTATCAGTTGATGAAGGAACATCTCGTCGACGAGACCTTCGCCGTGCTCGGCGTGGGTCGCGATGAGACGATGACCGACGACGCGTTCCGCACGAACATGAAGGAGGCGCTGAAAGCGTCGGATGAGGTGCGTAACTTCGACGAAGCGCTGTGGGACGACCTCTGCAAGCGATTGTTTTTCGTCTCGGCGAATCTGACGACGCCGGAGGACTACCAGCTCATCGCGGAGCGCCTGACGGACATCGAAGTGGGGCGCGCGCCGGAATCGTGCAACCGACTGTACTACCTCGCCGTTCCGCCCAGCATCTTCGAACCGATCGTGAGGAATCTCTCATCGAGCGGACTCGCGCCCCGGTCCCGCACCGACGACGAACGGCCGTGGCGACGCGTCGTGATCGAAAAGCCGTTCGGCCGCAGCATTCAAAGCGCGCAGCAGTTGAACGATCTCGTGCTCGGCCTCTTCGCGGAGCATCAGACCTATCGCATCGACCACTACCTGGGGAAGGAGACCGTTCAGAACGTGCTCGTTCTGCGGTTCGCCAACTCGATCTTCGAGCCAATCTGGAACCGGCAGTGGATTCACCACATTCAGATCACTGCCGCCGAGAACGTTGGAGTCGAAGAGCGCGGGAAGTATTACGAGGAGGCGGGCGTCGTCCGCGACATGTTCCAGAACCATTTGCTGCAGTTGCTGAGCCTCACCGCGATGGAGCCGCCGCCGGCGATGAGTGCGAATGCCGTGCGCGACGAAAAGGTGAAGGTTTTGAAGTCGATTCGATGGCTTACGCCGGAGACGATTCCAGAGAACACCGTGCGCGCGCAGTACACGGGCGGCGCGATGGGCGGCAAATCGGTGAGAGGATACACCGAGGAGGCGGATGTATCGCCGGAATCCACCATGCCGACCTTCGCCGCGGTGCGGCTGTTCGTCGACAACTGGCGTTGGAACGGCGTGCCGTTCTATCTGAGATCTGGAAAGCGTCTCAAGAATCGCGTCTCGGAAATCGCGGTGCAGTTTCGCTCGCCGCCGCATCTCATGTTCGGCAGCGGCGGTGACACCATGCGTCCCAACACGCTCGTGATGCGTGTTCAGCCGAATGAAGGCGTATCGCTGAATTTTGAAGTGAAGGTGCCGGGTGCGGCCGTCACGATGACGTCGAACATCGAGATCGCGCCGGTCGACATGCAGTTCGACTATGCCGAAGCGTTTGGCGAGGTGACGGCGCCGGCGTACGAGACCTTGTTGCTCGACGTAATGATCGGTGAAGCAACGCTGTTCACCCGCAGCGACGAGGTCGAGGCGGCATGGCGAGTGGTCGATCCCCTCATCCAATACTGGGATGCGCACAAGCCCAAGCGGATGCCGACGTACGCAGCGGGAAGCTGGGGTCCGCGCGAGGCGGACGAGCTGATCGAACAGGACAACGTGGAGTGGAGAGAACCAAAAGGCTGAGGCGCTATTACAGAACGCGAGGCCTTTTGTCTCCTTGCAGGGCGCGATCGAAGGTAGCCACTTCGGTCGCGCCATCGTTTTATGCGCGGTGCGCTAGCGCTCTCCTTCGCCGGCGAAGTCGATGAAGCCGCGGTTCGGGTCCGCGCCGACGAGCCTGACCTTCACCTTGTCGCCAACGTCGAACCCGTCGTGGTCGCGCACCACCATACCCTCGGCCGGTGGATGCAGCGTCCGCACGAATGTGCCCTTGTCATTCGCGCCCGTGACAATCGCGTCGAACGAGTCCCCGATACGATCGCGAAGCATCAGCGCCGCCGCGATCTTCCGCACCGTCCGCTCGACCTTGTTCTCCGCGTCCTCGCGCTCGGTGCAATGCTCCGCGATCGCCGAGAGTTCCTCGTCGGAATACGGTGCCGGCGTGCCGGCAAGCGCCGCTTTCACCAGACGCTGCGTCACGAGATCGGCATACCGGCGGTTGGGCGCGGTGGCGTGGGTGTAGTCGTGCGTCGCCAGACCAAAATGTCCGCCGGGATCCTTCCCGGGCAAGTCGAGTGCGTAGATCCCCGGCCCCATCAGCTTCACCACCGACAATGAGAGATCTGGAAACAGGTCAGGATCCGCCGCACGGCGTTCCACGAGAAAATGCGAGAGCGCGAGTGAGTCCGGCTCCGCCGGAAGCGTCGTACCGTATCGCGCGGCCAGCTCGACGATGCGACTCCACCGCTCGGGCTCGCGAACGACGCGACGAATGCCGGAACGTCCCTTTGCCTCGAGGAATTTCGCGATCACGACGTTGCTTGCGATCATGAAATCCTCAATGAGGTCGCGAGCGTGGTTCTTGTGGACGAGAGCCAGGTCAACGATTTTGCCGTCCTGGGCGACGGGCGTTGCCTCGATCGTTTCGAGTTCGAGCGCGCCGTTCCTGACTCGCTCCCCCTTGAGGCGGTCGGCGGCCTCGTGCTGTAGTTTGACTTGATCGGCAAGCGCGGGGTTCGACGCCACTTTTCCCGGCGGCGTTTCGCCGTCGAGCCAGGCGCCGACATCGCCGTATGCGAGTTGCGCCTTGTTGCGCACCATCGCGCGATAGACGTCGGTGGAGACGACGTCGCCTGTCGCCGTGACCACCGTCTCGATCGCAATCGCGAGCCGGTCCTCGTTCTCGTTCAGCGACGTGAGTCCCGTCGACAACTTTTCAGGCAGCATCGAAAAAACGGCGATGCCCGTGTACACCGACGTCGAGTTCGCCGCGGCGTGCGTGTCCAGCGGCGAGCCCTTCGGCACGAGCGAATCGACGTCCGCGATCGCCACGATGAGACGGATGCTGCCGTCCGGAAGACGCTCCGCGATTTCGATCTGATCGAGGTCGCGCGACTCTGTGTTGTCGATGGACGACCAGAGCCGGTCGCGCATGTCCTTCACACCCGGCGGCATCGTGGCGGGCGCTTGAATCGTCGACAGTTGCTGCGCGGCGGCGGGCGGCAGATCTACATCGAAGCCGGCGGCCGTGACCACACGGCGGGCCGCCGCCGCGATGTCGAAATGCCCGCCATTTCCGTGAGAAGCGGTGGCGTTCGAAGAATTCTTACCGTGCGTCATGAGATTCCGAGGCGAAAGTGTTGAGGAGACTAGCCCGTCCGACGGCGGTGGTCAAACATCTTGCCGATTCCGTCAGCGGCGTGCATTCATTGTCCGCATGCCGCCGTGCCACGCCACGCCATTCATCAAGGCGGGTATCGTGATTTCCGACTCGACAAAGACCGATCCGCCGAACACCGCTGTCGCGGAAGTGTGTGACTACTGTGGCGCCGACACCCTCGAGTGGCGAAAGTGCAAACTGATTTGCGCGAGCTGCCGACAGATCAACAAGAGCTGCGCCGACCTCTGATGAACGGCTACAACTTCACCGAGCGAGTTCGAAAGGTTCTCGCGTTTGCGCGCGAAGAAGCGGCAGGGTTGCGCCATGAGTACGTCGGCACTGAGCACCTGCTGCTTGGAATCATCCGCGAGGGTGAGGGCGTCGCGTCAACCGTGCTGTCGAACCTCAATGTGAAGGCCGAAACGCTCCGCGAAACCATCAACGAGGTGGTTAAGCACGGAGTCAATCAGTCCACCGGTCCGGACCTCCCCTACACGTCGCGCGCGAAAAAAGTCCTCGAGCTCTCGATGTCCGAGGCGCGCAACCTCAATCACGCGTACGTCGGCACCGAACATCTTCTCCTTGGCTTGCTGCGAGAGGAAAAGGGCGTCGCGGCGCAGACGCTGGTTCACGTAGGCGTCACGCTCGACCGCGCGCGTGAGGAAACACTCAGAATCCTGGGATCGGACCGACATCTGTCGCCCGTGAAGGCAATGGCGGCAATGTTCCGTAAGCCGAACGTGAAGGATCCGTGGGAGGACCTTCCGGAACCGCTTCGCCGAATCGTCAAATCGGCGTTCGTCTCGTCGCGCGCAGCGGGGCGAGCCACGCCTGGTGTGGCCGACCTCCTCGAAGCGACGATTCTGTCGTCGCGCGACGTGTCGGCGGCGCTGACGTCGCGCGAAATCGAAATTGAATCCCTCATCGCGGACGTGCGCGCGCGCCAGAACGAAAGCTCGGGCGGCTGACGCTCCGAACGGTTGACGGCGTGCCTGCGTCTAAGGGTCAGGACGGTCTCGAAACCTGAGCGTGCCGGACTTTCATCAACTCTAAACTGCGACCCGTGACCAAAAGCCCGGCGTTTCGCGCCTTTCTCTTCACGCATCGGTGGCTCGCCCTTGTCGTCTCGCTGCCGTTGATCGCTGTCGCGGTCACCGGCGGTGCGATCGTTTTCGAAGGAGCAATAGACCGCGCGCTCAACCCGTCGCTGAATTACGTCAGCAGCACCGGGCCAGCGGTCTCGCTCGACACGCTCGCGGCGCACGCGAGCGCGGCGACGAACGGTGGACCCGTACTCGCGATCTCGCCTTCGCTGTCTGACGATCGAGCCGCGACCGCCGTCGCCGGCAAAGGTCTCAGCGTATACCTCGATCCGCATACCGGTGCGGTCCTGGGAACGCGGTCGTCTGCCGACCGCGAAAAATCGCTCGCCCGGCGCCTGCACGTCATCCACGTGCATCTCTTCGGCAACGCAATCGGCGGAACGATCGTCGGCATCTCAACGATCGTGGCGCTCGCCATCGTTCTCACGGGCTTGTTCGTCTGGTGGCGCGACAAGCTATGGCGCATCAACACGCACGCATCGTGGAAGCGCATCGCGTTCGACATTCATCATGCCACCGGCATCATCACGAGCCTGGTGTTGATCGTCATCACGGCGAGTGGGCTGGTCATTCACTATGAGACGCTGAGCGACGCAATCGACAAGCTGAATAGGTCGCCGCCGCCGCCCGCCCAGCCGAAGCAGCCGGCGGCCGACTCGAGCGCGGTCACAATCTCCTACGACCGCGCCGCGCAGTCGGCAATGACCGCGTTGCCGGGCGCCGCGGTCATTAGCGTTTCCATACAGCCGTCGCCCAAAGCGCCCGTGACCGTCGGAATGCGATTCCCCGAAGACCACACTCCCGGCGGACGGAGCCGAGTGATCCTGAATCGGTTCAGCGGCGCCCCACTGAGCGTGGTGAACACGCGGACCGCGGAGCTCGGCACGCGAATCAACAACGTTCGGCGATCGCTTCACACCGGCGACGTCTACGGAAAAACGACGGAAGGAATTTGGCTTGCCGCCGTCGTCGCGATGGTCGCGCAGATCGTGACCGGCGTGCTGATGTGGTGGAACGGGCGCCCTGCCCGACGCGCAAACGCTACACGAAGTCGAGAGCGAGATCCATCGCTGGCGCGGAGTGCGTGAGCGCGCCGACCGAAATCCAGTCGACGCCTGTTTCCGCGATTGCACGAACCGTCTCGAGATTCACGCCGCCCGACGCCTCGAGCGTCGCGCGGCCAGCCACCAACGCAACACACTCGGCGAGCAATTCTGTAGACATGTTGTCGAGGAGGATGACGTCCGCCCCGGCGTTCACCGCGCATGCGACCTGTTCAATGCGGTCACATTCCACTTCGATCTCGATACCGGGCGGCGCGAGCTCGCGCGCGCGCGACACCGCCTTGGTGACGTCGCCATCGAGCGCCGCGAGGTGATTGTCCTTGATCAACACGCCGGTTGCCAAATCCATGCGATGATTGGTCCCGCCACCGGCGCGAATAGCATACTTCTCTAATAGACGCCAACCCGGCGTCGTTTTGCGCGTATCGAGAATCTTTGCGTGCGTGCCTGCCACCGCCGCGACATACCTGGCCGTGAGCGACGCGATTCCCGAGAGACGCTGCAGATAGTTCAGCGCGACGCGTTCCGCGGAGAGCAGTGCGCGCGAGTGTCCCGTGATGAACATGATCGGCTCGCCCGGCGAGACGTGCGCGCCCTCGTCGCGGCCAACGCGGATGGCTACGTCAGGGTCGAGCAGACGAAACGCCTCCGCCGCAAGCGGCACTCCGCACACGACGCCTTTCGCGCGCGCCACCAGCGTCCCGTGCGACCGTCTTCCGGACACCACGGTCGCGATCGTGGTCACGTCGTTGAACGCTCCGTCCTCATCGAGCGCCGCTCGGACCACCGCGTGCAAAACACTCGGCGTCATCGGGAAGTTCAACATGCTCATTCTCCGGGATCGACCCCGTCAACAACAGGAGACAGCGGCTGCTTCGCCGTGCCGCCAATTGCCACCATGCGTTCGATGGCCAGTCGCGCGCGTTCCGCAACGGCCGCGGGAACCGTGATCCGATGCTGCATGTTCTCGATCGCGGCGCGGACTTTCGGCAGGGTCGTGACCTTCATGTACGCGCACGACGCTCGCTCGTTCGCCGCGAAGAAACGCTTCGTCGGATTCTCCCGACGCAAACGATGCAGGATGCCGACTTCCGTCGCCACGATGAATTCGTCGGCCGGCGATTGGTGGGGACGTTTGATCATCCCTTCAGTCGAAAGAATTTGCACGCCGTCGGGGTCCACGTCACCCGCGGACATCGCCTCGAGCACGCTCGTCGAGCATCCGCACTCGGGATGAATCAGAAACTCCGCTTCGGGATGCAACGAACGCTGAAGCCGAATGTTCTCGGGATCGATGCCCGCATGCACGTGACACTCGCCCATCCACACGTGCATGTTCTGGCGCCCCGTCAACCGGCGAACATGTGCGCCGAGGAACATGTCGGGAAGAAAGAGAATTTCTTGATCGGGCGCGATTGAGTTCACGATCTCCACCGCGTTACCCGACGTGCAGCAGTAGTCGCTCTCGGCCTTGACCTCCGCCGTCGTGTTCACATACGAGACGACAACCGCCCCCGGGTGCTCCGCCTTCCACGTTCGCAGCTCGGTCGCGTCGATCGTTGCGGCGAGCGAACAGCCCGCGGCGAGATCGGGAAGCAGGACGATTTTTTTAGGCGAAAGGATTGCCGCCGTTTCCGCCATGAAGTGCACACCGCAGAAGACGATGACGTCGGCGCCGGTCTTTGCCGCTTCGCGCGACAGTCCGAGTGAATCGCCAACGAAGTCAGCGACATCCTGCACTTCCGCGCGCTCGTAGTTGTGCGCGAGAATGACGGCGTTGCGATCGCGAGCGAGTCGCTTGATCTCGCTCTGCTGTTCGTCAACGCTTTTGGTGCTCGGTTTGGGATACGCAGTCGCAGCCATGCGGGAAAGCTAACGTCGAATCGCCAGTGGGGTGCGCTACAGCTCGATGTGCCTTCCCTTCCAACGCCCGACCGCGCGAGGGAAATCGGCGCGATAATGTCCGCCGCGCGATTCCTTTCGTTGTAGCGCGGCTTCGACGATCAGTTCAGACGTCTGAAGCATATTGAGCTCTTCGGTTGCACCAGGCGGAAGTCGCGTCGCGATGTCATCGAGCCGATCGAGCGCCTCACGAAGGCCGCGAGCCGTGCGCGCGATGCCCGCGTCCTCCCACATCACGTCGCGAATGTCGTCGGCGGCCACTTGCGCCGCGCCGCGGTCGGCGAGCGGCGGCACCTTCCATTTTCCCACGGACGGTAGCTTCGCCAGCACCTTTGTCGAGGGCAGATCGCGCGCGACACGCTCCGCGAACACGAGCCCCTCGAGCAACGAATTCGACGCGAGACGATTCGCGCCATGCACGCCGGTCCGAGCCACTTCGCCAACGGCGTACAAGCGCCTCACGCTCGACCGGCCGCGCAGGTCCGTCACGACGCCGCCCATCATGTAGTGCGCGGCGGGCGTGACCGGAATGAGCGCCTTGCTCGGATCGATGCCGCGCGCCTGGCACAACGCGAAAATTCCCGGAAAGCGCTTCGAGAATCGTTTGCCGAGCTTGCGCGCGTCGAGATAGACCGGGCCGGTTCTCTGTTCGCGAAAGATCGCGCGGGCCACCACGTCACGCGGCGCGAGCTCGGCGAGCTTGTGCGCGCCTTTCATGAATCGAACGCCGCGAGAGTTTACTAAAATCGCGCCTTCGCCGCGCACGGCTTCGGAGATCAGCGCCAGAGGGTTTTCCGCGGTGTCGAGCGCCGTCGGATGGAACTGCACGAACTCCATGTCCGCGAGCGTCACGCCGGCACGATGCGCGATCGCGAAGCCGTCGCCCGTCGCGACGACCGGGTTCGTCGTATAGCGATACACTTGACCGCACCCGCCCGTCGCGAGCACCGTCGCGTCGGCGATGATTTCCGTCGCGCGGCCGGCGAGACTCGCGCGCACACCATAGCACGTCCCGCGACGCACGATGAGATCGAGCACGCGCGTCCGCTCCAGCACGCGAATGTTCTTGGTCTCCTTCACGCGCGCCACGAGCGTGCGCGCGACCTCCGCGCCCGTCTGGTCTCCGTGCGCGTGGACGATGCGATTCTTCGAGTGCGCCGCTTCTCGTCCCAATTCGAGTCGGCCTTGGGGATCGAGGTCGAAGTGAGCGCCCGCCGTTTGAAGCTCGCGGATCCGCGCGGGACCTTCCTCCACGAGCACCTGAACGGCCGCCGCATCGCATAGTGCGGCTCCTGCCGCGAGCGTGTCCTGCCGATGCAACGCCGGCGAATCGCCGGCACCGAGCGCGGCGGCTATTCCGCCTTGGGCGTAGGCGGTGGCGCTATCGAACAGTGAGCGCTTCGTCAACAGCATCACGTCGCCATGCTCCGACGCCCGCCAGGCGGCGTGCAGGCCGGCGATTCCGCTGCCGACGATCAAGAACCGAGTTCGAACGCGGTCGGGCATGCCGGAAACCTATCAGCCTCCAGGCTGAACTCCCTTGCCGCAGCCCGCACGAAGGACGATTCTTTGCGCATGCGAAAGCTATTGATCCTCGTGAGCGTGCTCGTCATCGCTCACGTGGCGCTTCTTTTCGTGCGTGTGTCCGGCGCGGCCCAGCCCGTCGGCGACAACGGCGTCAACGTCGGCATCGTTCTCGATGTCGGCGGACTCGGCGACAAGTCCTTCAACGATGGCGCGTACAAAGGCGCAATGCGTGCCGAAAAGGAGCTCGGCGCGCACGTTCGTCTGATCGAACCCGGGGAAGGAACCGACCGCGAAGCCGGACTTCGCCTGCTCGCCGCGGAGAAGATGGACATCGTCATCGCCGTTGGATTCATTTTCACCGACGATATCAATCAGTTGGCGAAGGAGTATCCGAACACGAATTTCGCCGACGTCGATTATTCCATCTCGAACGACGCCGCGGGCAATCCGTTGCCGCCGCCGCCGAATGTCGCGGCGCTGAAGTTCAAGGAAGAAGAAGGCTCGTTTCTCGTCGGGGCGATTGCGGCGCTCGCCGGCAATTCGAAAAAAGTCGGCTTCGTTGGCGGCATGGACGTGCCGCTCATTCAGAAGTTCGAAGCTGGCTACAAAGCGGGCGTAAAAGCCGTGTGCCCCGACTGCACCATCATCGTCCAATATGCCGGCGTCACGCCGGAAGCCTTTCGAAATCCCGGCAGAGGCAAAGAGCTCGCGTTGAGTCAGTACCAGCAGGGCGTCAACGTGATCTACCACGCGTCCGGCTCGACGGGACTTGGCGTGTTCGAGGCCGCGCGGCAGACAGGCAAGTTCGCGATCGGCGTCGACGCGGACCAGTATGCGGAAGCTCCGGGCCGGATTCTCACGTCGATGGTCAAGGGCATCGACATAGCGGTCTACGACATGATCAAGCGCGTTAAAGACCACTCATTCAAGGGTGGAATCTATACGTTCGGGCTCGCGCAGGATGGCGTTGGATACGTCTATGACGAGCACAATCGCGCGCTGATTCCCGACAGCGTCCGCGCGCGGGTCGAGCAGCTCAAGGCCGACATCATCGCCGGCAAGATTCACGTGCCGAGCACACGGTGACCATGGCTGACTCGACGGGATCGGCCATTCGCCTCATCGACATTCACAAATCGTTCGGACCGGTACGCGCCAATCGCGGCGCGACGCTCGACGTTGCGCACGGCGAGATTCACGCGCTCGTCGGCGAAAACGGCGCGGGCAAATCGACGTTGATGCGAGTGCTCAGCGGCATGTACGCATCCGACACGGGCCGAATGGACGTGAACGGACGCGACGTCACCGGCTGGTCGACTGCTGAAGCGATCGACGCCGGCGTCGGCATGGTCCATCAGCATTTCATGCTCGTGCCCACGCTGACCGTCGCTGAAAACGTGACGCTCGGCCGCGAGCTCACGAAGAACGGTCAATTGGATCGCGCGCGAGCGGAGCAAGAGGTCGGCGATCTCAGTCGCTCGACGGGGCTGGCCGTGCGCCCTGAGCAACTCGTCGCCGATCTGTCGGTCGGCGAAGCGCAGCGTGTGGAAATTTTAAAGACCTTGTACCGCGGCGCGAAGATTCTGATTCTCGACGAACCGACGGCGGTGCTCTCGCCGCCTGAAATCGACGAGCTGTGGGGAACGCTGCGACAGATGCGCAGTCGCGGCGGAACGATCGTGCTCATCACACACAAGCTGAACGAAGTGATGGAGATCTCCGATACCATCACCGTGATGCGACAGGGCGAGACGGTCGGGCGGCTGCGGACCGCGGACACGACGCCGGCTGAAATCGCGAAGGCGATGGTCGGCCGCGACGTGCAGCTCGCGATGAACTTCCTCGCGGACGAGGGCGGACGAGCGCAGCCGAGCACGGATCATCTGCCGCCGCTCGCGCCGCTGTTGACGGTGAAGAATCTCGTCGTCAACGATGCGCGCCGGCTGACCGCGGTGAACGACGTGAGCTTTACGGTGGCACCGGGAGAAATCCTTGGAATCGCCGGCGTCGAGGGGAACGGGCAGACGGAACTGCTCGACGCGCTCGCAGGGCTCCGGGCACCGCGCAGCGGAACGATTCGCATTGGCGACAAGGACATCACGTCGCTGTCTGTGAAAGCACGCGGCGACGCGGGGCTCTCGCACATTCCTGAAGACCGGCACGCGCGCGGCCTCATCCTCGACTACTCGGTTGCCGACAACCTCGTGCTTGGCCAGCAACACCGGTACTCGCGGGCGCTCCAACTGGATCACGCGCGAATTCTGGAGAACGCCAAACAGCAGATCGCGTCATACGACATCCGGCCGGCCGATTCGGCCGCGCCGGCGCGCGCGTTGTCGGGCGGCAACCAGCAGAAAATCGTCATCGCACGGGAGATGGGCCGCGCGTTCGAAGTCTTGCTCGCCGCACAACCGACGCGCGGTGTCGACGTTGGCGCGATCGAGTTCATTCATGCTCGGCTGCGCGAAGCGCGCGATGCCGGCAAGGCGATCCTTCTCGTGTCCGCCGATCTCGCGGAGATTCTCGCGCTGTCCGATCGGATCGCCGTGATGTTCGGCGGATCGATCGTCGCGGTGCTTCCGCGCTCGGGGGCGACCGAAGAGACCATCGGCCGCTATATGACTGGTGCTGCGAAGGGGACGGCCGCATGAGCAAATCCGCGGCGGCGATTCAGGAGGCACTACTTCCGGCGATCGTCGGACTGCTGGTGGCCGCGGTCGTTGGCGACATTCTGATTCTGTCATTTGGGCAAAGTCCGGGCACCGTCTATCGGTTGCTCTTCGAGGGCACCTGGGGCAACGCGTACGGCTTTGGGCAGGTGCTGTATAAGACCACGACGCTGACGTTCACCGGATTGGCGGTCGCGGTAGGACTTCGCGCCGGGTTGTTCAACATCGGCGCCGAAAGCCAGCTTGCCGCCGGCGGCTTTGCCGCCGCGATGATCGGATTAGTGCTGCCGCCGGGTCTGCCCGCGGTGTTGACGCTGCCCGTCTATGTGGTCGCGGCCGCGATCGGCGGCGGCGTCGTGGGCGCCGTTCCAGGTGTGCTCAAGGCAAAGTTCGGCGCGCATGAAGTGATCACGACGATCATGCTCAACTTCATCGTGCTGGCGCTGTTGAACTATCTCATCGCAGCCCACCTGAAGGATGGCGATTCGCTGCACACGAAGGTGATTCGCGCCGGCCAAATGCCGCGTCTATCGAACTACGTGCAGGCGTTCCATGGCTCGGCGGCGAGCGCGGTGCTGTTCGTCGCGATTGCGGCGGCCATCGTTGTGTGGTGGTTCTTGTTTCGCACGCTGCGCGGGTTTGAGCTGCGCGCGGTTGGACTTCAACCCCAAGCGGCCGAGAACGGCGGCGTCGACGTCGGCGGCGTCTGGTGGCGCGCGATGGCCTTGTCGGGCGCGCTCGCGGGCATCGGTGGACTGAACTTCGTCCTCGGCTACAAGCATTACTACGAAGAATCGTTCGCGTCGGGCGCCGGCTTTCTCGGCATTGCAGTGGCGATCGTCGGACGGAACGACCCGATCGGCGTTGTGTTGGCGGCCTTCGTGTTCGCGACGATCTCGCAAGGTGGTTTTGCGGTGAATGCCGTCGTGCCCAAGCAGATGGTGGACGTGCTGCAGGCCGTGGTGATCATCGCGGTGGCCGCGTCCGTACCCGAGGTACGTCGACTGCTTCGGAGAGCTCGATGAGTATTTTTGCATTTCTCGCGCAGACGCTGCGCATCGCGATTCCGTATTTGTTTGCGGCGAGCGGCGGAGTGCTGTCGGAGCGGTCCGGCTTGATCGGACTCGGCCTCGAGGGCTACATGCTCGGCGGGGCGTTTTGCGGGGCGCTCGCGAGCTATTACAGCGGCAGTCCGTGGATCGGCTTGGTCGGTGCCCTCGCCGGCGGCGTCGCGCTGGCGTTGCTGTACGCCGTGATGGCGATCCGCTTTCGTGCGGATCAGGTCGTGGTCGGCATCGCTGTGAATCTCCTCGTGATCGGCCTGACACGTTTTTTTCTGCGACTCGCATTTCACAGTTCTTCAAACTCGCCGCGCGTGCCTGGGTTCGGCAGCGAGCAGTCGGGGAACGGATTGGCGGCGCTCGTCGGCAATCCGCTGATCTGGTTGGGCATCGCCTCCACGATCGCGGTGGGCTGGGTCTTGTATCGAACCCCGTTTGGGTTGCGCGTTCGCGCGGTGGGGGAGCACCCCGCGGCGGCGACCTCCGTCGGCATCAACGTGAATCGCGTCCGGTATGGGGCTGCGGCGTTGTCGGGCGGATTGGCGGCGCTCGGCGGCGCGTATCTGGCGCTCGACCAGCATCAGTTCACGGCTGAAATGACCGCCGGCCGAGGGTTCATTGCGTTGGCCGCGATCATTTTCGGGCGATGGGATCCGGCGCGCGCGGCCTTCGCCTGCTTGTTCTTTGCGGCCGCGGAGACGTTGCAGATTCAGTTGCAGGGAGCGCAGATGATTCCGTCGCAGTTTGTCGAGATGATCCCCTACGTGCTTACGATCGTGGCGTTGGCGGGTGTGGTCGGTCGGTCGGTGGCGCCGGCGGCCTTGGGGAAAGTGGCTGATGGCTGAACGCCGGTGGCACCTGGCTAACGCGATCGCCAAGAACCGGCCAAACTCCTCGCGCCCGCCGCGCGCAGCCCGTCGCGATATTCGCCTCAACTGCAACCGCGGGTCGGCGTAATTGATTTGTAAGGCCGAACTGCTCCTGCGCAGGAAATGCGGCGGTTTCGCGGTAGATTTCCCCAGTGAAATCGTGAGGAGCGTTCCGCACAGTCAGTCGCTTGAAGTCAGCCATGGTGCCGTGGGAACCGGCATCCTGGCCGACCGTCATCGTTCCAGCGTGATCGACGCGTTCGCGATCAGCCATTAGCCAATAGCCATTAGCCAGATGGGCAAGCTCGTCGTTCTCATGATCACCGCGTTCGTCGACATGGTCGGCGCGCTCATGATCATCCCGCTCCTGCCGTTTTACGCCAAGTCGTTTGGCGCAAGCGGGTTCATGGTCGGGCTGCTCGTCTCATCTTTTTCACTGGCGCAGCTGATCAGCGCCCCGATGTGGGGCCGCTTTTCCGATCGTTACGGACGCCGGCCGGCCCTCATCGTCGGACTCGCTGCCTCGGCCATCGCGTACGTAATCTTTGCCTACTCGGGATCCCTGTGGCTTCTATTCCTGTCGCGGCTCGTCCAGGGTTCTGGCGGCGGCACCGTGAGCGTTATTCAGGCGTACGTCGCCGACGCACTCAAACCTGAAGACCGCGCCAAGGGCCTCGGATGGCTCTCGGCAGCCACGAACGCCGGCGTCGCGCTGGGACCCGTGTTCGGCTCATACATGCTTTCTGTATTTGGAGAGCACGGCCCTGGACTCGCCGCGACGGCGCTCTGCATCGTGAACATTGGCTTCGCCTGGCGCTTTCTCGTCGAGTCCCGCGACATGAATGAGGCGCGCACCAAGCCAAAGCCTGGCCGCTCGCGCGAGGCGATCGGGCGCATGTTCACCCACTCGAACGAGGCTGCTCCGCGGCTGATCTGGATCTACGCGATTGGCATCGGCGCCTTCCAGGGAACGATGCCCGTCCTCGCACTCTTCCTGGCCGCGCGGTTCGGCGTGACGTCCAAGACGATTGGCTACTTCTACACCTACATCGGCACCATGTCGGTCGTCACTCGGGCGTTGATTCTCGGTCCGGCGATCGATCGGTTCGGCGAGGCGAAGCTCTCGCGAATCGGCCAGGTATTGCTCGTCATCGGGCTTGCCGCCATTCCATTCATGCACCGAATGAACGATCCGGCCGCTTTCGCGGCCAGACTCGGCGGAATTTTGCCGGTGTCGGCTGTCGCGGTGCTTCCCTTCCTGCCCCTCGCCATCGCGGTCGCATTCCTCCCGCTCGGCACGGCGTTCACGTTCCCGTGCGTGACCGCCATGTTGTCACGGGTCATCCCAAGCAACGAGCGCGGGCTATACATGGGAGTCCAGCAGACCTTCGGTGGGTCTTCGCGCGTCATCTTTCCGATACTTGCAGGGTGGGCGTTCGACCGGTTCCCGGAACTTCCATTTCTGGTGTCCGCGGCGCTCGTCGCGGGGACAATCATCCTCGGATTGGGTATGGAGGAGTTCACGCGGCCACCCGCCCGAGAACCAGAAACCGCGCCCGCGGCGTAGTGTTCTAGACCTGCTGAAAGGCGTCTTTCGGTCGCAGACATGCTTTCATGATCTACTATTCAAAAATTCGCGAGTGTGAAATCATGTCGCTCGGCGAGTCCCTTTTCGACCAGTTGCGTGCTTTTCGGGCCGTCGCCTTCGCCGTCGCGGCCACAGCCATCGCGACGGCCTGCAGCGGAAGCGACACAGCTCCCGCCGGGGGCGCGCCGACGTCGATCGCGATCGTGTCTGGCAACGGCCAGGTCGGGCTGATCGGCACGCCGCTCAGCGTTCCGCTCGTCGTGCGCGTGACGTCGAACGGCACGACGGTTTCCGGCGCCGCGGTGACCTTCGCCGCGACGAGCGGTGCCGCCAGTGTGTCGCCCGCGTCGGCCACCACCGACGGCACCGGCCAGGCCAAGACGACCGTCACCTTTGGCGCGACGTCCGGCAACGTCGCCGTCTCGGCGACGGTCCAGGGAACGAGTCTTTCCCTATCGTTCATCGAAACGGCGGCAACGTCGTCGCTCACGCAAGCGTGCGCCTCGGGATCGCCGCTCTCGCCCGCGGCGGGCGCTGTCATTCCAGGCATCAGCGGCACCGGCGTCTGCCTCAGCGGCGGAACCACCGGCGCCGAGTATGCGCTCGTGGCGTTTCATGGCAATGAGGACGCGACGTCTATCGTTGCGCTCAACATTCAATCGCACGGCGGAGCGACGGGCGTTGCGACGGCGGCGCTCGCGCCATCGTTCGACGAAGCGGCGGCGCTATCGTACGCTCGCTATCACGTCAACGCGGTGCAGCAGCAGTTCGAGGCAACGCTGCGCGCGAACGCGCGGCGCGAGCTCGCACCGCTGATGTCGTCCGCGCGCGCGATCGTGAACAGTCGTCCGTCATTCACGGCGATTCCGGCGAGCCCTGCAATCGGCGCGTTGTTCACATTGAACGCGAACGGCAATCCTGGCCAGTCCTGCACGAACGCGATCAACGTCACCGCGCGCGTCGCCGCGGTTTCGAATCTCGCGATCGTCGTTGCCGATACCGCGAACCCGGCGGGCGGATTCACCGACGCCGAGTACGCGTCATTCGCCGCGACGTTCGATACGCTGATCAGTCCACTCGATATCGCGAACTTCGGCCAGCCAACCGACATCGACAAGAACGGCAAGACGATCATCTTCTTCACGAAAGAAGTGAACAAGCTCACGCCGCGCGGTAGCGGTGGCGTGATCGGCGGATTTTTCCACGAGCGCGATTTGTTCCCAACCGCAACAGACAACATCACGGGGTTGCAGGGCTGCGCCACGAGCAACTTCGCCGAGATGTACTACTCGCTGGTGCCGGATCAGACGGCGAAATATGGCGACGCCCGGTCGAAGGCCGGCGTGCAGGGACTCACGCCGGGAACGCTGGTCCACGAATTTCAGCATTTGATCAACGCCGGGCGCCGGCTGTACGTGAACGACGCGAACGACTTCGAGGAAGTCTGGCTCAACGAAGGCCTGAGCCACATCGCCGAGGAACTGCTGTACTATCACGTCGCGAAGCAACCCACCCGGCAGAATCTCGGCATCAGCATCATCGCGGCAGACACGGCGTCCGCCAACATCTGGAACACGTACCAGAGCGACAACTCCGGACGTTTTCAAGTTTTCTTATCGAAGCCGGCGGCGACGTCGGTCTACGCGGACAACGATTCCCTGGAGACGCGCGGGGCCACGTGGAATCTCCTGCGATATCTCGCCGATCATCGCGGGTCGTCGGACGGCGACGCGTGGCAGCAGCTGGACAATGCGAAGACGGTGGGCCAGCAGAATCTCGCGACCGTGTTCGCCGGCGACGGAAAGATCTCGACGCTGCTATTACAGATTCGTGATTGGGCGACATCGATCTTTGCGGACGACGTTCCCGGCATGAACGACGCGAAGTATGCGGACCTGAGTTGGAACATGCGCAATATCTTCCCGCGCCTCGTCTCGAACGGCACGGCGCTCGCGCGGTATCCGCTGGCCGTGCTGCCGTTGTCGGATGCGCAACCGGTGAACACGACCGTATTCGCGGGGGGAGCGGCGTACATTCGCTTCTTCGTTCCGGCGGGGGCGTCCGCCTCCATCGACTGGTCGTCGAGCGGACTGCCGGTATCGCCACTGGTTCAGTTCACGGTGGTGCGCAGCAAGTAGCGGAGCTCGCTACCGCGCGACTCGCGCGCGGGACGGCCGCAACCGTCCTACGCGCGTCGTTCCTGGAGGCCGGGCTCGCTCGCGAGCACGGCCTTCGCAATTTCCACCATCGCCACGGACCGATCCTGGCTGGTGCGCTGAAGAATGCGATACGCTTCCTGCTCGGACGAACCTGTGCGTCGCATGAGAATTCCCTTCGCGCGCTCGATCGTCTTGCGATTCTCCAACGCCTGCTTCGCCGTTTCGGCGTCCTGACGCGCGGTCTTCAGTTCGCGCGCGCGCGTGGCGGCGAGCCGAATCGTCGAATCGAGATGTCCCGGCGGCGCCGGCTTTGGAAGAAAGGCGATCGCCGCGGTCGCGGTGACGTCACGATCCGTGAGCGAGACGGTTTGATCGCCGCTGAACAACACCACCGCGACGCCCGGAATGCTCTGCGTGATCCGCTCGGCGGCTTCGATACCCGACCCGTCGGGCATGTGCACGTCGAGCAACACCACATCGGGCGTCACTTCCTTCGCGCGCTCGAGCGCCTCGCGGCCGGTTGAGACTTCGGCGACGACGATGTGTCCGAGCGTGCGCAGCAAATCGATGAGCAACGAGCGGGCGTTGTCATCGTCTTCCGCAACAAGAAGGCGGATCGGTGAGACAGTCTCTGTCATTGATCGGAATTTGACGACACACCCCGACGCGCGCCAGCGGCGGTCACGCGATCAGTCCTCGCCAGCAACTTTCGCAAGCAACTCTGATGTTCGCACGGGTTTGCGAAGAATGAAATCTCCTTCAACACCAGCGCCCGAGCGCGCTTCCCAACCCGTCACCACTCCAACACGCATCGCCGGCCAGCGCTCGCGAGCAAATGTAATCAATTCCCAACCACTTCCATCGGAAAAGCCGATGTCCGTGACGAGCACTTCGTAGGGCGGGGCCGCGCACTCGAGCAAACGCGTTGCGTCGCCCACGCTCGAGGCCGTATCAACCGAGTGGCCGTCTGATTCCAACAATGCCTGCATGAACTCCCTGCTGTCCAGATGATCTTCCACCAATAACACCTTTCGTGCAACCCGGGAAAATGTCCGCTCTGTGATCACGCTCACACTCTGCGGTTGCGTTCTCGGAAAAACCAAACGAATTGTCGTTCCCGCGCCGGGCGCTGAATCAATCTCGGCGCGGCCACGATGCCGCTTCGCGATGCCGTACACTTCCGCGAGGCCGAGCCCGGTGCCGGCGATTCCTTTTGTGGTGAAGAAGGGCTCAAATGCCCGCTCGCGTACTTCCGCGGACATACCGGTGCCTGAGTCTCGAACTTCGACGCGGGCCTCGAGGTCACTCACCGTCGTACGAATCCCCAAGCGCCCGCCGCCATTCATCGCGTCGAGCGCGTTCTGCACGAGATTGAGCAGCGCTTCACGCACTTCACCGGCGATACCGCGTACGACGGCGACTCCCGGTTTCACAAGATCGCGATCGAGCTCGACCACGCCGCCGCGTGTACGTTCGACCCACAGCGGCTTCGTCATCGACACGACTTCGTCACAGACGAGCGAGAGATCCACGACTTCTTCGCGATCCGGATGCAACGGCTCCTGTCGAATGAAACGCCCGACACGAGCAGCCGTCGCAGCGCCCGTTTCCGCGGCCTTGGCAATGCGAACCGCGTAGTCGCGCACGGCGACCGGATCATCCGCGTGCGCATCGAGAAGGTACGCCGCGGCCATGATCGGATTCAACGCGTTGTTCACGTCGTGCATCACGCCGGCCGCGAGTTGCCCAATCGCCGCAAGGCGTCGCTCACGCTCGCGCGCCTCCTGTAGTGCAAGCAACTGCTGCGTACGCTCCTGTACCATCTGCTCGAGACGCTCGGCTTCCGTCGACACGCGCTCGTATAGTTCAGCGGTGCGACGCGCCTCCTCTTCGAGCGCCTTCGCGAGATTCGTCTTGACGGTCACGTCGCGCTCGACCGTGACGGCGCCGCGAATCTTTCCGTGCTCGTCGTAGAGAGGATTCGAATTGACTTCGATGATGACAGGCGAGCTGTCCGGTCCTCGGCGAACGGCGAGCGTTTCTCCGCGCGCGCGCTCACCGCGCAACGCGCGCGCGGTGGGATGTTCGTGCATGAACAAACTCGTCCCTTCGATCGTGCGCGGCCGGTCGAGCTGCCACAACTCGCGCAACGTCGACGGCTGTCCCGACGGATGATCCTGCAACGCCTGCGTGTTCGAGCGGACCGTGCGTCCTTCCGTATCGACCACGCGCACGGAATCTGGAATGACGTCGAAGATCGACTCGAGCTGCGCGACGTTTCGGCTCAACGTCTCTCGAAGGTCTTCTCGCTCGCTGACGTCGTTGCCGGCAAAGAGAATTCCGCGGCCGCCCGATTCTTCGATGAGTGTCGCAAACGTCGTCTCGACGAGCCGGCGGCCGCCGCGATGTTGAAACGGAACGCGCACCGCGGTGACGCCTGGAGTTCCACGGAACGCCGCATCGATCTGATCGGTAAGATCGGCGAGCGCATTCGGAAACGCGTCATAAATCGAAACACTCGTTCCGCGCGTCGAATGAGTTTGCGGAACACCGGTCAACTCATGGTAACGCGCATTCGCGCTCGCCAACCTGAGCTCGCCATCGAACACTGCGATCGCCAGCGGCACCGCTTCGAACAACGCCTCGAGCCGCACGCCGGAAATACCGACGCGCCCGAAGTCGAGTCCGCTGGGCGTCACTGGAAGTGGATGAGACACAATCGAATCAAAGGGAACAGAACAACACCGCGCCTTTCGCGCGAGAGGGGACCTTTCTACGGACGTCACCGCTCACCGATTGCAACATCGAAGCTAAGCGCGATCGGTTTTCGTAACAGAATGAACGTCTTCGTCATTCGTGATGAGCCGCGCACCGTGTTCGTACGTAAAAAACGAGTATCCCCATTCGACAAGCACGCTGAGGCGGTTTCTGAATCCGGCCAAATACATGATGTGAACGAAGACCCAGGTCCACCATGCGAAAGCGCCACTCAGGTGCCGGCCCGCCACGACCCCTACGGCTTTGTACCGCCCAATCGTCGCCAGGTCGCCCTTGTTGTGGTAGCGAAATGGGGTCCTCGCCTCGCCGCGGATGGTGTGCAGAATGTTGTGCGCCGCCGTTCGCCCGCTTTGCATCGCCGCCGGTGCCACACCGGGCACCGGCTTGCCGTCCGTCTCGAGCACCGCCAAGTCGCCAACGATGAACACGTCGGAGTGGCCCGGTATGCTCAGATCGGAATTCACCATCACGCGCCCGCTGCGGTCCCGCGGAACGCCGAGCGACGCGGCCACCGGCGCCGCCGCGTTTCCGGCGGCCCAGATGATCGTGCCGGCTGCAATGCGTTCGCCACCGGCCTCCACCCACCGATCGCCCACGTTTGTGACGAACGTGTTCAAACGCAGATCAACTCCAAGCTCCACGAGGTCGGCCGCCGCATGCGCCGACAGATCGTCGGGAAATGCCGGAAGCAGGCGCGGTCCACCCTCAATGAGAATCACACGCGCCGTCGCCGTATCGATATGACGGAAATCCTCCGGCAGCGCATACCGAGCGATCGTCGGCAGCATGCCCGCGAGCTCGACACCGGTCGGACCGCCGCCGATGATCACGAATGTCAGATTGGTATCGCGAGTCTCATCGTCGGTCGCCGCTTCAGCGCGTTCAAATGCCAAGAGCCACCGTCGACGCAGCTCGATCGCATCCTCGACGCTCTTGAGCCCGGGCGCAAACGTTTCCCACTCATCGTGGCCGAAATACGAGTGTCGCGCACCGGCGGCGACGATGAGAAAATCATAATCGAGCTCACGGCCATCGCTGCACACGACTACCTTCCGCGACGGCACAATTTCCGTTACGTCGGCGAGCAGCGTGTCGGTATTGCTCTGCTTCCGCAGTAGCCATCGGATGGGCGCGGTGATGTCGGTGGGCGCCAGCGTCGCTGTCGCGACCTGGTACAGGAGCGGTTGAAACGTATGATGGTTGGTGCGATCCACGACCGTCACGCGAATGGGCGCATTGCGCAGCGCCCGGGCGGCGTAGAGGCCTCCGAATCCCGCGCCGATGATGACGACGCGTGGTTGATTCAGTCCATCCAGCACTCGACGGACCTAACTCGT
This sequence comes from Gemmatimonadaceae bacterium, assembly GCA_039924785.1. Taxonomy (GTDB): domain Bacteria; phylum Gemmatimonadota; class Gemmatimonadetes; order Gemmatimonadales; family Gemmatimonadaceae; genus JAQBQB01. The sequence continues at coordinate 9,479 of JBDTAE010000254.1, read as the reverse complement.
CGCGCCGGCCGACCCCGACCTCGACGCTGCGAGGTTCGGGGGGCCGGCCACAACGCTAATGAGCATTCCGACAAAAACCACGGTCACCGCTCCGATCACATTGTGCCACAAGAACGCCACGTTGGGCTCTCGGAAATTTACGAGGCCGACCGCGGCCATACCGCTGATGAGTCCGACGAACGCGCCGCGCGCTCCGGCGCGGGGCATCATCGCCAGCAAGAATACGCCCAGAATGGAGCCATAGAAGAACGAGCCGAACCGATTCACAACCTCGATGAGCGAACCAAGATTTACCGCATACGTCGCGACGATGCAGGCAAAGAGACCCCAGAATCCCGTCGCGACCCGCGAGACCGTAAGAAAATGCGAATCGGAGCCGTTGGCGCGCACCCACCGCCGGTAGAAATCGATCGTCGTCGTGGTCGACAGCGAGTTGAGCTCGCCGGAGATCGCATTCATCGCCGCCGCGATCACCGCCGCGATGAACAACCCCGCGAGCCCGATTGGCAGGTGATCGAGCACGAAACGCGGAATGATGTAGTTGACGTCCTTCGACGGCTGGCCGGTCACACGCTGCGCGAGATCGAGCGCCCGGTTCCGAATGGCCGAAATGGTGTCGTCGGTCGTTTTGAACGCGCGCGTCGTCGTGGCCGTCGCGGTCGCATCGCCCGCATCGCGTGCACGCGCGACCGCCCGCGCCGCGGTATCGCGCGCGATCAGCCCCGCCGCATACCGCGACTCCAACGCGCCATACTCCGCCGGCTTGGCGGCGAGCACCGCGCGTTCATGCGCCGGGTTGTACAGAAGCGGCGGCTTTTCGAACTGATAAAACACGAATACGAGAACGCCAATCAGCAGCACCAGCGCCTGCAACGGAATCTTCCAGTACGCGCTGATCAGCAGCGACGTGCGCGCCTCGTCGACCGACTTTGCCGCGAGATACCGCTGCACCTGACTTTGGTCCGTTCCGAAATACGACAGCATTAGGAACGTTCCGCCAATCAGGCCCGACCAAAAGGTGTACGTATTCGTGAGACTGAATGAGAAGTCGAATACGCGAAGACGACCGGTCGCGCCCGCGATATGTAGCGCGTCCGACGGCGACACCGGAATCTGGACGAGCAGCGTGATCGCGACCGCGACGATCGCAATGACGATGAGATACATCTGCTTCACGTCGACCCACGTCACCGCTTGCACGCCGCCGACCATCGTATACAGAATGGCCGGAATCCCAATCAACGCGACGGACCAGGTCACGCTCCAGCCAAAGATCGCCGAAAACACGACGGCCGGCGCCGCGATGATCGTTCCACACGACATCGCGCGCGATACGAGAAACAAGAACGCCGTGAGCGACCGCGTCTTCGCATCGAAACGCCGCTCGAGATACTCGTACGCGGTATACACCCCGGCGCCGTGAAGAAACGGAACGAGGGTCACGCCGAGAATCACCATCGCGAGCGGCAGTCCGAAATAGAATTGCACGAAGCGAAGACCGTCGGTCGCGCCCTGTCCCGTGGTGCCGATCATCGTCACGGCGGACAACTGCGTCGCCATCACGGAAAGCCCCACGGCCCACCACGGCAGACTGCGATTCGCGAGGATGTAGTCGTCGATCCCTTTCGTGCCGCGCGACTTCCACAGACCGTACACCACGACGTACGACAACCACCCAACCACGATCACCCAGTTCAGTGGATGCACGTTATGCCGTGAAGGTCGTTTGCAAGAGCCACAACAGCGCGAGAGTCACGATCTGCACCGCGATCACGCGAACGAGCGTGCGACGAAACCGGCGGCCCGTGTCTCCCTGCGCGATCGGATCGAACTCGCTCATCGGCGCTCCCACGCTATGTCGGCGCCGGGAAGAAACGTCACAATCGCCGCGACGCCAACGAACGTGACGAACCGCGGATCGACGATCACGGCTTGACCGGCGACGAAGTCACCGGCGGACGATTCGCCGCATTCTGTTTCGCCGATAAGAGATTTATGAACAACCGCGCCGCCCCGGGATTGCCTGCCGGCAACTGGCGGAAAAACGACATCGTCGTGTAGATGTACGTGCCCTTGCCCACCGGTGCCACGAGAATGGCCGCGTCGTTCGGCGCTTCATTCTTGTCGTTCATCGAAAACACCGTGCGGTACTTCGCGTCGAACCCGTGCGGCATATACGACGCGCGCTCCTGCACCCAACCGGCGAAGTCCGCGTCAACGATCTTGTTCGGCGACGAGAGCAACGGCGATCCAGGATCCAGCACCCGAACCTGCGCGGTCTCGTCGGTCACGCGATCGACTTGCCGTGTGACGGGATACGGAAGAATTCCCGGCAGCGACATCGCCTGGCCGTACTGTGTGATCACGGTCCCGCCTTCGCGCGCGAACTGCATCAATGCCGGCGTTGCGGCAAGCAACTGTGCGCCGCTAGGACTCTCATACGCTCGGCTCCCGATGACGATCGTCGTGAAGCCGGACAGCTTGGTTCGCGCGAGCGTCGCGGGATCGAGCTCCGTGACCGAAAGTCCAAGCTCCTCGAGCATCGGCGGCACGTTGTCTCCCACCCCGCGCACATACCCAATTTTCAGATCGGCATACGTCACGGCCACCGCTTCGATCTGCACGGTCGCGGCGCGGTACAACCGCTGCGGACGAATGTGAGGGTATTCCACCGGCACGTAGCCGAGCGCAAAGTGCTGTCCGTTTGTCGTCGCCACGGCGCTGATTGACTGGCGGCCGGCCGGCAACCGACCTGTAACCCGAAAATTCACAGCCGCTTCCCCAAACGGCTTGAGCGTCACGCGACGGATCGCGGTGTCCGCCTTGAGACCAGCCGGCAGCATCAACGATACGCTCACATCGCGATCGGCGGTGGCGCCCGATCGCACCGAAACAACGATCGTTCGATCGAACGGCGCGTTCGCGCGCGCGTATTCGACCTCGCGCTGGAGCAGCACCGACACCTCGGGGACAGTCGCGAGCGGACGCCGCACCTCGCCGGACGCGCGGTCCGCGAACCGATACATAATCGGCGCAACGAGCACGCCCACGTCCACACCGCCGATCCGAACCGCGACCTGCGCACCGTTGTCCTGCAGCCGATCTTCGCCCGCGATCATCGGAAGCACCGGCTGCGTGAACGTGTCGCCTACCCGAGGGCTGCGAAGCCACCACGGCATGGTCAACGCAAGCGGCGCGTGATACATCAGCGTCAGCCGGCCGGCGCTGTCCGGCTGCACGGTCTTCGGTTCCTGCGGGCCTTCCGCCTGCTGCCCGGCGAGTTGCGCGGCAACGAGGACCACGGGAGTCTTGCCCTGATTGTAGAGCGCGACCGTCACCGGAATCGAATCGCCGGCCGCGACCAGCTCACGCGGTGCTGTCGCCTCCACGGCCACCGACGCCGCATCGAGCAACGCGGCCGTTCCACGTTCTCTCATCATTCGCAACGCGAGCGCAAGGTCGCCCGTCAACCCAACGCACGCCGGCACGCCCGGGCCAGCCGTCAGCGTCGAACAGCGCACGCCGGTTGCGGCGCGCAACACCAGGCGATTGAACGTCGCGAGACTCGCCACGCTTTTCGACGGATCGGTAAGATCCATCGAGCGCCGAACCGCGGCTTCCGCCTCCGGGATTGAGTCGGCGGCCGCCCGCGCCGAGTCGACGAGTTTTAGAGATCTGAAACGCGCCCAGGTCGTGTCGATGCCGTCGAACAACGTGCGCTCGGGCGCCGCGGGATCCGACACGCGCGACGCTTCCAGCCTCACACCGCTATACCGCGGACCGCGCTGCGGCAACGCGCCCTGCCCCTGCGACCGATGTTGCGACCGACTCGCCGTCGCAATCTCCGAATACGATTCTCCGAGCAGCGGATCGAACTCTCCGACGTTGAACACAAGCGACGCACCCTGCGGCGGTCCACCGGCGTTCGGTCCACCGAAACCTCCGCGACGAAGCCGATAGAACTTCGACGGTGCCCAAGGCTGAAGCCCCGACACTTGCGACGCCGGAAACCGAACCGAATCCGCGGCCGCATCGAACACCTCGCGCGCAATCACGCCCGAATACTGATGGTGTCCATGACCGTCGGCAGGAGTTCCGGTGAACACCGCGATGATCACTTGCGGCCTGAACGCGCGCACGATCTCGACCACATCCTTCAAAATCGAATCCTTCGGCCAGTGGTCGAACGTCTCGTCCTTCGATTTAGAGAACCCGAAATCGAACGCGCGGGTGAAGTACTGGCGCCCGCCGTCCAACCGGCGCGCCGCCAACAACTCCTCCGTGCGAATCATGCCAAGCCCGACGCCGAGCTCGTTGCCGATCAGGTTCTGCCCGCCGTCGCCGCGTGTCAGTGAGAGATACGCGGTTTCGATGTGCCGCGACTTCGCGAGATACGCGATGAGCTGCGTGTCCTCGTCGTCGGGGTGCGCGCCGATCATCATCACGCGCGTCGTGGTCCCGAGTCCTTCAACGAGTTCGCCAAAAGCGGCTGCGCCGCGCTCTTGAGAAACAAGGCGCGGCGCACTGGCCACGATCAAGCTGAATCCTAGAATGAATGCCCGCTTCAACACTGCTGTTCCTCGGTGGCGCGGGTTGAAAGCGCGGCCTTATCGTGCAGCGCCGGCCTTTTTCTTCGATACTGGAGCATACGATAATGCGTCCTTTACGATGCGAGCCTGCTCCGCGTTGTGCGCCGATTGGAAGCCCTCAGCCGGGCTGGAACGTTCCGGACGCCCAATGTACCGCAGCGTGGTGATGGTACCGATCGACGCGCGAAGACGCGGCTGCACGTACGTCCATGCGCCCATGTTCTTCGGCTCCTCCTGCGCCCACACCACTTCTTCGACGTTCGGATACTGATCCACGACCGCCTCAACCTCACGTGGCCACGGAGCCAGCTCCTCCACACGCACGATCGCCACGTTCGCCGGATGCTCGGCGTTCGCGAGGTCGTAGTACACGCGACCCGTGCAAAACACGATACGCTGCACCGCTTCGCGATTCAGGCTCATCTTCGGATCGTCGATCACCGGCATGAACGTCCCGCTCGTCAACGCTTCGAGCGCCGACGCCGCGGCGGGCAAACGCAGCAGAGACTTGGGCTGCATGAGCACCAGCGGCCTTCGCGGACGACGCAGCGCCTGTCGACGCAGAATGTGGAAGTACTGCGCGGGCGACGACGGATACGCCACGATCATGCCGTCTTCCGCCGCGAGCTGCAGATATCGCTCGAGACGCGCGCTCGAATGCTCCGGACCTTGTCCTTCATATCCGTGTGGCAGCAAGAGCACGAGACCCGAATCCTGACGCCACTTCGACCGGCCCGCCGAGATGAACTGATCGATGATCGGCTGCGCGACGTTGGCAAAGTCGCCGTATTGCGCTTCCCACAGGACCAGTTCGTCCGGCGCGGCGATGCTGAAGCCATATTCGAAACCCATGACCGCGGTTTCGGACAACGGGCTATTGTAGACTTCGAATGCTCCGGTTGCCTGCGGAAGATTCTTGAGTGGCGTGTAGAGCTCGCCGGTGTTCACGTCGTGCAATACCGCTTGGCGGTGCGAGAACGTTCCGCGCTCGGCGTCCTGGCCGGTGATGCGAACGCTCACGCCTTCCGTGAGCAGCGACGCGAACGCGAGTGCCTCGGCATGACCCCAGTCGATGCCGCCGGTGTTGATCGCATCCCGGCGCCGCGGCAGCGTGCGCTGCATCGTGGGATGCAGCTTGAACCCCGACGGCCAGCTCAGCGACTGTTCGTTGAGCGCGATGAGCTTTTCGGCGCGAACCGACGTCTCGACGACGGCCGGCGCCGCGGCGCTCGCCGTGCTCGGCGCATGGTGATCGTCGACGTACGGCGTCTTCTTCATTTCCGTGTACGTCGCCTGAAGCCTGTCGGCCAACGCCTTGTCGGCCGCGCCGACATCCGCTTCGGTGACCACGCCCGCGCTCACGAGCTTGGCGGCGTAGATCTGCCGCGGCGTTTGATGCGCGGCGATTTTGGCATACATCAGCGGCTGCGTGAACGCCGGCTGGTCGGCCTCGTTGTGGCCCCAGCGACGATACCCCACGAGGTCGATGACGAAATCCTTATTGAAGCGCGTGCGGTATGCGATGCCAAGACGCACCGCCTGCACGCAGGCTTCGGCGTCATCACCGTTCACGTGCACGATCGGAATCTCGAAGCCCTTGGCCAGATCGCTGGCATAGTGCGTCGAGCGCGCGTCGGTCGGGTCGGTTGTGAAGCCCACCTGATTGTTCGCGATGATGTGCAACGCGCCACCGACGCGATAGCCCTTCAGCAGCGAGATGTTCATCGTTTCCGAAACGATTCCTTCGCCTGGAAACGACGAGTCGCCATGCACGATGATCGGGAGCACACTTGCCTCGTCGCGCGCGTTCGGCGCGCCGCCGCGGACGCGCTGGTGCGCGCGCACGACACCCTGAACGACGGGATTCACCACTTCGAGGTGGCTCGGGTTGGGCACGAGCTCCAGCGCGACCTTGCCGGCGTTGGGAACATCGCGCTCACCGCGATATCCCATGTGGTACTTCACGTCGCCCGTGTCGGCTTCGAACGCGGGTGCGTCGTGACGTCCCTCGAATTCCGACAGCAGCTTGAAGTACGGCTTGCCCATGACGTGCGTCAGCGTATTCAAGCGTCCTCGGTGCGCCATGCCGATGACGACGCGCTTTGCGCCGGCCTGGCCACTTCGCGTGATCGCCTCATCGAGCATTGGAACCAGCGCGTCGACGCCTTCGATCGAAAAACGCTTGACGGTTGAATAAGCCAGGCCGAGAAACCGTTCGAAACCGTCGACTTCCGTCAGACGCTGAAGCAATTCCTTCTGCTCGGCGACCGTGAGCGGAGCGGCGGCCTCGCCCGACTCGATCGCGTTGCGAAACCACTCGCGCTCGATCTCGTCGCTGATGTGCTCCACTTCGAACGCCATCGAACCGCAATAGCGATTGCGAATGTCCTGTATGACCTCGGCGGCCGATCCCTTCGCGTCAGCCTTGAGCGCACTCGCCGGGAGCGCCTGAAGATCCGTGTCGGTGATCCCGTGGAACTCGGGTTTGAGCTCGGCGGCTCCTGGCGGCGGCGTACCAAGCGGATCGAGCTGCACCGCGAGGTGGCCAAAGCGCTGAATGGCTCCAAACAGCGAGGCGGCGCCAGCCGCTTTTCGCAGCGCGTCGGGGTCGGCCGATCCGCCGCCGGCAATCGTTCCGCCAACCAGGCCGGCCATGCGGAAATATTGGCGCCAGGATTCATCCACGGACGCCGGATCACGCTGAAACGACTCGTACATCTCCGCGATGTAGCCGTCGTTGAAAATGCTGGTAATTGGTAGACTCGGCATGGTCTAAAATCTAATGCCAACCTGAACTATCGCCCTCACAGGGAAGGACGAACGAGAACACCGAACCGCGGCCGCCTTGCGACTCAACATCGATACGTCCGCCGAGGAGTTCGGCGTAGCCGCGGGAGATGAAGAGTCCGAGCCCCGTACCCCCATGCCTACGCGTCAAACCCGTGTCGAGTTGAACGAACGGCTTGAAGAGGCGTTCGATATCGTGGGGCTCGATCCCGATACCTGTGTCACGGACAGTGAAATACACGTCGTGGTCACGCTTGACCAGCTCCAGCCTCACCTCACCCTTTTCGGTGAACTTCACCGCGTTTGCCGCGAGGTTGATGAGGATTTGGCGAATTTTGTCGATGTCGCTCGACAGGCGGATGGGCTCATCGGGTATGCTGACGACGAACGCCAGCCGCTTTTGTCGCGCGAGTGGCTCGATCACCGCCGCTGCGGCTCGAACGAGATCCGCCGCCAGAAACTCTGACGCTCGCACGGTGTCGCGACGTTCGTCGAGGCTGGAGAATGCCAACACATCCTCGATGACGGCGGCTAAGTGTTGCGTAACTGACCGCATTCGCTCGAGCACGTCGAGCTGGTTGTCGGACATCGGACCAATCACCTGGTCGACCAACAACTCCTCATAACCGGCGAGCGCGGTGAGAGGCGTCCGAAGTTCGTGCGACACGGTCGCGAGAAACCGGCTCTTTGCCCGGTCGGCCGCCTGAGCCTGATCCAGCAGATCGGCCTTCCATAAGGCGAGCGCCGCATGATCGCCAATCACGCGCAACCGGCGGCCATCGATCGCGGAAAAGGGCGCGCCGCCGACGCCGCGAACAACCCCAATGATCCCGACGATCACCTCGTGCGCGATCAACGGCCCGAGCAGCATCGGCCCAATTGCCAGCTCAGGCGCCGCAACCGACAGCGGCCGTTCGGTTCCAAAGTCGTCCACCGAAACCACGTCGCGCGTACGAATGACCTCGCGCGCCAGCGACCCTGGCAACCCGAACCGTCGTCCGCCCGCGATCGCAAGCGAACCGGTGGCCGCCGTCAATTCGGCCTCATTCGTCACGATCCGGAGCACCGCGGCCCCGGTCGCCGAGCACTGGTGAGAAGCCTCGGCACAGAGGATCATGAGAAGCGCGTCCGTATCGGCTTCGCCCGCCATTTGATGGGCGAGACGGCGAAGCGCATCGCACTCTTCCATCGCCGAGGGCTCCGTCAGGCCCACGACGAGCTCACCGCCATCGACTCGATCGACGTCGATGTCGACATCTGCGTCCGCAGCGCAGCCTAACAACACGCGACGACGCGCGCCATCGGCACGCGTCGCGGCGAGTGCATCCATGAGCGGCTCGGCCGGAAAAAACGCGCGGGCGTATTCGTCGCCCGCGCCGTCAGTCCCTAGCGGTATTCCGCGACCTTCGTCGTGTCCGGCCACTTGAGCACGCTCGGCGGATTTATTCCGGCAGTCTTCTGTCGAACTTCAGCCAGAACGCGGCGTGCGTTCTCGGCGTCAGGCGTGGGGAGGTACAAGAATCCGCAACGCCACCGCCCTCCCGCAAGAGCGCCTCCGTCGGCGGCCGCGTCAGGCTGACCGCGATGATCGGCATCGCGAGATGCCCGCTCAGGAATTGGTGCCGTCCAACGCACAGTACTCTCATTGCGTGAATATACCGATGCGCGCCCCAAAATCAGAGGCAACGACGATCAGATACGCTCGAGCCAATCGTGCAGCTCGCTCCCCAATTGGCCCGACATCCGCGGCGAATTCTATTCAGGGCAACTGATGCGAGGACTCGGCGGCGGTTGCGACGTTGACGACCCGCGCGACAGCGACGTCGCTCAAGATGCGACGGGTCGGTTACAGAACACCGCGTGCGAGGCGTACACTATTCTTCGGCCGGCCGGCCCAATATTCATCGGCGGCGAAGTGCGAAGAATCGACACGCGATACTTCGGCTCGACGTTTACGAATCACGACTTGAATTTGAGCGTTGGATTTGAATTCTAGAAAGTCGCAGGGTGCTCGTCCGCGGGTCAGGTTCGCAGTCGCCGTTAGCTCCTCGCTATTTTCGCCATCAGCCCCCGAAATGCCAGCACAAGACTTCTCCCTAGCAG
>JBDTAE010000253.1:0-7558 GCA_039924785.1 Gemmatimonadaceae bacterium | reverse complement strand
GAATACACGCGCAACCCGTGGATTCCCGAGCAGCTGAGTCCCGGCGCGAGCGGGTCGTCGGCCGGCCCCGCCTCAGCGACCGCCGCGGGGTGCGTCGGATTCAGCATCGGCTCCGAGACGAACGGTTCCATCACGTCGCCCGCCCGCACGTGCGGCGTGTCCGGCTTCCGGCCCACGTTCGGACGCGTCTCGCGCGCGGGAGCCATGGCGCTCTCGTGGACGACCGACAAGCTCGGACCGCTTTGCCGCAGCGCCGAGGATTGCGCGCTGGTGTTCGATGCGATTCAGGGCCCCGACGGAATTGACTATTCTGTAAAGCCGTATCCGTTCAACTGGAATGCGAATCTCAAACTTTCGCAGCTCAAGATCGCCTATTACAAGGCGAATTTCGAGCGCCGCGCGCAGGACGGAACCGTCACGCCGATTTCGGAAGCGATGAACTTCCTCAAGGTGCTCGAGGCCCAGGGCGCCAAACTCGAGGCTATCGAGGTGCCGACACCGAATTATGGATACTTGGATAACATCATTCTCAACTCCGAGTGCGGCGCCGCGTTCGAACCGGACACCCTCAACGGCAAGATCAAGGAGCTCGAGACGTATAGCTCGTGGCCGAACACCTTCCGCGGCGCGCAATTCGTGCCAGCGGTCGACTACGTGAACGCCAATCGCGTGCGCGTCGCGGCAATGAACCAGACGTGGGACTTGTTCTCGAAATACGATGTGATTCTCACGCCGCAGGAGAACACTTCGGTGACAAACATCACCGGGACTCCCTCGATTGTCGTTCCGACCGGATTCGCGATTCCACAGTTCGGACGCGGTGGTGGCGGCGGCGGTGGACGCGGAGCCGGTGGAGGTCGCGGCGCCGATTCCACTCGCCCAGCCCCCACACCACCGCCGGCGCCGTCGATTCCGCTACCCACCGGCATGTTCATCCAAGGGCCGATTTTCCAGGACGAGAAGAATCTTCTCGTCGCCCACGCCTTCCAGCAGGCAACTGATTTTCACAAGAAACGTCCGCCCCTGTTCGGTTGACCCTGTTTAAACGGGAACGCCCCTCCAGCCACAACGGTTGGAGGGGCGTTGTCGTACCGTAGGGAGCAAATTACAAATCCTCTACACGGGCCGTGCAGCCACTTTTTCGTTTCCGGTGTCTAACTCTTCACCGCTGAGTTCGAAACCAGTTCCGGCACTCTCGTGTAGTGATTAAATCGGCTCGCAATGCTTCGATCAGAGCTCCGTGAAATGAAGCTGAAACTCCGGCCCGGCCTGCGCGCGCAACCCGCGTTCGAGCCGGTCGCGCAAACAAGCGAATACAGCATCCTCGGCCTCACGCGGGCCGCGGATGAAACCGTCGTGCGCGAACGCCAGGTCGGTTTCACCGTGGTGCTGTTCGGTACCGCGACGCTGATCGCGTTGCTCTACTCGTTGGAGCGGTATCTGTACGGGCGGGTCGTCGGCGCGCCCCTGTCGCTGAAACGTCTCGTACCAGCAGAGCTTGTCTTTACGTACGCGTGGGCCCTCCTCACCCCACTCGTGATGTCGGTAGCCAAACGATTCCCCGTCTGGGGAAAGCAGCCGGCGCGCAATTGGGTGGTCCAGGGCTGCGCGATGCTCGCGTTCGTTGGCGCGCACACCGCGATCTTTTCGGCCGCCAAGGTCGTGCTCGACGCAAGTATCCCGCTTTCGGCCCTGCCGCAGCTGTTCGCCGAGTCGCTGCTGTCGTGGTCAGTGCTCGATGCGATGGTGTTCGCCGTGATCGTCATCATGCACCACGCCGTCGTCTACTATCGAATGTCGAAGGACCGCGCGCTTCGGGCGTCCCAGCTCGAGGCCCGCTTGGCGCAGGCGCAGCTGCAGATGCTCCGCATGCAGCTCCAGCCGCACTTCCTCTTCAACACGCTGCATTCCATCTCGGCGCTCATGCACAAGGACGTGCGCCGCGCTGACAGCATGATTGCCGCTTTGAGCGACCTACTCCGAATGTCGCTTCAGAACATTGGCGCGCAGGAAGTGCCACTCCAGTCCGAGCTCGACTTCCTGCAACGGTATCTTGAGATCATGACGCTGCGCTTCGGCGAGCGGTTACGCATCTCCGTGAACGTCGACCCTGACACGCGCGACGCGCGCGTGCCGAACCTTTTCCTCCAACCCCTCGTCGAGAACTCCTTCCGACACGGATTCGGTGACCTCGGCAAGGGCTCGATTGCGATTTCAATACGGCGGGAAGCCGACATGCTGCGCTGCGACGTCATCGACAATGGCCGCGGGTTGCACGCGGGCCACAAAGAAGGCGTCGGTCTCTCGAGCACCCGACAGCGATTGGCGCACCTCTACGGAGACAAGCACACCTTCTCGATTCACGGCGCGCCGGGCGAAGGCGTCCATGTCGTCCTCGCCATTCCTTTCAACTCGTTCGATCAAATTGCGGCGGACTAATGACAACCATGGCCCCATTCTCAGTCTCAGGCATCGCTGAAGCAACGAAGATTCGCGCCGTCATCGTCGACGACGAAGAACTCGGCCGCGATCGCATTCAGGCGCTGCTCGAACAGCAGCCCGACATCGAGCTCGTTGGCATCTGTGCCGACGGTCCGTCCGCCGTTGAAACGATCGATCGCGTGAAGCCGGATCTGGTGTTCCTCGACGTACAGATGCCGGGCATGGACGGCTTCGAAGTCGTTGAGCAATTGGAGGATTCCGCGCCGCCGGCGGTCGTCTTCGTCACCGCGCACGACGGGCATGCACTCAAGGCGTTCGAGATCCACGCGCTCGACTTCCTTCTCAAGCCGTTCGATCAGACGCGTTTCGAAAAGGCGCTCGACCGCGCCCGCGCACAAATCGGGAAGAAAGATGCGACCCGGGAGCCGGTCATCGACTCGCGCATCGCGTCACTGCTCGAGGAGCTTCGCGACGAGCGCCGGTATTCCGAGCGACTGATCGTGAAGTCGAGCGGGCGCGTGTTCTTCATTCGCACCGACGAGATCGATTGGGTCGAAGCGTCGGGCAACTATGTGAAGATCCACGCCAAGGCCGACGCGCACCTCTTGCGCGAGAGCATGAAGAACATGGAGGCAAAGCTCGACCCCAAGATCTTCGTGCGCATCCATCGCTCAGCCATCGTGAACATCGATCGAATCAAGGAGCTCGAGCCGTGGTTCCACGGCGAATACATCGTCATCATGCGCGACGGCACGCGACTCACCGCGAGCCGCGTGTTCAGCGATAGACTGAGCGCGCTGATCGCGTAGTCGGGCGCTGGCTAGTTTAGAACACTAATCAGCCAGCGCGCTCCTGAGCGCCGCGTCGAGCGTCCCGCATCGAAACGCAAAACCCGCCGCCAGCGCACGCCCTGGAATCACGCGTTGGCTCGCCAGCAGCGTGTCCTCCGCCATCTCGCCCATCGCGAGCTTGAGCGCGGCCGCGGGCACGGGAAATAGCGTTGGCCGATGTAACACCTTCGCCAGAGTCTTCGTGAATTCTTCGTTCGTCACCGGTGCGGGTCCGACAAAATTCACGGGACCGGACATCGTGTCCGTCGAAAGAGCGAACTTCGCCAGCTCGACATAGTCTTCGAGCGCGATGCAACTCATCCATTGCTTTCCTGATCCTACGCGGCCACCGACGCCGAGCTTGAAGGGAAGCAACAGCTTCGAGAGCATACCGCCGTTCTTGCCGAGGACGAGACCGGTGCGCAATTCGACGACGCGAACGCCGGCGGCGATCGCCGGCGCCGTTGCCCGCTCCCATTCGATGCACACCGATGCGAGAAAATCGTCGCCGACGCGACTGTCTTCGTCGAGCAGCTCGTCGCCGCGGTTGCCGTAGATCCCGATCGCCGATCCGCTCAACATCGTCTGCGGCCGGCGAGAAAGCTTCGACAGCGCGTTAGCCAAGAGCGCGGTGCCTTTCACTCGGCTCTCGCGAATTCGGCGTCGTGCGTCGTCGCTCCATCGTTGGACGAGCGATTCGCCGGCGAGGTGAATTACCGCGTCGGTGCCTTCGAGCGCCGCTGCGTCGATCGTTCCGCGCTCGATGTCCCAGGAGATTTCGACGTTCGAGCGCGGAGTCCGGCGAACGAGCGTACGGACTTCGTGTCCTTGTTGCCGCAACGCGCGCGAGAGCGCTGAGCCGATGAAGCCGCTCGCGCCCGACATGACGATGATCATGCAGGAATGCTACGCCATTCCCGTTCCCGCGCGAAATCTCAGGGGGCTAAGCGCCGGCTCGTGCCCATGTTCGTTCGAGCGACCTTAGTGGACGCCTTGAAACGAAGGTGCGTCGGCGTACGCAGCCAGCGAATCGTTGTCCGCGTGTGCGGCGGCTGCGGCCCCTGACGGCGGCGAAAAGATCGAAACGACCTGCGCGACGCGACGACGAAGGTCGCCGAACAGCGTCTCGATGTCATCGAGCTTCTTCGCGGCGATGTCCTGATGCTGCAGGTGGTCGGTCAGGAGATGCAGCTCTTCGCGCAACGAGGCCGAAATTGCGTGACGCGCCTCGTCCGTCGCGCCCTGGCGGCCGTCCATCGCATCGACGAGTGTGATCGCACGCGCGACGCCGTCGAGAATTGCCGCGGTCGCCGCGGCGGTTCGAGCCGACACGGCACGGAGTCCGCTCGGCGTTGGCCGAAGAGAGCCAACCACGCCCGAGTCGAGCATACCGGCGCTTTGGCAAAAGCGGACAACGATGGCCGCGGTGTTCGCGTAGTCGTCGAGCAAGTCGTCGACCTGGTCTCCGCCCGCGGCATTCGATTGCTCGAGGTGCTGGCGAAGCGGGGTAACGCCCGCCTCGTCGCGCGGGGCTTCCGGGCTCAACTCGCCGATCGCGCGATCGACCAACCGAAGCGACGCCTCGGAGTCATACAGCAAGTCGCGCGCGGCTTTCATCGCCATCCTATGCCGCGTTCGCGTTCTGGCTCAAGAGACGATCGATCTTCTCTTTCAGCAGAGTGGGCGTAAAGGGCTTGAGCACGTAGTTGTTGACGCCTGCGCTCATGGCGGCAACGATGTCCTCGCGTGCGCCGCGAGTGGTCACCATCAGAATCGGAACGGACTGGCCTGCCGGCGTGGCGCGTACTGCGCGCGCGAACTCGAGGCCGCTCACCCGCTTCATGTTCCAATCCGTGATGATGAACCCGACGCTCTCGTCGAACATGGTGAGCGCCTCATCGCCATCCGATGCCTCGATGGCATCGGTATATCCAATCCGCTGGAGCGCGTTGACGATCACCCGGCGCATCGTGACGGAGTCGTCGACAACGAGAAACTTCATATTGACTGCCTCAGCTCAGCGGCCGGAGATCAAACATCACCGGTCGCGATGAGACGACGCGCAACGGCATCGACCACCTCGACGGTATCGTAGGCACCGCTCAGGATGCGGCTGCGAATACGATCCGCTTTGGCCGGATCGAGGCTCGATTGGCCAGCGGCTTCGCTTCCACCTTTGGCACGCGCGGCAAGTGCGCGTCCGGCATCCGAGATCTGCACCTTGTCGGACCGGTCCGTCGGTGTAGACGTGGCCGGAACCGACTGAACCGTGGATTTGTCCGCGGCGTCAGCGGCAGGCTGAGAAGCTTTGGTGGTTTCCAGACTCAAAGGTCCGGACTGCTTGGAATAGATTTGCATGTGGTTTCCTCCCAACAGGAGTGTCGGACTGGTTGACGAAATGTTTAGCGTTCTTCAGTCAGTTTCTTTTCGGAACGATTAGGCTTTTTGGGTCAATCTCGCCGATCGAGGCGTTTAACAAGACTCCAGCAATGTCGTTACCATGTCCCGAAGATGTTCTAGTTGTTCGCGATCGCGAGTCCGCGATACGTCCAGTAGCTCGTTGCCGATGTATCCGTACAGGGCAGCCAAACGAGGAACCAACTCCCCGCCGCGCTTGAAATCGAGGCTATACAGCAGGTCGAACACTATCGCAGAGGCTGCCTCTAGATAGTCGCTTCGACCGATAGTGTCTCCGCACTCGAGCTCATTCGCCGCTTTTGCCAGCTTTGCCTGCAACAGCGCATACTGATTCGACGTCGCCGGCTCGTCCATTCGAACGACGCGCGACGACGGAACGTGATCCCGCCGCGCTGTCGCGCCGGCGTCGATTTCCAATTGCGGTTCGGTCATACAGCCCTTATCCAGTGACCGAGAACGTTTGCGGGCGGCCCGCCGTCGATGCCGCAGCGTAATGACTCGCGACCGTATCTGTTCGCTTTGTTGCCTGGAGCGCATCGGCAAGCCGATCACGTTCCTGCCGAGTTCTCAGAAGTAGCTTTTCCTGCGATTCGAGCGCGGCTGTCGCGGCCCTCGCCATGTCGTTGAGAAGCGATGGCTCGACGCCGCCACGAGGGCCGGGACCAGCGATCGCGCGAGCATGCGCCAGCGCATCCACGACGGCATCCAACTCCTCGAGAATCCGGTCGCGCTCATCGACGGCGGCGAAAAACTCAGTGCCGCTCTCCCGACCGATCGCATTCATCGCGGAATCCGCGTGCAACTCGAGCTCCTCGAGGAGGCGCTTGGCCGCTTCAACGTGGAGCGCAAACGCGCTAGTCTGGGCGGCGGGCATCTGGCTTACGCCGCCGGGCTCTGAACGGCGGTGGTCGCGGCGATCGAGGCGAAGGCCTCGCGCAGATGAGACACGATCTCCGCCAGCTTCTCCACGCGCTCGACTTCCGGTTCGTGGACGATCACGTTCAACTCGCTGAACATGAAGACGTACAGCGATTGCAAATTCACGGCGAGCGTTCCGCCGCGCTCGACATCGGTTCCGGCCAACAGCTCGACGACCGCGTCGCGGGCTTTCGCCACTGCTTCAATACGCGCTTCGATTTTGTTGGCTTCGATCGCCAGCCGCGCCCGACACAGGTTCGCGAGCAGATGGTCGTAGACGATGACGACGAGCTTGGCCGGCGAAGCGGTCAGGATCTCACGTTCGCGGTATGTACCAGCGTTTCCATATGCCATACTAGCTGTATCGGCTTACTTGGTCGTCGTCTGAAGGCCGGCGATCTGATTTGTCAGCGCTGTCGTCTGCGCCTGGAGCTTGGCCAGCGTCGATTCCATTCTCGTGAACTGCTGTGTCAGCAACGTCTTATGCGCGTCGAGTCGCGCCTGCACCGCGGTGGAACGCGCCGTCAGCGATTCGATCTGCGTCTGCAGTCCCGTCGTGATGCCCGCGATCAAACCGTCGCCGGAACGCGTTGCCGCATCGGCCACGTTGTAGACCAAACCGGCAAGTCCGACGGTGTGGGAAACGGAGCCCGTGTACACGCCAACGCCGGCGTACTGGAGCGCGATGCCCTCGGCGGCCGAACCAACCGCTCCGGTCAGGGTCTGTCCAACCCCCGTAGCGGCGACGCCACCGATGGTTCCGGCCACGTCCGTGCCCGCCGTCTGACCGATCGTCAACCCGAGCTGAGTGCCTGGCTGCGTGTCGCCGGCGTCAAAATCGAGATTGAACTTGGACGCGCTGCCATACGCGGTGCTGTTGATAACCAACTGTCCGCCCACATTCGATGCCGAAGGCTGCATCTTGCTCGTGCTGAAGAGCGAATTGAACT
>JBDTAE010000252.1:0-13494 GCA_039924785.1 Gemmatimonadaceae bacterium | reverse complement strand
CGAGCGCATCGCGACGATCGGCGCACGCAACGGAGTAGCAACTGTTCAGCGGAACCGTTTGATCGCCAGGGTCGAGGACTGCCGCCCGCGGCTCGCGCCCGATGTCGCCCCACACGACGCGGGCCGCCTCGGAGCGCGCACTCTCGGTTCGAAAGAGCGACCACCATCGTCCGCGCCGGTGTGCGTCAGTCCGCGCGTCGAGCTCGCGGCGCCAGCGAGTCAGCCACCGCAACGCGTGCGGTGGAAGCGCGCGAAGTGGAGCGCCTGAAGCGTCGTGCGTCCATACAATCGATGAGTCGCCGGCCGGCACACCCCACCGGCGAAGCGCTTCGCCGCGGACGAGCGGTCTAATGAGTATACTCTCAATGGTTCCGCGATGACCGTCTGCCGATTCTACTTCCGCGAGCTCGTCGTCGAGCGCAAGGAGCTTGACGACGAACGCTTCGTTGCATCCACACTTTACGCCCAGGCGCGGCCGTCCGATGGGCGACTCGGACAGCGGTCGGCCGAGTTCGCGAAGACGATAGAAGGCGCGCCGCGCGTCCGGCGGAAGAAGGACCCACGGAGCGCCTGGCGACGAGTCGAATGACAGGGAGCTCGCGCGTGCGGTCCACGTGAATGGGTGTCCGCCACGATGATGAACGACAACCTCGAGCGACGCGCGGTTGGGTTGGCCGTCAACGCGTCGACTCGCAACGACGATCGACGGATACACCGCTGCGTCGAACGCGGATGCCGCCTCGGAATGATCCTCGACGCATCGCAGTGTCGTCTCGTTCGACATCCATCGCCGCACGCCGCCGCCGGCGAGCGATCGCCACAACTTCACCGGAACGAGGAGCGAGAGGGCACCGCGTGGCGACAGCAGGGTCGTCGAACGTTCGATAAACACCGCGGCCAGATCGACCTGCGCCGCGAAACCATGACCGGCACCTGCCTGTCCGGCGCCAGGCTCCCACGCCGCGTTTCGCGCCACTTCGAAATCGCGACGAAGATCGGCGCGCACGGATCGCGCGACGTGATGCATTCGCACCCATGGCGGATTTCCGACGACGAGATCGAATCCTCCTCTCGTCGCAACCTCAGCGAAATGCACCGGAAAGGAAAACGGCAGCGCGCCGCCGGCGACGATCCGCCGCCGGGTTGATCGCAACGCAGCCGACGACTTCCTCAGCAATTCGGCCGCGTTTCGTTCCTCGGCGGACGGGCGGTACCGCTCTCCGAACAGGTCTCTTCCGCGCCGCACGACGAGAAGATCCCTGCGCCGTTCGGCGACACGTGCCAACTCCGCGTCGATCGTGAGAAGTGCGCGCTGCCGCTCGGCGGCATCGAGCTGTCGGCTCAGCGAATCCTTCCTCGGACCGCTCGCGCGAGCGTAGCGATGCCGTAGCCGGCGCAGTGCGGCTCCGCCGCGAATGAGCGAATCCTCATCGCCGAATGCGCGACCGGACAGCGCGTCGCCGACGCGGACATTGCGGTCGAGATTCGGCAGCGGAACGACCGCCGTCGGATCCGTCTCCGTGCTTTCGATCACGACGGACAACCAGAGGCGAAGCTGGCATAGCCAGACCGCGGTTGGATTGACGTCGACGCCGAAGATCGAGCCGGTGAGCGTGTGTCGGCGGACATCGCTGAGACTGGCGTCGCCGTCGACGCCGCGTTCCCGTCGCCGCGCCGCAATGCGTTCGAGTGCGTGAACGAGAAAGGCGCCCGATCCGCACGCCGGATCAAGTACGGTAAGATCGTCGATGCTGTTGTGTTCGAGTGCGACGTCCAGACCCGCATTCGTCAGTCGCTCCACGAGCGCAAACGGCGTAAAGAACGCGCCGGTGCGCCGACGCTCCGGCGCGGCCATCAACGACTCGAACGCCCGGCCAAGCATTTCGGGATCGACGGCGGCCTCGGTCCACGTGGCGCTCTCTTCACGCGCGGTAAATCGATATTGGCCGAAGAGATCGTAGACCAGCGCGCCATACGCATCGTCAGAGAACGCTAAACCGCGATGGGTGCGTTCAATGGGTGTTCGCGCAAACAGTCCGCCGTTGAGAAAGGGAACCTCGCCAAAATCGCGGGCGACGGGCGCGCGCTGCCGGCGCGGGGTGTTAAGTGTGCCGAAGAAGAGCGGACGAAGACAACGCTGGTGAAATCCGCCACGACCCGTCACGCACAGGTCGTACTGGTGCGTGAGAAACGCCGCATCGCCATTCAGCCAGCCTTTCGCTTCGAGGAATGACAGAAACAAGAGTCGCGATGTATCGAGCAGTGCGATCTCCGCGCGCGCGGCCGCGGTCCCGATCGTCGACGAGGCGGCCAATCCATTCACCGCGCGATCGAGTGCGCGATAAAAGCGCACTCCGAGCGATTCGCGCCCGAGGATCTCGATCCACCGCGAGTGGACGAGAAGATCTCGCGCTGCCCCGATCGCGCAGAGGGCGCGCAGTGTCTCGCCGTCGCTGTCGACCAGACGGTCGCGATGTACAACGAGGGCCGCGACACGCGGTGGTCGTCGGCTGTCGCTCCACGCGGCTATCGCAAGCTCGCGCGACGACGGTTGCGTCGCGAGCACGAGCCACAACACGTGCGGCGTGCGCGCGGACAGCCGACTCGCGAGATGAGGCAACGTGTCGCGAATCGTTCGCTCGTTGTCGACAACGACGAGGAGCGCGCGGGTCGCACCGCGGCCGGGAACGACCCGCGCATCGACGACGAAGTCATCAATGCCGAGCGCGATTCTGGTTTCGCGGTCGAGCGGAGAGACGTGGCCGTCGCAGCCAATCGCCGCGGCGAGCGGCGCGAGACTGTCGAGCGAATCAGCGGCGGCGAGGAGGCTGGCGGAGGCGCGAAGTGTTTGCACGCGCCGAGAGTAGCAGCGAGATCGCGAAACACTGCGACCATACGATTGCTACCAGGCGCAAATCGTCGCGACGTTCACGATCGGCTACCGCGCGACGTACCGCCGCTGCTTCCATTGCACGCGGTTGCCGCGCATCACCGCGGTCACCGCGATGTAGCCGAGTATGAGGTAGCCAAGAGGGAATAGCAGCGCGTACCAGAGCGGCTGCTTCATGAATCTGTAAAGCACCGTCCAGAAGCCGATCGCGAACGCGACGCATACCACCGACCAGATCAGCCATGACTGGGACAAGAGTCCAAATGCGGCCATCGCCAGTGCGACGACTGGCGCAATGCCGAGCAGCGGCCATCCGATCAGCACCAAAGGATACAGCGCGCGACCCGCGGCCCCCCCGAGCGCGGCGTCGCGACCGCCGGCATAGATGTTCTTGCTCCAGCCCGCGACGACTTCGCGCAGGCCGGAGTACATATGCGTCGAGAACTGTTCCGTCGCCGCATACAACACCACTCGGCGGCCTGCTCGAAAGAACTCCTGCGCTATCGCCATGTCTTCAGCGACGCGCTCGCGCACCTTCGCGTGTCCGCCGACACGATCATATGCGTCGCGTCGCACGGCAATGAACTGTCCGTTCGCGATCACATCGACCGCGCGCTTGGCGTTCGAGACCGACTCTGTTCCCCCGTAACGGGCCAACAGCATCGCGAACAGGTGCGGCTGTACGATGCGCTCCCAGAAACTCTTTGTCTCCTGCGTGCCCGCAACACTCAGCAGATCCGCCTCGCGCTCTCGCATGGCGTTGACGACGCGTGGCAACAGGTCGGGCGCGTGATACGTATCGGCGTCGGTGAAGACGATGATCTCGCCTTTCGCGCGCGCGGCGCCGCTCGCGCACGCCCACTGCTTTCCGAACCAGCCAGCAGGCAACTCGGGAGCGCTCAGCACGTGCAATCGAATATCGCCTTCGGCAAGCTCCTGCACGATGCGGCCGGTTTCGTCGGTCGAATGGTCGTCGACGACGATCGTTTCAAAGTTCGGATATTGGCTCGCAAGCACGGAGCGAACGCACCGTTCGATATTGCGCGCCTCGTTGCGCGCCGGGATGATCACCGATACGAGCGGCGCGGTACCGCGGTCGACGTCGGGCGACACATCATCGAGCGAACGCGAATTGCGCCAGCGGAGCAGCGACACCACTGGGCCGAGCGTCCACGGCAGCGATCCGACGATCGCGGCTGGTAGCGACACTACGACTCGACGACCGGCGCCGGACGCGCGTTGGCCATGCGGCGGCGCTTCCCCGCGACGATCACTGCCGCCGCCAGTTGGGCTGTCACATTCGCCGTCGTGCGGAACAAGTCGGGAATGGTATCGACGCCGAGCAGAATGCCGAGTCCTTCGATTGGAATGCCGACGCTCGCAAGCACCGGCGTCATGGCGATGATCGATCCGCCCGGAATTCCAGGAATGCTAAAACTCGTCAGGATCGCGGTTACGACGATCGTCGCCACTTGCGTTGGCCCAATGTGCACGGCGTACAGTCGCGCGATGAACACCGCGCCCGTCGTCAGGCCGAGTGCCGCACCGGGCCGAAACACTGCGGACGCGAACGGCACAAAGAAGGTCGTAATCTCTTCAGGCAAGCCGAGTCGCATTCGAGAACTGTCAATCAACGCGGGGAGAGCGGCAATCGATGAGCGCGACGAAAACCCGACGGCCTGCGGTGGCGCCGCCGCGCGCGCGAAATCGCGCAACGAAATGCCGCCGCCCCAAGCGGCCGCCGGATACACGACGACCAGCATGAAAACGATCGCGACGAGCGATACAAGCACGACGTACGTCGCCAATGCCCCGATCGCGGCCAAGCCGAGTCGCGCAACCAACGGCAGCGCGAGCGCAAACACGCCGACCGGCGCAATCACCAACAACCACCGCACGATCACCAGCATGGCCTCGGCGATCGCACTGAATACCGAGACGACGCGAGCGCGCGCCGGAGCCTGCATCGAAACAAGGGCGAGGCCAAGCACGACGGCAAAGACAATCAACGGCAGCATTGCACCGTCGGCAGCGGCGCGAACTGGATTCGCCGGCACGAGTGACACCAACCACTGCGCCGGCGTTTGCACCGCGGACGCCGGGACCGCGGATGTCGGTGCGGACATTCCGGAGCGCACGGCCGCAATTGCGGTCGCGTCCGGCGAAAAGCGCATCAGGACCGGCGTGGAGATGAATGCGCCGAGGAGCCCAGACGCGAGCAGCAATGCAAAGAACACCGCGATGCCGCGCCCGCCAACCCGCGCAATCATTCCACCGTCGTCTGCTGTCGCGATGCCGACAATCAGGCTCGACACGACCAACGGAATGACGGTCATTCGAATCGCGTTGACGAACAGCGTGCCGACGGGCTCGATGACGGCGACAACCGGCCGCGCGACCGCCGCATCGGCCGTACTCAGCAGAAGTCCGGCGCCCAGTCCGGCGATGAGTGCGATGAGAACGCGGGTGGTAAGCGACACGCGCCAAAGCTACCGAACCTTGGCGCGTGGAGCGAACCGTCTTTGCCCAAATCGCGTGCTATCGATTCGAGCTGGTGCGGCCGGGACTCCCTGACTTCGATGGGTTTGTCGTTCCGCCAGACCCGGATCCTTTGCTCGGCGGGTTCTGGCCGGACTGTGACCCACTCCGTGACGATCCCAGATTGTCCGACGACGATCCGCTCATTCCCTCGTCCGTCGAAGGATCGCTCTGCGAGCCGGTTTTCGATCCGCTGCCTGATCCACCCTTTTGGTGCGGGTCGCTTTGGTTCAGATCACGTTTTGCCATGTGCCTGTGCTCCGGTTGCGTGATGTCATTTTGCCGGGCCTTTCTACTGTCCGCCGGCAGTATTGATCATTGCTCGCATCGTTGGTGCCACGCACGCGAGAGTCGCTGAACGTGAGTTGACGTAGGGGCGCTGCGGTGCGTACGTGCGATCCATGCGAGCTCCACCAATTCTCACAGCAGGCTCACGCATCGCGCTGATTGCCCCGTCGGGGTTGCTGCGCGACGCGGGCGACGTCGACCGGGCGATCACATCCGTGCGACGTATGGGGTGGGAAGCCGTCGTCGGCGACCACGTTCTCGAGCGCGAGGGATACCTCGCGGGAGGCGACAGCAGTCGTCTCGCCGATCTCAACCGATTTTCGCGCGACGAATCGATCGACGGTATCTGGTGCATTCGCGGCGGATACGGTGCGACACGATTGCTCGACGGCATCGATTACGACGCGTGGCGCGCTCATCCAAAAACACTCATCGGTTTCTCGGATATCACGGCGCTCCACGCCGCGATCGGGCGCTACGCCGATCTCGTCACCTTTCACGGGCCGACGGCGCGCAACGTCATTTCCGACTTCAGCATCGCTTCCCTGCGCGCGGCAATCGCCGGCGCTCCGCAGGTGCTTGTCGCGCCCGAGTCCGAGCCAATGCGATCTGGTGTCGCACGCGGGCGCCTCGCGGGCGGCAATCTGGCGCTGCTTGCCGCCCTCCAGGGGACGCCATATGCTCCGAACCTGAACGGCGCGATTCTCGTGCTCGAGGACGTCAGCGAGGCCGTGTATCGCATCGACCGAATGCTGACGCAGCTCCGACTCGCGGGCGCGCTCAGCGGGTTGGCCGGCATCGCATTCGGCCACTTCACGGAGATCCAGCCCGACGCGGACGGATTTTCACGGACTTTGAATTCGGTGCTTCAGGAAACGGCAGACCGGTGCGGCGTTCCATGTCTCACGCAGATCCCGCTCGGCCACATCGACGATCAGTGGACGCTCCCGCTCGGCAGGGACGCAACGCTCGACGTCGATAAGAAGACGCTAACTATCCATTGAGAGGTCGAACGACATGAAGACCGGCGAGATGTTGAAGGCGGAAGCGAAGGCGCGCATCAAGGAAGTGACGGCGAAGGACGTGCTCGATATGCAGGCCCGGCGCGAGCGAATAACGCTACTCGATGTCCGCGATCTGCAGGAGGTGAATCTCGGCAAGATCCCCGGCGCGCTGCACATCTCCCGAGGAAATCTCGAGGGCAAAGTCGAGGCGGCTATTCCACGCGATGCGCACATCATCGTCTACTGCGCGTCGGGCAACCGGTCGACTTACGCGGCGGATACTCTTCAGCAAATGGGCTACGCGAAGGTCGCGTCGATGGCCGGCGGATTTCGCGGCTGGGTCGAGGCCGGCGGCGACGTCGACTAGGGCGAGCGCACGTGACGTCAGTCGACGCGCTGCTTGCGCGTCCGGAACTCTCGCGCCTCGCCGCGACGCTGTCGACACGGCGCGCGGCTGAAGCTCAAGGCGACGAACGCACCCGATACGCCGCGATCGCGCTCGTCCTTCGGGCCGGCGACCGCGGCGATCCAGAAATGCTCATGATCAAACGCGCCACCGTCGAGCACGATCCGTGGAGCGGGCACATCGCGTGTCCCGGCGGACGCTACGAGCCCGAGGACCCCGATCTCGCGTTCACCGCGGTTCGCGAAACCTTCGAAGAGACCGGCGTCGACATTGCGGCGTCCGGTCGCGTTCTCGGCGCACTCGACGATATCAGTCCTCTAACAAAGGCGCTGCCGCCGATCGTCATTCGGCCATTCGTCGCGGTCGTTGAATCGACCGTCGAGCTTGTGCCGAGCGACGAGGTGGCCGAAGCATTCTGGGTTCCACTCGAATCGATTCGCGGATCGACGGCGTGGGGGAGGGGCTTCGTGTCGATTCGCGGCGTTGGGGATCGCGAGGTCGACGTGTTTCGGCATGGCGACTACGTCGTGTGGGGACTCACGCATCGCGCGCTCACACAGTTCGTCGAGCTACTCGGCGCGTAGGGCGATACTCGGGTCGACACGCGACGCGCGAAACGCCGGACGCAGACATCCAACGAGTGTTGCCGATCCGCACAGCGCCACGCCGGCGACGATCGTCACCGGATCGCCCGGCCGAATTCCAACGAGCAGCGCTTGCATCGCGCGCCCCGCCGCATATGCGACCAACACACCCGGAAGCAATCCGCCGAGCCCGAGCAAGAGCCCCTCTCGCAAGAACATGGAGAGAATGGTCGAGCTCTGCGCACCGAGCGCGACACGCACTCCAATTTCCTGACGACGGCGGGAGACGGCGAACGACAACAATCCGTGGATACCAACCGTCGCGAGAAGAAGCGCGATCGCGGCGAGCAGTTCGAGAACGCGGAGTTGCGCGGCGCGTGACGCGGTTTGCGTCGCCACGACGTCAGCCAGCGGAGCCACGTTGGAGATCGGCTGTTGCGGATCTGCCTCGCGGACGAATCGTCGAATCTCCGGAAGCAAAACCGCCGCGCCGGACGTTGAGCGGACCACGAGATCCTTTGGCGTATAGAACACGACATTTCCGGATTCGACTTGCTGCGTCGGGAGGTACACCTGCGGCTCGCTCGGCTGTTCGAATCCTCTAACACGCACGTCGCCGACGACGCCGACCACCGTCCGCTCGTGTAGCGCGAAGTTGAATCGCTGGCCGATTGGATCCTGGTGCGGCCAATATTTCTTCACGAACGACTCGCTGACGACCGAGACGAAGGGATGATTCGCGTCATCAGTCGCCGCGATGTCGCGCCCGCGTTGGAGCGGAATGCTCATCGTGGAGAAGTACTGCGAGGTCGCGAATCGCAGACTCGCCCCGTTCGATCCGTCGTGCGCGGCAGACTGTCCGGGGAGTGTCGCATTCCAGGTCCCGCCGGCCATCGCCATCGGTAATCCTGTCACGTACGCCGCGCTCGACACGTTTGGCAGCGATCGCACGCCGGAAAGAACACTGTTGTAGAATCGTTCGCGCACGGCGGGATCCTGATAGCGCGGCCACGCGAGCGCTGTCCGAAGCGTGAGCACGTTTTCTGTGCGGAATCCCGGGTCGAGCGATTGCAGGCGCCACATCGCACGCATCAACAATCCGCAGGTGATCAGCAGGACGACGGACGCCATGACTTCGATCATCACAAGCACCGAGCGCACGCGTTGCCTTCTCCCCCCTCCTGAGCGACCGCCGTCGCGCAATGCATCGATGCCTTTGGTTGCTCCGCGCAATGCGGGTACGACGCCGAATCCGATTCCGACGAGCGCGACGACCAAACCGGCGATCAGCAGCGCGCGCGTGTTGAGCGGCGGAGATTGAACGATCGGGAGAGTGTTGGGCACCAGCATCGTGAGCATCGGCACCGAGAGGCGCGCCAGGATGAACCCCGCGACGACCCCGGAGAGGACGAGCAGCGCGCTCTCCGTCACGAGCTGGCGGAGCAACCGCTCGCGCCCAGCGCCCAGTGCGGTCCGAACGGCGATCTCCCGCTCGCGGCTGATCGCGCGAACGAGCAGCAGGTTGGCGACGTTCGCGCATGCGAGAAGTAGAATGCAAAGCGCGGCGCCGCACAGCGCGAGCAGCAGCAAGCGATTGCGGTCGCTCAACTCGTCGGCAACGCGATAGACGTTCGCGGCGGTCGTCTCCGTCTCCTTTGGGTATTGTCGATGCACTTGCGTCGCGATCACGGCAAGTTCGGCGCGCGCGCTCTCGAGCGTCGCCCCGTCGTTCAGCCGCGCGACACCCTGCAAATAGTTGTTCGATCGGTCGGTGAGGTCTTCCGCCGCGAACTGGAGCGTCGTCCAAAGCTGTGCGTCGCGATTGGGATAGCGGAAATCCTGCGGCATCACGCCAATCACCGAATACGGCATCCCGTCGAGCTCCACTGTTTTCCCAACGACGCCGACGTCGGCGCCGAAGTGCGTCTGCCACAAGTCGTAGCTAAGGACCACGGATCGCCCGGCCACCGTATCGCTTGCGACGAACGTTCGGCCGAGCAGCGCGGCGCGTCCGAGGATTGGAAACACGTCGACGGTGAACGCAGCCGCGCCGACGCGCTGTGGTTCGCCGCCGCCCGTGAGGTTGACCGCCGTGGCCGACATTGCACCCATCGCCGAGAAGGAGCGCGCGCCGGCCTTCCAGTCTTTAAAGTTTGCTGGTGACAGCTCCAACCGTCCGAACCCGGGCGTCCGTTCCCATACTTTGACGAGAGCCTCGGGATGCGCGAACGGCAACCTGGGCAGCAAAACGAAGGTCGCGACGGAAAACGCCGCCCCATTCGCACCAACGCCGAGCGCGACGACGAGAATCGCGGTGAGCGCAAAGCCCGGGGTTCGGCGCAGCGCACGGCTCGTGTAGTGCAGGTCCTGCTTGAGAATATCCCAGTGCGCTCCTGCCGCGTTTGGAATGACGTCGGCGAGTGCGAGACCGATGGAGACGAGCAACGCGAGTGGCCCGCGCGCGTCACCGCGGCGCAACACGAACGCCTCGGCGAGCTCCCGGCCATATTCGGCGCGGAACGACGCCGGATACAGCCGCAGGAGCGCGCGATAGACACGCATCACGTCGTCTCCGGTGTGAGGCCCCGCGCGCGCGCGAGCCGAATGAGTTGCGTCAGACGGCTCATTTCGGCGCGAGCGACCGCGGTGCCGAGCGACGTGATTGAGTAGTACCGACGGCGTTCGTCATCGAGCGCGGGTGCCGGCCGTCGTTTTGCTTCGACGATCAGCCCCTGCTCGAGCATGCGTTGAATCGAGCGGTAGAGCGTGCCTGCGCTCAGTCTGAGGTCGCCGCCGGTGCGCGTTTCGACATCCTGGATGATGGCGTATCCATGGCGATCTTCGTCGCTGACGGCCATGAGGATGTGGAACGTTGCCGGTGGCAACGGAAGCATGCCGTCGATGAGATCGCGGTCGTGGCTCATGCGCAACTATAGCCACAGTGGATATAGTGTGTCAACGAGCTACTCGCGGACTCCGCGAATGCAAACCGGAAACCCGCTGCCGTTCGGCGAGATTACTCGACGCCCGAATCTCACTGTGCGCGGCAAGCCGAACGACGGAATGCCCGCCGCGCCCGCCGCAGAGAGGGCAAGTGGGAATGGATTCATGAGAGATTCATGTTCAAAAACGGCGCTGTCCCATTGCATGCCGCAACGCGCCGGGTGAGAATTCCCGCCAATGACGTCTCAGCCGACCTTCACCCCGCGACAGTCCCCAACGAAACGCACTGGCGTCATTCGCGTCGAAAACATGTCGCGTCGGTTTGGCGCCTTCTGGGCGCTCCAAAGTGCTACTTTCACCATTCGACCAGGCGAAATCCTTGGCCTGATCGGCCCGAACGGTTCCGGTAAAACCACGCTCTTTCAGTGCGTTGCCGGCGTAACGCCCGCGTCGCTCGGCACCGTAACGGTCGACGGGTCCTCGATCGAACCGTCGCAGCGCAAGCACGCGCTGTTTTTCGTACCCGACGGCATTCGGCCGTGGCCCGGCCAACCGGTGAGCTGGGTTCTTCGCTTCATCGCCGGATTGCATGGAGCGACGGACGCATCCCTCACCCGCGCGATCTCAGTGCTCGGGCTCGATCCCTTGCTCGGGGCGCGACTCGGCCAATTATCGAAGGGCGAGCATCGTCGTGTGATGCTCGCCGTCGGCCTTCTCACACCGCCACCGCTCCTGATGCTCGACGAGCCGTTCGACGGTCTCGACCTTCGGCAGACGCGCGATGTGATGTCGGTGCTGCGCGCGCATCGTGATGAAGGCCGCACGCTATTCCTGTCGATTCACCAACTCGGCGACGCCGCGAGAATCTGTGATCGCTTCGTGTTGTTGAGCGGCGGTCGCATTGCCGGCGAAGGCACGCTCGACGAGCTTCGCGCTCGCGCGCGCGTCACCGACGGCGGGCTCGAGGAGGTGTTCCTTGCGCTCACCTGAAACGAGCGGCGTTCGCGCATGGCGATGGCTACTCGAAAACGAATTGCGTGAGCTGAGTGCGTCACGCTCCTATTGGTTGTTGATCCTCGTGATCGGAGCGCTGGTGGGTCACGCGCTCATGACGTCGACTGAGTTGTACGCGGAGGCGAGTGGAATCGGCGGCGGCGCCTCGGCGTTGTCGCAGGGACTCAGCCCGCTCGAGGGCATCGTCGTGCCGACGCTCGGCGTCTATGACCTCGCGGCGACGTTGCTATTTCCGTTCGTCGTCATTCGACTCGTCGCGTCGGAGAAGCAGAGCGGTGCGCTCTCGCTCTCGTTGCAGGCGCCGGCGGCGTTTGGCGAAGTAATCGCCGCGAAAGCAATGGCGCTGATCGTTGCGTGGCTCGTCGCGGGAATCGCCGGTGCGGTGGCGCTTGGGTTATGGGCAAGCATGGGCGGACATCTCGGCGCCGCTGAGACGTCGACCGTCGTCCTCGGTCACGTCCTGCGCGGAGTGCTAACGATTGGCGTTAGCGCGGCGGCCGGCGCGTTGGCCGCAAGCGCCGCAAGCGCGGCGATCATCGCGCTCACGATCACGTTGGGCACTTGGGCGCTCGACTACGTCGCCGCCGCGCGGGGCGGCGCGATTGCCGCGATCGCCGAGTATACGCCGTCGGCCGCGCTGCGCGTGTTCGAGCATGGTGAGCTGCGCGTCGCGACTGTTTTGATTCTTCTCACACTCGGTTCCGCGGGTCTTGTGTGCGCCGCCGTGTGGCTGCAGGACGGCAAGCCGATTCAGCGTCGCGCGATCTCGCTCGGTGCCGTCGCGGTGGTGACCGTCCTCGTATGTCTTGCGTTCGCGCAGATCAGGGCGAGCCGAGACGTGAGTGAGGATCGGAGAAATTCATTTCCGCGCGCGGACGAAACGGCGTTGCGAGCGATCGACAAGCCCCTCAGGATCACCGTGAATCTCGCCGCCGAGGATCCGCGGCTCACCGATCTCGAACGCGGCGTGTTGGCAAAGTTACGGCGCACCATGCGCCGCGTCACCGTGAGCTACGGCGCGACGAGTCGAAGCGGATTGTTCGAGAAACAGAATGATCAGTATGGCGAGGTATGGTACGACCTCGACGGAAAGCGCGAGATGACGCGGTCGACGACACAACCGATCGTGCTCGAGACGATCTATCGTCTCGCGGCGCGTCAACCGCCAACGCCGTCCGACGATAAACCGTACACGGGATATCCGCTCGCCGCTCGTGCGACTCTCGCACCTTGGATCTTTTTTCTCGTCTGGCCGCTGTGTGTCGGAATGACGTGGTGGTGGCTGCGCAGGCCTCGCCTGTTGCGTATCAGGACCTTTGGAGAACAGTCATGAACATGAAAGTGTTGTTATCGTCATTCGGATGTATCGTCGTCTTCGGCGCTTCGACGCTATTCGCGCAAGCCAACCCCGGCGCTGGCGGGTCGACCACCGTTTCATTCTCGGGCGAGACCGTCGGCAAGGAGCCGAAAACGTTCGCGCCGATGGTGGGCAGTTGGGTGATCTCGCAGGAGCCGGGGAAGAGAGTGCTGTTCGTCGACGGACGCGTGTGGAAGCGCGGCCAACCGGCGGGCGGGCTCGCGGACAAGGCGCGCGAGCTTTACGGCGCGCGAAACGAAGAGTTCATCGAAAGCATCAAGGCCTTCGCGTACTACCCGATTGCCGTCTTCAAAGGCCTCGACAACTTCGAGAACGGCGAAATTTCCGTTCGCTTCCAAATGCTCGGCGGGGCGCTCGATCGCTGCGCCGGCATTCTGTTCAACGTCAAGCCCAACGGCGATTACCTCGCCGTTCGCTTCAATGGCACGGAGGACAACGTCGTGTTGTGG
>JBDTAE010000251.1:0-13868 GCA_039924785.1 Gemmatimonadaceae bacterium | reverse complement strand
TGATTTCTTGTCGCACGTCAGTCGACCGCCGGTGGCGCGCCAGATGAATGCCCCTGGGGATTCGGAGTCTTCGACGCAGCGGGCGCGGCTTCGGGGCTCGGCGCGGCGGTCAATCGTCGGGCATACATCTGCCAGTATCTGCCGATCATCCGCCTAGCTTATTTCACATTGGGGGACTTCGGGTGCCATGGTCTCGGCCGCGTCGGCGTGCGGGGGAACGTGCGTGTGAGCGACTGTGCCACTGGGCCCTCGTTTCCTGATCGCCGTGTCCAAGTAGGCCGCCCTCCATCCCAATATCCTCATGTCTTCAATGCATCGCACAATCTCCGGCAACATCATCGTCCAGCACCTTGGACCGGACGCGATGATGATCGATCAGGATCTTCTCGCCAAGCACGGGCGTAGTGCGCGCACGCTGGTGAAAGAGGGTCCGCTGCGCTTGACGCTCATGGGCCTCGCCCGCGGTGGATTTCTGCCGGCCCATAGCACCGATAATCCGGTATCGATCCAGGTGCTGGATGGCGCTGTCACGTTTTACGCGCTCGACGACACGTATGCGCTACGGGCCGGCGACGTGCTGATCTTTGCCGCGGGAGTCGAACACGCGGCGCGATCGGTGGACGGTGCCACCTTTCTGCTGACGGTGGCCCAGATGGCGTCGTCCGACGATGCGGGCGCTGCCGCGTCCCCGCCGCAAATCGATCATCGATTGAGCGAGGCCGCGAAAGAACGATGGATTGATGACGGGGGAGCGTGAGCCGAACGGTTTTTACCATCGGTCATTCGACCCGCACGCTCGAGGCATTCATCGGCTTGCTGCAGCAAGTCGACGTCGACTTTCTCGCCGACATTCGTTCGATCCTCCGGTCGCGCGCCATGCCGCAGTTCAACCTCGATACGCTGCCGGTCTCGCTCGCGGAACACAACATCGGGTACCGGCATCTGAGCGCGCTCGGGGGAAGGCGGCACAGGGCCAAGGGTGCGGCGCCATCAACGAATACGCTGTGGCGCGTGCAGGCATTCCGAAACTACGCGGACTACGCCGAGACAGACGCGTTTCGCGCCGGCCTCGACGAACTGCTCGCGGTCTCGCGAACGCATCGCTGCGCCATCATGTGCGCGGAAGCGGTCTGGTGGCGGTGTCATCGCCGCATCGTCGCCGACTATTTGCTCATCCGCGGCGTGGTGGTCGAGCACATCATGGGCCGAGGCGCGACAGTGCCTGCGACAGTCACGCCGGGTGCGATTGCGATGCCGGACGGAACGCTTCGCTATCCGGAAATGACATAGCGTTCCGCCTTTTTCGGACCTGATAATCTTCCCCATCGAGCTTTCACGCCTCCGCCATGACTTCCGGAGGCGGATCGCTAACCGCGATCATGCGGAACGGCTCGCGCCCTGGTTGTGCGGCAGAATAGTTTCTTTTTGTAACGTTGGTCAACCCGATTCAATCTCGCTTCGATCTCTCTGTGATGCCGCACCGCGAAACTCCGACGCCGCCAGGCGCGATCCCCGTTTCACCGACGCTCGATTCGATTCTCGAGCTCGATGCGCCATTACCCGACCGCGAACCTCGCGGCCCCGACGACTATGAGCCCGTTGACCGTCGCACGGTCGTCATCGCCGGCCTCGCCGTGGTCATTGCGGCGGGCGCCGGCCTGGCGGCGCAGGTCCTTCTGCATCTGATCGGCCTGATGACGAATCTCGCGTTCTACGGTCGAGTCGGGTTCCAATTCGTATCTCCGGCCGGGGGGCATCGTTCACCATTCGCGCTGCTCTTCATTCCAATCCTCGGCGCGATTGTCGTCGGCATCATGGCTCGCTACGGGTCCGCAGCCATCCGCGGCCATGGGATTCCCGAGGTGATGGAGAAGGTGCTCTTCGGCGAAAGTCGCATTCCGCTACGCGTCCTGATCCTCAAGCCGCTGTCGGCGGCGATCGCCATCGGTACCGGCGGCCCATTCGGCGCTGAAGGTCCGATCATCGCCACGGGCGGCGCCCTGGGATCGCTCGCGGGTCAAATCATCCACGTCACCGCTGACGAGCGAAAGACACTGCTCGGCGCCGGCGCGGCGGCCGGCATGGCCGCCACCTTCGGCACACCGGTGAGCGCAGTGCTCCTTGCGGTGGAGCTACTGCTGTTCGAGTACAAAGCGAGATCCCTCATTCCCGTGGCACTGGCGGCCGCCGTCGCCAGCGGTGTTCGCATCGCGTTCGACGGCACGGCACCGGTGTTCACCATTCCGGCGATGGCGCAACCCGGGGGCATAGCGTTGGTGGCGTACGCGCTTCTGGGGGCCATTATTGGCGTAGCCGCCGCGGGTATTACAAGATTCTCATACGAGATCGAAGCCGCTTTCGAACATTGGGGGGAGCGATTCCGCATCGATTGGATGTGGTGGCCGGCGATTGGCGCAATCGCGGTTGGCGTCATCGGACTGATCGAGCCGAGAACTCTCGGTGTGGGCTACGACAACATCACGGGCGCCATCGGTGGGACCATCGTGGGCCGGGCGCTCATGGCTCTGGTCGTTCTCAAACTGCTGTCGTGGGCGATATACCTCGGCAGCGGCACATCGGGCGGAACGCTAGCGCCGCTCTTCACCATCGGAGGCGGACTCGGCGCGTGGTTGGGGTCGATCGCGAACGCCCAGGCGCCGTCTCTTGGCATCACCGCGCAGATGGCCGGACTCGTGGGGATGGCAGCGATGTTCGCCGGGGCCTCACATGCACTGCTGACATCCGTGGTGTTCGCGTTCGAAACGACGAGACAGCCGGTCGGCCTTCTGCCCCTGCTCATCGGATGCTCGACGGCCTATTTCGTCGCGCTGCAGATGAATCGCCATTCGATCATGACTGAAAAGCTGGCGAGGCGTGGGGTGAGTCTGCGCGCCGAGTATTCGCTCGACTACCTGAGCCGCGTGCGAGCGGGCGATGTCGGCGCGCGGGACGTGGTGACGTTGCGCGATACCGCAACGGTGCGCGATGTGCGCGAATGGCTATACAGCGGAGCCGGCGGCGCATCTCATCAGGGGTTTCCAGTCGTCGATGCCGATGGGCTGCTAGTCGGACTGCTGACCCGCCCCGACATCAGCGCACCGCACGTAGCGCCTGATGCGACGCTCATGTCGTTGATTCATCGCCCGCCTGTCGTGGTATTCGCGGACAACTCACTGCGAGACGCCGCCGATCAGATGGTGCTCGAGCACGTGGGCCGCCTTCCCGTCGTCCGACGAGACGCTCCGACAACGATCATTGGAATTCTCTCACGAAGCGATCTGCTGTCGGCGCACGCGCCGAGGCTCCGTGAAGCCCGCGAGATGCGGCGTGCTCGTTCGACGGGATCGAGGAGAGCAGCCGGATAGTGGGATCTCACCTCGCCGGCTCGACCGTTCCGATGGCATCAGGAATGTCCGCTAGAATTCTGCTAGAATCGCTCGCCCTGCGCCTCGCGGGTCTGACTCCCGGCGCCTCGAATGCGCGACCACATCGTAAAGAAGAAGAGCGCGAGCGCGGCAATTTGCACGATTCCGCTCGCCACGATTCCAACGCGTAACCACAGCGTCGAGGAGACTTGGCGCAACAGTTCTCCGGCGACGCGAGCCGCGGTTCCCGTCGTCAGTAGCCAGTAGGCCGCGTTCGCGAGCGCCGGTCGATATCGGCTGTCGCCCTTCTCCGGGCGCGGAAAGAGCCACAGCGCCACGCCGAGGATCATCATCATCACGAAGCCGACAAAGATTGCGTGCGTGTGCGCGCTGACCTCGTATGGCGACGCGTATCGCTGCCACATTTCACGCCTCAGAATCATCCAACCGCCGATCGTCAGGCCGACAAAGAGAAATGCAATCGCGGTCTTGATGTATCTGCGAACAAGAGAATGCATCGCTCATCCTCCGCGCGCGAGTCGCACGGCCGCGACGACGAGCAGCACTCCGAAGACCGCGTTGACACGTGCGAGCAATGCCGCGCGTCGCCTGAATGCAATCGCCGCGGGAGATCCCGGCGCCAGCTTGCCGGCGCGCGGTCCATCGATGAAGTCGTGCACACCGCTGATGGCGATCATGCCGACGACCATCGCTAATTTGGCAGCGAGGGCGTAACCGGTCGGCGTGTGCCAGAACTGACCGGAGTCAAACACGCCGTGCCAGTGGAGCCATCCGCGGTAATGCAGGTTGATGATCCCGGTGACCACGAGAACGCCGATCATCCACCACGCAATGCGTCGAAACCGGCGCCCGATCTCCTCGAACATTCGTTGGCGGAGCTCCGGCGGCTCCACCGCACGCAGCACCGGCGCGCCAACGAGGCCCAAGAAAAACATTCCGCCGAGCCAGAACATCGCGGCGAGGACGTGCACGGTGACGTTGGCGTAGTACAAGGCTGGCACGACTAACCCTCTTCCCCATTCAGACGACGCGCAGTGTCGCGTCGATCCGCTCGGCAATCGTAGTTGGGTTTACTCGTCATCCGCGATGAAGTGTGGAGTGCGTTTTCGTGAGGCTGCGACACACGAACGCCTGCGCCTACTTCATAAGAAAACCGCAGCGCGGCATTTAGCCTGTAGGGAAAGCCCGTACTTTTGCACGCGAAGCGCGCAGCGAGGGTCCTTTCGCGTAACCTCGAGCGGTGGATCGTTGCCGCATTACTCGAGGACGCTCCGGCCGCACTATTCTTCGAGCGGGAGTCGAAAACGTCGACCATTGGGGTGGAGGGTTAGATGGATTGGTTCGCGAAGGCCTTCGTCAAAGCAAGCCTGGTGTGGCTCGGCGCCGGCGTCACGCTCGGCGTGGCGATGGCGGTACATCCGTCATGGGAAATCTACAAACCGGCACACGAGCATATGAACCTGCTCGGGTTCGTGACGATGATGATTTTTGGAATCGGCTATCATGTGCTGCCGCGAATCGCCGGGCGCCCTCTCTACAGTCCGCGCATTGCCGGCGCGCATTGGTTTATCGCGAACGCGGGCCTCGCGACAATGGTCGCCGGGTTTTGCCTTCGCGTCCACACAGGGACCGTGTCGGGCGGGACGGTGCTCCTCGTGGTGGGCGGCACGCTCGCGGCGCTCGGCGCCTACGCCTTCATATATAACATTTGGAAGACGCTCGACGGACTACCCCACGGGATCACGGCCAGACTGAACACGGCGGAGGTGGTTCCCCTTCAGCGACCGTCTCGACAGTAACGACCCGCACCCAGTCTCGCAGAACGCGCACTGGCGACGGAACGGGTCCGCGTGAACGTGCTCTTGACGAGGAGCGGGTTCACGCTGGCGATCAGAAGACCGCTCGCCGCGAGAGTTCCTTAAACGACAGTCGACCGTCCGTTTCATCCCGTCGCGCGTCGAGTCCGCTCCGCGACTGCCGTCGGGCTCGAAGATTGCCCCACTTGATCGCAATTACCAAGGCAAGACAATGCGATTGAAGTTTGCGTCGTGCTAGCGCGTCAACGCGCCCCCTCGACACCGAAACCCCGAGGCCAAACCGC
The DNA here is from genome assembly GCA_039924785.1 of Gemmatimonadaceae bacterium. GTDB lineage: Bacteria > Gemmatimonadota > Gemmatimonadetes > Gemmatimonadales > Gemmatimonadaceae > JAQBQB01. The sequence goes on along the minus strand of JBDTAE010000251.1, from coordinate 8,381 downwards.
CCCAGTTCGCAGACTCCCGTGGTCGGAGGCGGCGATTCCAATTATTGTCGTCGTCGTCGTCATCCTTCGATGGGCATCGCTGACGCTCCAGAACACCGCGGCGGCGTACGTCGGCGCTGAAAGCCTATGGTCCAAGGGGCAGAAAAGCGCAGTGATCGCGCTCTATGAGGACGCGGCGCACGACACAATGCCGGATCTCGGCGAGTTCGAACGCGCCCTGTCGGCGCCCAACGCGGACCGGCGCGCCCGCCTGACGCTCGAGATGCCACACCCCGACTTCACGCTCGCCGCGCAAGACTTCGTGGAGGGTGGAAGCTATCCGGCCGATGCGACCGCGATGGCATATCTGTATCCTTTGTTCAAACGCGTACCCGTCGTCAAGAATGCCGTGCGGTACTGGGAACGGGGCGACGTCGGGATCGATTCCCTGCGCGTGCTGGCGCACGCGCTGGCCGCCGCGCGCGGAGATGCAGCGGAGACCGCGGTCCTATTAGACAGTGTCCGCGCATTGGATCTGGTTCTAACTGAAGATGAGCTGGGCTTCTCCGGCGCATTGGGCCAAGCCACACGAGAGCTCGCGGTCGCGCTGGGTCTCGGCACGTTGATGCTCGGGATCGTAGGCGCCGTGTGCGCCATGCTGTTGATTCGTCGCTCGTCCGAGCAATCCGCCATCGCCGCTGAGGCCGACCGCCGACGCATGGAAGAGTTTCGTGCACTGGCCGAGGATGCACCGGACCCGATTGCGCGGCTCGACCTGGCCGGCCGCCACGTCTTCTTGAACACGATGCTCGCGCAAACCCTCGGCGTCGAACCGGGCACGTTCACGGGCCGAACCCCTGCGGAAATTGGAGCGATGATCGGCGCCGCGCCTGAGTTCGCGGATCGCTGGCGGCGGGCGATCGCCGACGTGCTTGCGACGCGCGAGCCATCGGCATTCGAGGTCGCGATGCCTTCGCCGACCGGCGATCGCGAATTCTCGGTCCGGCTCGCGCCGCAGCTCGATTCTTCCGGCGCGGTGGAATCGTTCATCGCCGTGGAGCGCGACATCACCGAGATCCGTGCGTCCGCGCGCGCGCTTCGGGAGCGCGACGAACAACTGCAGCACGCGCAAAAGATCGAGGCAGTGGGCCAGTTGGCGGGCGGAATCGCGCATGACTTCAACAATATCCTCACCGCGATCATTGGAAATCTCGAATTGGCGCTCCTGGAGCTACCGGAGCGCTCGTCAGCGCGCGCCGACGTGGAAGCCGCGATCGCTTCGTCGCGGCGCGCGACGTCCCTCACGCGTCAATTGCTCACGTTCGGCCGGCGGCAATTCGTGGAGGCAGCGCGCGTAGATCTCAACGCGATGGTCGCGGAGACGCAGGATATGCTGTCGCGCCTCGTCGGGACGCGAGTACGCATCGAGACGCACTATGGCGCCAACACCATTCCAGTCAACGCCGACGTGACGCAGCTGCAGCAAGTGCTCGTCAACCTCGTCGTGAATGCGCGCGACGCGATGCCCGATGGCGGCACGATCGTGATTGAAACCAGCACGAGCACGGGTGACGACGGGCCGCGTGCATTGCTCACCGTGAGTGATACCGGAACCGGCATGACCGCCGATACCCGCGCGCGTGTGTTCGAGCCGTTCTTCACGACCAAACCGCGCGGCGAGGGCACCGGACTTGGCCTGTCGATCGTCCATGGTATCGTCGCTGCGTCCGGCGGCTCGGTCGATATCGAAAGCGTACCGTCGCGTGGAACCGAAGTGCGCGTGCGCTTTCCGTTGCTGGCCCCAGCCTCGTTAGCCCCGTTGCCGGTCGAACGCACGGCAGCCGATGCAGTGGCGGACACGCAGCGACTTACGGTATTGCTGGTGGAGGACGAGGCGCCGGTGAGAAACACCGCACGCCGGATACTCGAGCGCGCGGGGCATCTCGTGATCGAAGCACAACACGCCGAGGACGCGCTCGTGCATTGGCGGCGAGACCCGGATCGTTGCGATATCCTCGTTACCGATCTGATGATGCCGGGCATGGACGGCTGGTCGCTGCTGCGAATACTCCGCGCGGACCGGCCGCTACTCCCCGCCGTTGTGATGTCGGGATACACGGGCACTCGCGACGCGGCCGAAGTGCTGGATGACCGCGCCGTCACGTTGACGCTGTCAAAGCCGTTCGGACCGAAGGAACTGACCGAATCGGTCCAGCGGGCGATGGAGCAACTGGTCGCGCGCTGACGCATCAGTGGCGTACGCGGGGCTTGTTTGGAATCCGGCGGAAGACGAGGATTAGACGACCGGGGGGCGGCGGAGGCTAGCGCGACGACGGATCGACGCGAAACGATGCTGCCTGGTAGTCGCGTGCTCGATGCGCGGGCGGAATGCTCGTCTCGTTGCCGTCGCGAAGCGCCGCGTAGTGCGGCGACATGATCTCCACGCCGGCCCCATTGAACGTTTCCTGAATGTTCTCATGGAGTCGGGAATAGATCAGTGCCATGCGCTCCGCGTACGCCGTGTACGCGTTGACCTCATAGGTCACGTAAAAATCGTCGAGGCTCGTCTGAAGAACGAACGGCGACGGCTCGGCGGAGATGTCGGCGGTACGCGTCGCCGCCTCGATCAGCAGCGCATGCACCTGACGCCACGGCGCGTCGTATCCGATTGTCACCGACGTGTGCAGGATGAGACCGTTCTTCCCGGCGAGACTCGAGTAGTTGACGACGTGACTCGACAGCACCATTCCATTCGGAATCGTGATTTCAACATTCTTAATGGTACGGAGACGCGTGACGAGAAGCGTCTTCTCCATCACGTCGCCGACCGTTTCGCCGATTTGGACACGGTCGCCGAGCTGAAATGCTCGCGTGTACGTCAGGACGACACCGGCAACGACGTTCCCAATCGCGGTCGACGATCCAAAGCTCAACAGCACGCCGAGAAACAATGAAACGCCTTTGAATGCGTCGGATCGAGCGCCGGGCAAATACGGAAAGAGCACGACCGCGGCGAAGGCGAGAATGAGCACGCGCAGAATCTTGTACGTCGGATCTGCCCAATCGCGATGAAATCCCTCGACCGTCAGTCCGCCGCCCGCCAGCGCATCGAAGATGGCGTGAATGCCTTTGAGCGCCCAGCGCGTGATCAAGGCGATCACCGCGATATAGAACACGTTGGGGACGTACGCGATGAACGCATCCCACGCCGCCGCGAACGGGGTCATCGCGTAGCCGACGATCTGCCGCGACAACGCGACGGTCCACGGGAAGAAACTCAACAGCAACGGCACGTAGATGTAGAACAGCAGGACCGTGACCGTGAGTCGAGCCAGCCGAACCAACATCGTTAGCAAATTTGTAATCCGGCTCGGCGACAACACCTCGAATTGTTGGATGCGGACAGCCGGCAGGCGCGCGCTGCGAACCGAGTCGACACGCGCATACAGTCGCCCGCACGTCCAGCTCAGGAGCCACAGCAAGAGCACGAGCGCCGCGGTGCTGGCCAAGGCGTAGGCAGCGCCGAGCACGATCGCGCGGCTTCCGACCCGTTCGGTGGCCGCGACAAGCTCGCGACGGAGTGACACGGCGTATGCGGCCGCAATGTCGTTGCGGGGCCGAAGCATGGCGCGGGCATCCTCGTCGAGTACCGTCATTACCACGACGTCACCGGCCGTCAGCTCAGTATAGGTGCCTCGATCGATCACCACGATTGAGTCACGCCCCGATCCGATACGGGCGCGAACCTGCCGCAATCGCTCGCTGACGGCGGCGGCCCGCGCCGCGGCGGAAAATGGCCCAAGCTGCCCGTACAACCGAAGGAGAGTGTCGCCCTCGAATACCACGGGCGCACCCACAGGCGCACCCGCATTCGCCTGCGACGCCGCGCGGCTCACCGATCCGGAGTCGCCGCCGAGAGCACGGCGGGCGCTTGTTTGCGCAGCAGACGGGCGCACGCCAAACAGTGCGAGCGCAGCGACGCACCTCAACACACGAATCCACGCCTGCGCGCTGTTTTGGACCATGTATCCTCATTGTCGGAGGCGAATGAACGGAAAATCCGATTGCCCCGCGGAAACAACCGCCGCTGGCCGTCTCGCGAACGGTCCGTACACTGGATTGTGAACGCAATCTACAATACACTCGTTTTGAAACGGTCGGCATGAGCGACTCGTGAGCGTCACGCTATTTCACGCTGCGTGACCATTGCAGAAAGACGCGCGGTCCACGGCGGTTGAGTTGCCACCATTCTCGTCGTCGCGGTCGGGGCGGCCGGCCTCACGGGAATGCAACGCGTTCGTTTGGCGGCGCAGATCGCCGTCCGCGCATGGAATCTATGGCCCGTGCCGGTTGTCGAATCACCAGACACGGGTTCGCGTCAATCGGGTTTCATTTGCGTTACACGTTTGGAGTCACGCAATGCGATTGCGTTCCGCCCTTCCCTTCGTTGCGCTCGCCTCGCTGTCGCCCATGCCGCCGTCGCCCAGTCGGCAACGGCCCGTGTCGTCCGCGCGGCGAATGCGTTTCTCGCGACACTCGATACCGCGCAGCGACGCCGCGTCATGTTCGCGTACGACGACGATGTGCAGCGCCGCCGATGGCCGAATTTTCCGACTGGCTTTGTGCCGCGCGCGGGGCTCAACCTTCGCGAGATGAGCGCTCCGCAACGCACGGCGACTCTCGCGCTGATCTCGACGGTGCTCAGCGCGCGGGGTTATGAGAAAGTGCAACAGATCATGCAAGCGGACGAAGTCTCGTCAACGACAGCGCCGCCTCGATTCGCATGAAAGAGCTCGCCGCGGATCTCGATCAGACGTACTTCGCGTGGAGCGGCGCGCCGACGGGAGCGGCCGGGCAGAACATCACCGGGTATTACAGAATTCAGGGGCCGCATCTCGTGATCGAGTTCGCGCCGCAGCGCGACCATCCGACTCTGCATGTCCACACGATCTATCGCGATCCGACGAACGACTACGGGCGCCGGAAAGTCGGCAAGTAACGCGAGCATAGTCATTCGATGAAGAGGATTCCGTTACTCGCGCTCGCGGGCGTCGCCGCGTTGCTCTGGTTCGCGACGCCGGCGTTCGCGCATCGCCTCAACGAATATCTCGAGGCCGCGACGATTAGCCTCGCGCGAGGACGCGTGGAGCTACGACTTCGGCTCGTCGCCGGTGTGGCCGCCGCGCCCAAGGTGCTCGCGCTGGTCGACGCGAACGGCGACGGCGTGATCTCCGACGCCGAACAACGCGCGTACGGCGAGAGAGTGCGACGGGACATTTCGCTCGGGGTCGATGGACGCGATGCGCCACTGTCGCTCGTCTCGTCGTCGTTCCTGTCGGAGAGCGAAATTCGTGAGGGCACCGACGACATTGTGCTCACCTTCGACGCCGACATGCCGCGCGGCGATGCGAGCGGGCGTCTGACGTTTGAGAACCAGCATCAGAAGGCGATCGCCTCGTATCTCGTCAATACGCTGGTCCCCGACGATTCGGCGATTCACATCATTGCCCAGGACCGGGCCCGCGATCAATCGACATACCGGTTGGACTTCGCCATTGGCAATTCCACGCTGGCGGCCGGCGAGACCTCGGCAGCATCGCCCGAGGTTCAGCAGTCACTCGCTCGCGGGGACAAGCTCGCGCTCGTGACGACGTACTTCTGACACGGCGTCCATCATATCCTGAGCGGGTTCGATCACCTGCTCTTCCTCGCCGCGCTCGTGCTCGGCGCCGCGACCCTGTGGGAGCTCGTCAAAGTGGTGACGGCGTTCACCCTCGCGCATTCGATCACGCTGACGCTCGCCGCGTTGAACCTCGTTCATTTGCCGAGTCGAGTCGTGGAGCCGCTGATCGCCGCGAGCATCGTGTTCGTGGCGGTGCAGAATATTTTTTGGCCGGGTCAGTCGCACGGGGCGCAGCCGACTTCTCGTCGCGTTCTTCTTCGGACTCTTTCACGAGCTCGGGTTCGCCGGCGGATTGCTCGAGATCATGCACCAAATGCCGCGGGAGATGATCCTGCTTGCGATCTTCGGCTTCAGCGTCGGCGTGGAGACGGGCAACCAGATCGTGCTGCGGCCGCTGTTCGCGTTCTTGAAAGCGGTTCGTCGTTCCCGGTCCCAAGCCGCGACGCGACCGCATTTGTCGTTCGCGGTTCAGCGAGTCGGATCGACCGCTGTTTCGGTGGCCGGCGTTTACTACCTTTGCATTGCGCTGGCCGGCGCGTCCTGATCGGACAGAGCGAGACCGTCTCGGTGTCATCCACCGGTCGCTGATCGGCGACCCAATCAGACAACAACTGTCCGAAGGCAACCCGGAGATGGCGCTGAAACCAACGACGGGCCGCGCCGTACGAAACGCCATACCAATCCCGGACATCCGTGCTCGCCCTCGACCTTCGTCATCTCACAAAGCGCTTCGGCTCCGTCACGGCCGTGAACGATCTCAGCCTCGAACTCGAGTCCGGGGAAATCGTCGCGTTCCTCGGCCCCAACGGAGCCGGCAAGACCACGACGATCGATATGCTGCTCGGTCTCGCGCGCCCGGACTCAGGTTCCGTGTCGGTGTACGGGAAGACGCCCGCGGAGGCGATCGCACGTGGCGAAGTGTCGGCGGTCATGCAGAACGGCGGGCTACTGAAAGACTTTACGGTCGCGGAAACGTTGGCGTACACGGCGTCCCTGCACGCAAAGACGCGTCCCATCGCCGAGGTGCTCGAGCGTGCGGGCATTGGCGCGATTGCCGACCGTCGTGTGGGCAAATGTTCTGGCGGTGAGCAACAGCGCCTGCGCTTCGCGATGGCGCTTCTCTCTGACCCGCGTCTCCTCGTGCTCGACGAGCCGACGACCGGAATGGACGTCGAGGGGAGACGTGAGTTCTGGCGGGCCATTCGCGACGACGCCGCGCAGGGACGGACGGTGATGTTCGCGACGCACTACCTCGATGAGGCCGACGCCTACGCCGACCGGATCGTTCTCATCCGGCAAGGATCCATCGTTGCCGACGGGACGACCGCAGAGATCAAGAACCTGGCGTCGGGCAGAACGGTGCGGGCCACATTAGAAAACGCGAATGAATCTTCGATCGCGGCCATCGACGGAGTCACCAACGTGGAGCTTCGTGGTCAAACGCTGCTCGTCCAGTGCTCCGATTCGGATGTGGTCGCTCGGTATCTGCTGACCGAAACGTCGGCGCGCGATCTCGAGATCTCGTCGAAGAATCTCGAGGCGGCGTTCGTCGCTCTGACCGGAGATGATTCCACCGTCGCCGCGGGAGCGGTCCGATGACGCCAATCGAATCACAGACGGAGCGACGCGTTCCGCCGTTCGGCGGTTTCAATCTGACCGCGCTCGGGCTCGAAATACGCCGCGTCCTACGCAATCGCCGCACGGTGCTGTTCATCGTCGTTTTCCCGAGCGTGTTCTTCTTTCTCTTCGGCGTCTCGAACAAGCAGGCCCGTGCCGGCGGTGTCCAAGTCGTCGCATACGTCATGATCAGCATGGCGGTGTATGGCGCCATGGTCGGCACAACGGCCGGCGGCGCGGCGGTGTCGGTCGAGCGCAGTCTTGGCTGGAGCCGGCAACTGCGCTTGACGCCGCTCCGCCCCGCCGCGTACATCGCGATGAAGCTTCTCACCGCCATGGTGCTCGGGCTGATCGCCGTTGTTGTTCTGTTCGCGGTCGGCGCGAGCACCGGTGTGCAAATGGAGCCGCGCGTGTGGATTCTTTCGGGACTCGCGGCCTGGTTGTGCTCCTTGGTGTTCGCGGCATTCGGGCTCTTCGTCGGTTTTCTGCTGCCGTCGGAGAATGTGATGCAGGTGGTCGGTCCGTTGCTGGCGATCCTTGCGATGTTCGGCGGCCTATTCATTCCGCTCGACGCCTTGCCGCACACCATGCAAACGATCGCGAAGTTCACTCCGGTGTATGGCGTTGGCACCGTCGCGCGCGCGCCGCTCGTCGGCGGGCTCACGGCCGAGGCGATTGCGAGCGTTGTCATCTGGACGATCGTGTTCGGAGTCGGCGCCGCGATCCTGTTTCGCCGGGATACGGAGCGGGTGTAGCGCTACGTGGGCGCCGTGACCGTCGCGGTGTAATCCCTTCCCTCCCATCGTTGCGACGACGACCAGAATAGTGTGAACCGCACGTCCGCGCCTTCGATCAGCGCTTCGGATGGAAGGTCCACGCACCATACGCCAACGGTCGTGTCCACCGCGCCAGTATCGTGCGTCGTACACCAGTTGTCGTTGGTCCAATGCACGACGCACGGCGCGAGCGTCTCGATTCGGAAGGTCCCGTTGGCGGGGACTTCCGACGTTTGACGGTCGATGCGCCAGACGGTGTGTGACATCGCGGGTGTTCCTTCGACATAGCGCGCGGTCGTTTGCGGCGGGAGATCGACGACGCGTCC
>JBDTAE010000250.1:0-3475 GCA_039924785.1 Gemmatimonadaceae bacterium | reverse complement strand
CGGCGCTATTTCACATTCTTCAATCACCGTCGTCCCCATTCCGCACTCGGTCGTCGAACCCCCGACGCGGTATACTTTGCTAAACCGTCGAAACCGTCGGCGGTTTCACCCCGCGGTCGTGTACCTAAGAATGCCGCCTGACTGTCTTAATCAGTCCGACCACCTCTCGGCGCCGCTCACGCACTCACGCACTCAAGCGCGGAAAGCCGCCTGCGCCAAAGAGCGACGGGAAGTGATCGGTCTAGGACGTTGGAATGCCGGCCGGGATCTTTCCTTCAATTGTCGGAATAGACTTCAGAACCTGCTTAGCCGTTTCAAGCATCAGCCGAGTCTGGAGACCACTGCCGGAACGGGTTCGCCTCGGGCCCGTGATCTTCTTGGCCTCACTTGCTGCATGTGTCACCCACATTGGTGGTGGTAGTCGGTCGTTGGCTGTTGAGTCGGAATCCGTCATCGTGTCGCCGGGCGCGCTCGAATTCACGTTGCCCCGCGTGGTATGCTTCCCGCCCAGTCAGATTGGCGACACCGTGACGGTTCTGGTGAACCGCTTCATTCCACACGTCGTTCACGGCGATTTCATGGTCGAACGCGATAGCACGGTACCGATTGATCTTCGAGCGTTTCTGCGACTCGTTCGACCATCGACGACGCCGGGCGAGAAGTGTTCTTGAAAGACTTTGTCGTCGACTCTTTTCAATTTCGGGTACGAATCGTGGCGTTGTGCCTGTCGCAACATTCGACTACGCTCCCGAAGCCGTCGCAACAGATGTGGTGGGGCAGATTAGAACACGTTGCTACGGCGGACATCTCACTAGTTCGATAGGCTCTCCGCTCGTTCTACTACGAGCTCGATAAGAAGCACGGTTCGCGGATCAAGGAATTGCTCGCGCTCCGTCGATTTGCCCGGAAAACGCGAACTCCTAATCACCCAAAGTGTAACGCTGAGTGCTATGCTACTCGCATGACGACCCCGCGGCGGGTGCTCAAATCGAAGAGCTTCGGCAAGAGCGCCATGAAAGCCGGCATCGCCGACCACGAACTCTGCGCGAAGATCAAAGACCTTGGCGAAGGAAAGGGCTCGGACCTCACGAAGGGCGTGTACAAACAGCGGCTCAACAAGAACATGCATCGCGGGGTTATCCTCGCGAAGGGCGGGAAGTACTGGGTGTACCAGTACCTGTTCGCAAAGGCCGACCGGGAGAACAGCACGGACGACGAACTGGCGTGGTTCCAGGAGCTAGCCATGCACTACGCCAATCTGAACGAAAATCAGCTCGCGTCGCTGATCAAGTCCAAGGACCTGAAGGAGATCCGCAATGAGAAAGCCTAGTCCGCAAAGCGTGCGGGGCATTGCGAAGAAGACCGCCAGCCGGGCTCGATATAAGAGCGACGCGTTCGGATCGATCCACGAGTCCGCTGCTGCGCTCTTGCGAGTCGGTGCAATCGATAAGGCGACAATGCGCACGTTCGACACGGCTTGTGTCGAGGCGCCAAAGAGAATTCCGGCGACCCGGATCAAAGCACTCCGAGAGCGGCTGCATATGAGTCAGCCGGTCTTCGCCGTGCATCTGAACGCGAGCCCGAGCACCGTGGCCCAGTGGGAGTCCGGCGCCAAGCACCCCACCGGGATGGCGCTCAAGCTGCTCGACATCGTCGAAAAGCACGGCATCGAGATCCTTCGCTAGCCAGAGCACCTCGAGCGTGGTCAGCGACACTGTAAATGCAGGCCGAAAAGCGCGTCGATCGGCGAAACTCGGCATCTTTCGCAAGTGGCCGCGACTACTTGCCACCAGCCTCTTTGAACCGCGCCAGCCGCTTTTGAACTTCCTGCACCTTGGGCTGCAAATCCGGATCGGCGTTCTTCCATGGGGCGAGAAACGCCGAGTAGTTCGTCGCCGCCCGTCAGGGCGCGAGCACGGCGGCGACGAGCTTGCCGCCCTGCCTCGGGTTCCCCTCGTAGTAGAACACGTACAACTTGTGCGTCTTCTCGTCGACCGCACATGTCCGCGCCCCGCCACCGGTCGACACCTTCTCCACCACGGTGAACTTGTCCGGCGAATCCTCGTGGATCACCGTCACCGTGCTGTCCTTCTGGTTCGGGTTGAATACGAGTTTCGTCGTGGGGTCAAAGCAGTTCATGTCCGACCGGCTCGGAACCCGGATGCGCGCCACGACGTTGTCGTTGTCCGCATTCACGATGACGACATCGGTGTCACACGCCATGAACACGCGCCGCGTTTCGGTGTCCATCGTCAGGCCCTGCGCCCGGCCGCAACTGGAGATCTTGGTGGTTCGCTCGATCTTGAGGCTGCGCGTATCGAACTGTTCGAGACCGCCCTCGTCTTCGATCGCGGCGTAGAGCTTTCCACGACCATCCGCGGCGGCCGACTCGAGGCCGTCGCCGATCATGGTTTTCGAGAGCAATTTGCCCGTGCGCATGTCCACCACCCAGCCGCTCTTGCCCTCCCACGCGAACGCGAGGTGCGTGGCGGGATCGTAGCGGCTGCCGTCGGCCTTCACCTCGACGTGGCCGGTTACCGCAAGCGTCTTGAGGTCGAACAGCGTCCCGTTCCGCACGAGCCCGCGGTTGTCCTCGTGGTCGATGGCGTAGCCGCCGCCGCCGCCTTCAACCGTGCCGACGATCGCGTCGTTGTCGACGTCGATCACCTTGTCGGCGAGGCCGTACAGGCGCCGCCCCACGGGATCGATGATGATGTAGTCGGCCCGTTGCGGTCCGATGTCAATTGTCTTGACCACGTGATAATGCGTGGCCTGGGCGGATGCAGCGGAGCCCAGCAGGGTTGCCGCGGCAAGCGCCGCGGCGGAGACCAAGAGAGGACGGAACATCGGTGACTCCTGACGAGGGTCGGTCGAACTCATCCAAGTTATTCGCCAAAGCTGACGACAGGCTGACACGGCCGGGGAAGGGCGCGGCACGCTAGCTAGCCTCGACGCGAGACGACTCGCGGGCTCGGAGGCGGCTGACGTCGCCGAACGAAGTCTCGACGCGCGCTTCATCGGTGATCCACTGAATGCGGCATCGAACGCTTCTTGAGACTCTCCAATAACTCGCGCGAGAGTTGTGCGCGCATCCATGCCCGCGAGAGGCCGGAGCCGTGCTCAAGCGATCAGCAAGTCTGCCGGGATTCCAAGCTCTCTGTGGAGCGCGCGGATCTGCTCGACTGAAAGGCGACGCTTCCCGGCGAAGAACTCCGAGACGCGACCCTTGCCGCCCATCAGGGGCGCCAGATCAGCGCGCGTCTTTCCCTGCTGCTCAAGCATGAAAACCACTACGGTCTGCGGCGTGCCCGTAATCTCATCGACGGGATTGTGCTCGTTCTCGTAGGCTTCGATCAGCACGGCGAGGAACTCGAGCCGGTCATATGCCTCGGACCCCCGCGCTGGGTCCGCATCGGCGAGTCGGTCGAGCTCAGCCACCGCCGCCTTGAACTCCTTGGCGTTCCGCAGCACATGA
>JBDTAE010000249.1:0-5325 GCA_039924785.1 Gemmatimonadaceae bacterium | reverse complement strand
AGTCGATGACGCCCGCTCCCGCGAGGCCGAACAGGTTGTTCGTCGCGTCGATCGTCTCCGTCCACGTCACCGTCCCCGCATACGTATACGTGTCCGGCGCGGGGAGAATAAAGTCGCGATACCCCGCGTCCGAGAAATACGGAAGGTAGAAATCCGTGAGTAGCGGCTGGTGGTCCGGCACACAGCCATTCGACACGGAGAAGCTGTAGTTCCACGCTCCGGGCGCGATCTCCACCGCCGCGCCGAACACCCCGGTGCTGGCGACGCAGATCGCCCATGCCTTGGCCGGCGCGGCCACGAACAGGACGGTCCCAAGAAAACGACGAACGATTCCCTTCATAACGACTCCGGCTTGGGGTTTAGACGCGCGCGCATTGTCGCAGTCGGACCAGCGCTCCGCAAGCCGGGGCTCTTCTTCTATGCTACGAGCAGGTCGGAAGAACGTCCATCACGCCGGGCGCCCACGTGTACACCGTCTGCGCCGGCGCGCCCTTGATCGGCACGTCCGCATGGGCAGACAACTCTTCCCGATCCTCGAGTGGCAGCGAGCGCGCGAGCGTTCCGCCCACCGCCAACGGTGCGCCGAGCGTCTTTGACGCCGACTCGTACCGCGCGGCCATGTTCACCGGGCTGCCAAGCACCGTGAACTGTCGCTTGCCCCGCCCGCCGACATTGCCCATGAATACTTCGCCCGCGTTCAATCCGACGCCAATCGCCATCGGCGCACCGGCAAACGTTCGCGCATTCGCCGCGATGATCATCGCCTGTGCGCAACGGTACGCGGACAGCGCAAGCTCTTCGACGGGAGCGGGCACGAAGCCCCACACCGCCATCACCGCGTCGCCGATGAACTTGTCGACCATTCCGCCATGCGCGTGGATGATATCGACGATCTCGTCGAAGTACGCCGACAGCTGTCGCGCCACATCTTCCGGTTCCAGCGACGCCGACGCCGGCGTAAAATTGCGAATGTCCGAAAAGAGCACCACCGCAGGAATGCGGCGCGGTTGGCCGTAGTCGAGCCCTGAGTTCACCAGCTTCTGCGCGACTTCATTGGAGAGATGCGCGCGGAACTCACTGAACAGCAGACGCTCCTGCCGATGACCTTCGGCGCGATCCTTCCGGACTTCAGTGAGCTTTCTCGAAAGTCCGCGCAGCATGTTGCGAGCGAACGCCCGATCGCTCAACAGCGACTCCACGATCGTGTGCGGAATTCGAAGCACCTCGACCGACGTGATGGCGGCGGCCGTCGCGGTTCGCGGCGTGTGATCGATGAACGATTGCTCCCCAATCAAATCGCCCGCGCCGCGCTGCGCCGGCTCGCCACCCTTCATCGTAACGCTCACGCGGCCGGTCTTGATCGCGAACAGATGGCTCGCAGCCTCGCCCTCGCGGCAAAGAAGATCGCCGCGGTGATACGTCGTCAGCATGTCGCGCGTTATCAGCGCAACCAGGCGCGGATCGACTCCGGCGAACAGAGGGACATCGGCGGTGAGACCGCGACGCGTGGATCCGTCACTCCACGGTGGGGTGTGCAGGAGCTCCAGCGACACACTAGTCATTGGCGGTCCCCGCGCAGCTCCGACGCCTTCGTCACGACAGCACCCTTCACTGTTTCCGCGCCCTGCTGATGAAGCTCAGCCTCAGAGGTCCCCATGAATGGTGCGGTGGGCGCGCAAATGGAGACTTCAGCCTGCGAACAAAGATGAAATGCGATCGCCCTATCGATCGGCTGTTCTCTTCGTCGAGGACAGATCCACGGTGCACATCCAACGACTCCCATTCTTTCCGTGCGTCTTCGCAACGGAGTGTTGCGCGACACCGGCGATATTTACACCGCGAAAAAAAATTGCAGTGGTCCCGGTCACGTTTGCCGACAGTTGTGTGGACTCAACGCAGCGACGACCCGTCACCGCGATTGTATACCGCGTGCTGTCGCTTAGACTCTGCCGCGATTGTCGCGCGGAGACCATGTATAAATGGTCTGCGGCTGCGCACCTTTGATCGGCACGCCATGGAACGCGCGCAAAGACTTCTGATCGTGCGCCGACAGAGTTTGAGCAACGGATTCACCCAGTGCAAGCGGCGCGCCCAGCGATTTCGACGCTGACTCGAAGCGAGCGGCCATGTTCACTGGATTTCCGAGAACCGTGAACTGACGCTTTCCGCGCCCGCCGACGTTCCCCATGAATACTTCGCCGGCGTTGAGGCCAACACCGATCGACAGCGGTGCACCGGCAAAGGCCCTCTCTGATGCCGCGACGATCATGTCGCGCGCACAGGAGTAAGCGGACGTCGCCAACTCCTCGGCCGGCGCCGGCACGAACCCCCACACCGCCATCACCGCGTCCCCTATGAACTTGTCGACCATTCCACCGTGCTTATGGATCATGTCGACGACCTCGTCGAAATAATCCGACAGCTGCATCGCGATGTCTTCCGGATCGAGCGCTGCCGACCGCGGCGTGAAATTGCGAATGTCCGAGAACAAGATCACCGCCGGAATCCGCCGCGGCTTGCCGTAATCGAGACCGGAATTGAGCAGTCGCTGCGCGACTTCTTCCGAGACGTGCGCCCGAAACTCGCTGAACAACAACCGCTCATGCTGGTACCGCTCGGCGCGATCTCTCGCGGCGTCGTTCAGTTGCTGCGACAACACGCAGAGAAAATTGCGCGAAAACGCCCGGTCGCCGAGCAATCGCTCTACGATCAGGTGCGGAATGCAGACCGTTTCCACGTCGCCCACTGCGGTAACCGTCGCGCCACGCGGGGCCCGGTCGACGAACGCCTGAGCACCAATCAAATCGCCGACACCATGTGTCGTGAGCAACTGCCCGTCCACCGCGACGGAGACGCGCCCTTTCTTCAGGGCGAACAGATGGCTCGCCAATTCACCCGTGCGGTAGATAACGTCGTCGTGACGGTACACACGGAGCATGTCGCGCGTAATGACCGACGCGATAGCGCGATCGACTCCGCGAAAGAGCGGGATCTCGCTAACGTCGACGGTCCAACCAAACGCCGGCGTCGTCGCCGGTTGTTGCTGAAACGAAAGACTCGTCATGGCCGCACACCACCGCGTCCCACGGGTTTTCGTCCGGCAACAGCGTATTCCACCTTCACGGGCACCAAGTCCTGCCAGCAACGCCAGCGTCGAGGAAAGCCTCTTCGTTCCGACACGGCAGAGACTCCGCACGAGCGACGGACGTCACTTTCCGCCGCCGTTCGCATGTGGACCCAACGAGTACCAGGCCGATTTAGAGTTCAGTATGACCACGCACCGCACCGACATTCAGACCCGCTTCGGCGACACCGACGCACTTGGCCACATCAACAACGCCAGCTACGCCGCCTACGCGGAGTTGGGGCGTCTCGATTTTCTCGGACGCCTCGGAAAGGACGTGACATCGCTGATCCTTGCCACGCTCTACATCGATTTCCGGCGACAGGTGAAATTCCGCGAATCCGTTCACGTCGATTCGTGGGTCCAACGCCTCGGACGAACGAGCATCACCCTTCATCAAACGATCATGGCGAGCGGCGAGCGCGCCGCCGACGTCAAATCAGTTGTCGTGTACTTCGACTACGCGTCGGGGCAGCCGGTCGAGCTGACGCCGGAAATTCGCGCCGCGCTGGAGCCGTTCGTTCAGAGCTGAGGCAGACTGAGGCAGATTTAGAACGGCCGGATTGCCAACGAAACGCCGCGCGCATCGAACGTCAGTCCGATGTTCATCTCCGGCCGCAGCAACTTCCGATCGACGTAATTGCCAGGGTGCTCATGGCTGTACGTGACGACCTTCTGGCCGGCAAACACGCCGAGGAACGCGCCGAGCGCGATGTCGCTGGCCCAGTGTTCATCGAGATACATGCGCGCGAGTGGAGCCGCCGACGCGCCCACGTAGAGAAGCGGCCCGAAAACCTGCCGCCCAGGCGTGTTTCGGATTCGCATCTCCTGCGTCAACGCCGTTGCCGCGGCGAAGTTCGCCATCGCGTGCATCGATGGAAACGAACGATAGTTGAAGCTCGTGAAACCGTGAAGGATTTGAAACTCATACGGATCGGAGTCGTGCGTCCCACCCGCGTCGTCGATCACGTACGGACGCGCGCGACCGACAAAGCCGCGAATCACCTGAATGACCGACGCACCCGCGGCAACCGATTCCGCAAGATGCAGGGAGACGGCGGCGGCAGCGTCGGCATGTCCGATCCGCGACACCGCCCAGATGCTCGCGCCGGCAAGCATGTAGACGGTTTCCGTTGCGTGGCTCGTGGCTCGTGCCGTGGATTCAAAGCCCCACCGTCGATGCAGCCCCGAGTCCGCGAATGCGCGCGCAATCGGAACGTCGAATAACGACAGCGCGGCCGCACCGAGCGTCGCGCCACCGAGAATCCGGAAGTCCCGCCCGGTGATGACGGCATTCGAGCGCGAGTTCGCCGCACCGGTCTGCGCGCCGACTGCCGACGCAGCGGTCGTCATCCCAATCACGAAATGCCACAGCGCGCGTCCTCTGCGGCATCGGTCGAACATTGCTTTCACGAAAAGAACGGTGAGCGGTCATATGCTTCGCGTGCCACGACGGCGATGAGCAGTCCTGCGATCCATCCGCCGAGTACATCGGTGGCCCAGTGAACGTCGAGGTAGATTCTGCTCGCCCCGATGATGAGCGGCGGAATCACGGCAATCAGAATTGCTACCGGCGGCGGCACCATCTCCTCGCGCCAAAGCAGAAAGGCGATAGTGCAACACACTGCGGTGGACGTGGTGGCGTGCGCCGACGGGAACGAATGCGTGGCCTCGCGGAGCGCCGCTTCACTCGGCGGACGCACCCTTGGCAGATACCTCTTGGCGCCGAGGTACGTGGCAACCGCGAGCGCCGGCGCGAGCAACGCGCTCAGCGTCGCTCGTCGTCGACCCGTCATGAAAAACACGACCGCCATGGCAACGCTGGCCCAGCAGAACGGGCTGACGCTGCCGATCGTGCTAGCCCACGCGAAAAGACTGTGTACGGCCGGGTTTTGATGAGCGAGAGTCCAACCGCGGACGGCACTATCAAAGGCGTTCGTGCCTTGAATCAATGTTCGAGCCTCTGTGTCGCGATGAGTCAGGCTCGCTAGTGCGATGATCGTGCCGCGTTCGCTCGCGCGGCGTGCCGCCTGCCTCAGCGCCGCGCTGTCGAAGCAGGCCGGCGCGGTGTGCGGTGTTGAGTTACGCATTTACGCGTTGCCCGTGACTGATGGACCCCGACAGTTGGGTAGTGGCGTAAGAGTGCGCGCTTACGCCACGATGATCTGTCGGGGTCCAAGCTCAACGCGTTACGCGTAAAC
>JBDTAE010000248.1:0-48706 GCA_039924785.1 Gemmatimonadaceae bacterium | reverse complement strand
GACGCCGATGATCTCGATCGCGACAGTGTCCTGGGTGTGCAGAAATTTCCCGACGGCCGTCGTATTGGGAAAGTAGAATTGCGCGAGCGCACGATTGACGAGCGCGACCCGCGCGAGCTTGCCCTCGTCGCTCGCTGCGATATCGCGGCCGGCGAGGAGTCGCGCGCCGATCGTCGCCGCATATCCGGGCCCTGCCTGATCGTACGCGACGTCCGTGTCGCCCGGCGCGCGCGCGACAAAGCCCGGCACTTCCACATTCATGCCGGATTCGGTTCCGGAGAAAATGCCGTTTTCGGAATAGCTCACCGCGGCGACACCCGGAATTGCGCTCAACCTATCGCGCAACGAGTGGACGAGATTCGCGAGCCCTGCAATGCTGTATCCGCGCGAGTTGATATCGACATCGACGATCACGAGGTGGTCCCGGTCGAGACCGGGATCGAGCGTCTCCACGTTGCGAAGGCTGCGAACGAGCATCGCCGCTCCCACCAGCAGCATGACCGACATCGCGACCTGCGCGACGATCAACAGCTTCCCCAACGGCGCGCGCTGTCCGCGAAGTCCGAGCCCTCCGCCGGCCACGGCCTGCGAACCGGCGCGCATCGTCGACGCCAGGTCCACGCGCGACGCGCGCAGCGCCGGCGCCAAGCCGAACAACAACACTGCGAGAATCGACACGCCGAGCGTAAATGAAAGAACTCGTAGGTCGAGACCCAGATCGAGCGAGCTGGATTGCGCACCGGACAGCACGAGCAGCGCCCGGCTACCCCATATAGCGAACGTCACGCCGAGTCCGGCTCCAAGCCCGGCGAGCACGCCGCTTTCGGTCAACAGTTGCCGCACGATTCGACCGCGATCGGCGCCGAGCGCGATGCGCACCGCCATTTCGCGGCCACGCGCGATCGAGCGCGCGAGCAGCAGGTTCGCCACATTCGCGCAAATGATGCACAGGAGCAGAATCACGCCGACCATCAAGGTGGTGAGAGGCGCCTCGAAGCGCTCCCGCGTCGCCGAAAATCCCTTCGATCCGTCGCCGATGAAGTACTCCTGCTTTTCCGCCGCGAAGGTCGCCGCGGTCTGACCGGTGGCATTCGCGAGAATCGACTCCTTGAGCCTCGCCTTTATGTCCTGGCGCGCCTGGTCGAGCGTGACACCGGGCTTGAGGCGCCCGAGGGCCAATACCCAGCTCGCATTGCGATCGTTGAGAAGTTTCTGATTGGGATGCATCGCCTCCTGCATGCCGAGCGGAAGCCAGATGTCGGTATTGTTCCCAACGATGTCGCCGAAAAACTCCGGTGGACCAACGCCGATAATACCGATACGCACACCTTGAATCAGGATCGTCCGACCTACGGCCGCGGGGTCCCGGTGAAAGCGGCGCGTCCAATACCCATCGCTGATCACCGCGAGCGGCGCCGCGCCGGGCGCGTCGTCCGACGCGGGGTTGAAGACCCGCCCAGCGATCGGTCGCACGCCGAGCACCGAGAAATAATTCGCGGAGACGTAACGGCCACGCGGGTGTTCAGCTTCGCCGCTCTCGCCGTCGATGTGGGTGTCGAGTCGTCCGGTACGTCCGCTCGCCAGAACGCCGCTGAAGGACTGTGAGTGGTCGCGAAGATCTTTGAACAATGGGTACGACAGCAAGTCGAGCCGCGGCGATCCCTGAGACAACGAACCGATTCGCGCGGGATTCCCGATCTCGACGAGTTGCGAGGGATGATCCACCGGCAACTGGCGAACGAGCACGGCGTCGATCAGCGTGAAGATCGCGGTGTTTGCGCCAATGCCAAGACCGAGGGCGCCCACGACCACCAGCGTGAACCCGATGTTGTGGCGCAGCGTGCGGAACGCGAACATCACGTTTTGCAGCAGCTCGTCGACGACATGCACTCGTTTCATGGCGCGCTCCCGTTGTTTGTCCAGGGTCACACAATCAATTCGTGTTTCGGCGACGTCGCCGAATTGCCGTAGCGCTTCGCCGCGCGCGTCGTGCTCCGACATTCCCGTCGCAACGAGTCGGTTGATTCGCGTCTCGATGTGAAACGCGAGCTCGTCGTCGACGTCGCGTGCGATGGATTTGCGGCCGAGCGGCAGCCGAAAGACGCGTTTCATGATAAAATACTCATGTCGTTGCTGGCGCCGGCGCCGCCAATGCCTTGCCCACCGCGCGCGCATAGCGCTCCCACAAGGTCACCTCCGCACGGAGCGCGGCACGGCCGGTTCGGCTCAGTTGGTAATACTTCGCCCGGCGGTTGTTTTCCGAGTATCCCCACTCGGCGGCGAGCCAGCCGTTCTTTTCGAGACGGTGCAGCGCGGTGTACAGCGGTCCTTCTTCGACGAGGACGTCGCCGTCCGTAATGGTGTTCACCCATTCGGCGACCGCATACCCGTGGCGCGGTCCCCAGCTCAGCGCTTTTAGGATGAGGACATCGAGCGTTCCTCGGAGCAAACCGCCGTCGCGATCGAGCATTTCCCGTCTCCCCTCTGTGTTAGATGGGAATATAGGCCGCGACCAGATCCCGACAAGGGAAATGGGACGGAGCGTTGCCGAGTCGTTGCAACCCGGACTCGGCGCGATCAGACTTGTACCCATGGCCGCTGACGTAGTCCTCGTCGTCGACGACGAGCCGCAAATCCGAAGAGTCGTGCGCAACGCCCTTGGGTCCGACGACTTCCGCGTCCTCGAGGCCGCCAACGGCCGCGACGCAATCGACATCGCCGCCGCCGAGCGGCCCGCGCTCATCGTGCTCGACCTCGGCCTTCCGGACATCGGCGGGATCGACGTCTGCCGCGAAATTCGGCAATGGTCCTCCGCACCGATCATCGTCTTGTCGGCGCGCCATTCCGATTCGGAAAAGGTCGCGCTGCTCGACGCCGGTGCCGACGACTACATCACCAAGCCATTCAGCCCGAGCGAGTTGCAAGCCCGAATGCGCGCGCAACTGCGCCGCTCCCGACTTGCGCCCGCGGCAAGCGCCACCGCGACGATCACGATTGGAGATCTCGTAATCGATCCGGTCAAGCCGTCGCTCAAGAAGGCTGAAGCCGCTGTGCATCTCACCAAGACCGAGTGGGATCTCCTCCGCGCACTCATGCAACACACCGGACGTACGCTCACGCACCAGCAGTTGTTTCGAGCGGTGTGGGGGAACTCGTCGGGCGATATGCAGCAGTATCTTCGCGTGCACATCCGCGCCGTCCGCCGAAAGATCGAAACAGACCCCGTGCGTCCCAAACTCATCGTGACCGAGCCGGGCGTGGGATACCGATTCGAGAACGAGCCGTGAGCGCGGCCGGCGCGCCGTCGCGACGCGGAATTCGCGCGCGCGAATGGATCGCGTGGTTCGTTGGGCTCGGCGTCGTCACCGCGGGCATGATTGCGATTCGCTCGCGGCTCAACGAGGCACACGTCACACTTGCGTATTTGCTCATCGTTCAGGGCGGAAGCGCGCGCGGCGGTCGGCCGCTCGGTATTTCACTCGCGGCCGCGTCGTTCCTGTTCTTCGATGTGTTCTTCCTTCCGCCGTTCGGCACGCTCGTCATCCGCGATCCGCTCAACTGGCTGGTGCTCGTAGCATTTTTGGCGACGGGAATTCTCTCCGCGCAATTGCTCTATCGAGCGCAAGCTGAGGCCGACGAGGCGCGCCAACGAGCTGACGAGATCGATCGACTCGCGGCGCTCGGTGCGGAGACGTTGAATGCCGGGCGAGCGGAGGATGCGCTCGGCGCGATTGTGACTGTGATTCGAACCACGCTCGGGCTAACGGAGTGTTCGGTGTACACCGTCGATTCCTCGACGCATGCGGTTGTTCTCGCGAGTCGATCCGCGGCAGACGCGAACGCGCCGCCTGTCAGCGATTCGCTCGTCGAATGGATTGGCGGTGCCGGCGGGACGGACGGGGCGGCGGAATTCATCGACGGAACGATGCGCACGGGCATCGCGCCACCCTATTTCGCCTCTTCGAATGACGTCTCGATCCACAGGTCGATGCGCGCCTTTCTCCGTCCGCTCCAGGCGCGCGGCGCGACCGTGGGCGTGTTGCGCGTCGCGGGCGCACCTGGGCTGTCGTTCTCGCCCGCGCAGGCCCGTGTCCTCGACGCGCTGTCGTACTACGCCGCGCTCGGCCTCGAGCGCGTACGTCTTGCCGGGGAAGCCGAGCGCGCGGCGGCGCTGCAAGAAGCCCATCGGGCCAAGGACGCGGTGCTGGCGTCGGTGTCGCACGATCTTCGCACTCCACTGACGACGATCAAGGGACTCGCGCACGAAATCTCCGCAGGCGGAGACGATCGCGCGGACATTATCGAAGAGGAAGCGGATCGCCTGAACACCTTCGTCGCCCAGTTGCTCGACCTTTCACGGATCTCGAGCGGTGCGGCGGTCAGCGACGTCCAACCCAACGAGGCGGAGGATCTTCTTGGCGCGGCGGCTCAGCAGTCGTCGGGGAGGTTGAATGGCAGGGAGTTGCGGATCAAGGTGCTGTCGGAGGACGCGCTGCTCTTTGGCCGATTCGACTTCTCTCAAACACTGCGCGCGCTCGTGAATCTCATCGAAAACGCGGCGAAATATTCGCCGCGCGATCAACCGATCGATCTTAGTGCGAGGCGCGACGGCAAGTGGCTGGTGTTCGCGGTGGCGGACCGCGGGCCCGGCGTGCCGCTCGAGGACCGTTCGCAGATCTTCGAGCCGTTCTTTCGTCGGGCGTCGTCATCGCCCGACGCCGGCGGCGTCGGACTCGGCCTTTCGATCGCGCGTGGCATCGCCGAGGCGCAGGGCGGCGCGGTGTCGCTCACCGACCGCGACGGAGGCGGCAGCGTGTTCAGTTTGGCCGTGCCGTCGATCCACAGCGACGAGATCACCGAGCCGAAATCTTAACGAAACGGCGCTCGTTCTTTATGCGGAATTTATGGGGGTGGCCCGAGCCTTCAGACTGACGGTTTCCAGTCGGCCAAATGACATCCCCGGTTACTCAGTTCAAACGCGTCCTGTTCGGACGTCCGCTGCCCTCTGATCGGCTCGACCACGAGCGTCTCAACAAGAAAACCGCGCTCGCGGTCCTCTCGTCCGACGCCATTTCGTCCGTCGCGTATGCGACCGAGCAGACGCTCATCGTTCTCGCCGTCATGGGAACGGTGGCGTTGTCGTACATCATTCCCATCTCGGCGGTGATCGTCGGGCTGCTCGTGCTCGTCGCGCTGTCGTACCGGCAAACGATCTACGCGTATCCGAGTGGCGGCGGATCGTATACGGTGGCGAAGGAAAACCTCGGGACGATGTCCGGTCTGGTGGCAGCGGCCGCGCTGTTGACGGACTACATCCTTACGGTTTCCGTTTCGATCTCCGGCGGCGTCGCGGCGATCACGTCGGCGTATCCGCATCTAATACCGCATACGGTGGCGATATGCCTCGCCGCGGTCGTGCTGCTGATGCTCGTGAACTTGCGCGGCGTTCGCGAGTCGGGCATTGCGTTTAGCGTGCCAACGTACGTGTTCATCGTGATGATGGTGCTGCTCATCGTCGTAGGCCTCTATCGAATGGCTGTCGGAGACGTGACCGTGGCGCCAATCGTCGCGGCTCGGGCGGCGGTGCCGAAGACGATGCCGCTGCCGGTTGGATTCGCGCTCACGTTCCTGATCTTGCGGGGGTTCGCGGAGGGCTGCGTCGCGATGACGGGTACGGAGGCGATCTCGAACGGCGTTGGTGCGTTCAAGAGTCCGAGCTCGAAGAACGCGGCGATCACCCTCAGCTGGATGGCGGGAATTCTCGCGGTGTTTTTCATTGGGACGAGCGTCTTGGCGAAGCACTACGCCATCATGCCGTCGGATACGGAGACCGTGTTGTCGCAGCTCGGCCGGCGGGTGCTCGGCAACGGCGCGATTTACTTCGTGCTCCAGTACGCGACGTTCGCGATCCTCGTGCTCGCGGCAAATACCGCGTTCGCCGACTTCCCGCGCCTCGGGAGCATTCTCGCGCGCGACGGCTATATGCCGCGTCAATTTGCGGCGCGCGGTGATCGATTGGCGTTTTCGAATGGCATCATCGCGCTGTCGTTTGTCGCGGGCGTGCTGATCTGGCTGTTCCACGGCGAGACTAGCGCGCTGATTCCGTTGTATGCGATTGGCGTGTTCGTATGCTTCACGCTGTCGCAAGCGGGAATGGTGATGCATTGGGTGCGCAGCAAGGAGCCTGGCTGGCGCCGTCGTGCCGCGCTGAATGGCCTTGGGGCCGTGGCAACGGCGGTTGTGTCGGTGGTGCAGGTCGTCACCAAGTTCATGCATGGCGCGTGGATCGTCGTGCTCATTATTCCGGTGATTATCCTCGTGCTGCGCCGCATTCACCGGCATTACGAGTTCTTTGCAAAGGAAGTGGCGTACACGGGCCAAGCGCCGTTGATGTTCCTGCATCACACCGTCGTGGTTCCGGTGAATGGCATCACCAAGCCGGCGGCCGGCGCGCTGGTGTACGCGACGACGATCTGTGAGGACGTTCGCGCGGTCTATGTCGACGTCGATGGCCGCGGCTCGGAAGAGCTGCAACGTCGTTGGGAGGAGTGGGACATCGGCGTCGAACTGACGGTGCAGGCGTCACCGTATCGCTCGATCCTTCGGCCGCTGGTCGAATATGTGAACGGCATCATCGCGCACGACGAAGCCGATCTCGTGACGATCGTCGTGCCGGAGATCGTACCGCGCACGTGGCTGGGTCATCTGCTGCACAACAAGACGTCGCTGTTCATACGCACGGCGTTCCTGTTCCGTCCGAACGTCGTCGTGACAACGGTCCCGTATCTCGTTGGCAGAGCGGCTCGTTTGCGTGACCTCGTGCATCATGATGAAACGCTTGATGATCTTCGCGTGTCGCTGCCCGTGGCCGCGTCCGCGGCGGCGGTGCCCTTGCCGAGGCCTGTCGCCACATAGCTCGCCGTCTTAGCCGCGGATGGCGCGGACGGCGGACGGCGGACGGAACTTCGCTGACCGGTGGTTCGGGACGAGGGCGCGTCGCGACATCTGTCGCATTGAAAGATCATTTTTTTGCCACGGACTCCACGGAACACGCGGAATACCGCGGATGCGGCGGGGTTTGAACGAGACTCGCCGCACCAAGGTCAAGCTTGATGCCTTGTTCGTCTCGTCTGGCTTTCTCGTTTTCTTGATTCCTTGCTCTCTTGGTTTCCGGGTTGCCGCCTTTCCTACTTCCTGCTTCTCACCTTCCTGGTTCCGGCTTTTTGGCCTTCCGCCTTTTGGTTTCCTCCTTTTCTCCCTGTCTTGTTTTC
Source organism: Gemmatimonadaceae bacterium (assembly GCA_039924785.1). GTDB lineage: Bacteria > Gemmatimonadota > Gemmatimonadetes > Gemmatimonadales > Gemmatimonadaceae > JAQBQB01. The sequence goes on along the minus strand of JBDTAE010000248.1, from coordinate 41,435 downwards.
TTGATTCTTTGTTTTCTCTTTCGCTTTGTTGTCGAGCGGGTCGATCCGTCGCGCCTGGCGTCAAAAATATTGTTTTTGTTTTTTCCGCGGTATTCAGCGGCTTCCGCGGAGTCCGCGGCCATCTGCCAAGATTCTCCTTGCCGGATTGCCGGTAACAGGCGCGGACACCCCGACCGCCACCGTCAAAATCCCGCAGTTCCTTCCGTGCCATTCGGCTTTACCGTCCGCGCAATCCGCGGCTCCATTTTTCTTTGCCCCGGTGACAAACCGTCCACAATGGGTCAGCTTGAGCCACTGACGCGATCACCATCACGGGGCCCACAGAATGGCGAACAATGCAACGGAGCGTCCGGGCGGACGTCCCATTCCAGAACTCTTGTATCTCCTCCACGCCGACCCGGCCGAGCTCGAAGCCGCGATCGCGGGACTTCGTGCGGCCGATCTCGCTGAGGCGCTGAGCAGTCTCTCGCCCGACGCCGGCGCAAAGATTCTCGCGGTGCTGCCGTTCGACTTCGCTGTGCAGATCCTCGATGAGCCGGACATCTCGTATCGCCGCTGCGACATCATCCAGCGAATGGACCCAACGGTCGCCGGCGCATTGATCGACGCAATGTCCGCCGACCAACAGGCCGATCTTTTCCGTGAGCTCCCCGAGAAAAAGCGGCCGCGGCTCCTGTCGCTGCTCGAACAACCGACGCGCGATTCGCTGACGTTCCTCCTTCGATATCCGCCGCAGACCGCCGGCGGCATCATGACCACTGAGTTCGTCTCGCTTCCGATCACCGCGACCGTGGAAGAGGCGCTTCGGCTCGTGAGCACGGTCGGCGGAACGAAAGAGACGATTTACACGATCTACTGCGTCGATCCCCAGACGAACGTCCTTGTGCACGTCGTATCGTTGCGCGATGTGCTGCTCGCCGAGCGCTCCACGAAAATCATCGACGTCGGCAATCGCCGGAAGCCGCTGTCGGTGCCCACGTCGATGGACCGCGAGGAGGTCGCGCGGATCATCTCGAAGTACAATCTTCTCGCGATCCCCGTCGTCGATGAAGCCAGCCACATCCTCGGCATCGTGACGGTCGACGACGTGATCGACGCGATCGTCCGCGAGAGCACGGAAGACGCGCAGAAATTCGGCGGTATGGAGGCGCTCGACGAGCCGTACTCCCAAATCAGTTTCCGCGCGATGATCAAGAAGCGCGCGGGCTGGCTGTGCGCGCTCTTTCTGTCCGAAATGCTCACCGCCACCGCCATGCAGCACTTCGAAGGTGAGATCTCGAAGGCCGTCGTCCTCTCGATGTTCATTCCGCTCGTCATGAGCTCCGGCGGCAACTCTGGATCGCAGGCGACGTCGCTCATCATCCGCGCGCTCGCTCTACGCGAGATCAAGGTCAGCGATTGGTGGCGCATCGCGCTCCGGGAACTGCCGACCGGCCTGACGCTCGGCCTCATCCTCGGCATCATCGGCTTCGCGCGCATCGAGATTTGGCAGCACCTCGGCCTCTTCAACTACGGACAGTACCACGTTCTGGTCGCGACCACCGTCGGTGCGGCGCTGATCGGTATCGTGGGATTTGGATCCCTGGCCGGATCGATGCTGCCGTTTCTGATGAAGCGTGTCGGGTTCGACCCGGCCAGCGCGTCGGCCCCGTTCGTGGCCACGCTCGTCGATGTGACGGGGCTCATCATCTACTTCAGCGTCGCCTTTCTGATCCTGCGCAATACACTGCTGAAGTAAATTGGCAAGTGGCGCGGGAAAGGGTCGAGAATACATTCAGGCGACCGAACGCTACTCCCACCGAGCCGGCGCATGACCGCGGAAACCCCACTTCAGCAAGTTGGCGCGATCATTCGCGACGTCCTGGACAAACCGGGCATCGAGGTCAACTCGATGTCCTCTGCTGCCGATATTCCAGACTGGGATTCCCTGTCGAACGTGCAGCTCGTGGTCGCGATCGAGCGCCATTTCAAGATTCGCTTCACGTCGGACGAGATTCGGTCGTTCCACAACGTGGGCGAAATGTGCGACTGCATCGAGACGAAAATTCGGGGCCGCTGAGCCATGGCGATGGCGAGATGACCGCAATTCGCCCCGGCGATCGATTCATGCTCGACTGCCACGTCGACCGCCGCATCTTCGAAACCTTCCGCGACGTGTTTCAGGACCGCAATCCGTTGCACACGGATGCGGCGTTCGCCGCGTCAAAGGGTTTTCCGGGTGTTGTGATGCATGGCAATATCCTCGGCGGATTCTTGTCGCGCCTCGTTGGCGAGCAGCTTCCGGTCAAGAACGTCATGATTCAATCGGAGACGATCGACTTTCGCCGGCCGGTGTATCTCGACGACCATCTCCAGCTCGAGGCGGTCGTCGTTGGTGTGCACGACTCCGTTGGCGCGTTCGAGCTGTCATTCAAGTTTACGAATGCGAGCGGCGTGAAGGTCGCGTCCGGAACGGTTCTCGTCGGCCTGCTTCCGTGAGTGGGTATCGCGGGGCGGGGCTTCCCCGCGCGTAGCCACCGTGCTCTTTCAGTCCGTCAACTTCGCGATCTTCCTTCCGATCGTGCTGGCCATCTACTGGTCGGCGCGCGGACGGGTCGCGGCGCAAAACGCGATACTGGCTGCGGCAAGTTTGATGTTTTATGCGTTCTCCGGCCTGTGGTCTTTGCTGCCGCTGGCGGCCGCGGTGCTCAGTGCGTACGTCTTTGCCCTGGCGATCGGCGCCGCGCCGCCGAACCGCCGGAGCTATTTGCTCGTCGCCGGCGTCGCGATCAACCTTTCGATACTTGGCTATTTCAAGTACGCTGATTTCTTCGCGGATTCACTGAACCAACTGCTGATCGGCGCGAGCGCCTCCTGGCGCGTCTCCATCGGGGCGGTGTTGCTGCCCGTCGGGATCAGCTTTTACATCTTTCGGACCGTTAGCTACATCGTGGATGTTGCTCGCCGGGACGTTCCGGTCGAGCGCTCGCTTTCAAACGTCTTTCTGTACGCCGCGTTCTTTCCGTACATGCTCGCCGGCCCGGTCGATCGCTCGAAGACCGTCCTGCCGCAACTGGCGCGAGAACGAAGCCTTTCGCGCGACGATGTCGACGCGGCGCTGCGCCTCATCCTGTGGGGGCTGTTCAAGAAGATCGTCATCGCGGATTCCCTGGCCGACTACGTCGACTACGTGTTCGTGAACTATGCCGACCTCGCGGCGAGCAGCCTTGCAATCGGCGCCGTCTACTTCACGCTGCAGTTGTACGCGGACTTCTCGGGGTACTCCGACATTGCGGTCGGCGTTGCCAGGCTGTTTGGTCTCGAGATCACGCAGAATTTCCGAACACCGTTTTTCGCGCGAAGCATCGCCGAGTTCTGGCGTCGCTGGCACATTTCGCTGTACAACTGGTTCAATGACTACGTCTTTGGGCCGCTGTCCCTCGCGCTTCGCGATTTCGACGCGGCCGGCGTAATTGTCGCGGTGCTCATCACGTTCACGCTCAGCGGCCTGTGGCATGGCGCCGGCTGGGGGTTCGTCGTGTTCGGACTGCTCCACGGCCTTTACTTCATTCCGCTCATTCTGAAGCGCCGCGGACGCGGCGTGCTCGGTGGTCGCGCGGCAACGACGGCGCAGGCGCGTGACGCCGGCTGGATGGTCCTCACGTTCGCGTGTGTTGTGTTCGCGTTCGTCTTCTTTCGCCTTCCCGTGTTGTCCGACGCATTCGCGTTCTTGAGACATCTCGCATCGCCCACGATCGCCGCGGCGCCGCTACCGCAACTGGTCACGTTGAGTTGGACCCTCGTGCTTCCCGCGTTCGAATGGGTACAGCGCAATCGCAACCACGCGCTCGACATCTCGACCTGGCACTACACCGTGCGCTATCCCGTCTATGCCGCGCTCCTGCTCGCCATCGCCGTGTCGATTCGTCCGTCTCACGGTGCTGAGTACCTGTACTTCAAGTTCTGATGCGTAATGCCCTGAAGCTGGTGTACGCCACGGTCGTCATTGTAGTGATGGCCTTCCTCGCGCGCACGTGTTTCGGCGTGCGAGGGCCGCGCGCCATGCAGACGTCCGCGGCTCCGCCAACACCCGAAGCCCTGCATGCAGCAGCCGCGGTCGACACGACTCGACCTGCCGATGCCTCGCAGTACACGGTTCGCCCCGGCCCGCAGGAATTGCTTGCGAATGACTCTCTCTCTGGGCCCCTGTTCACGGAGCTTGCCGCTCGTTATCAGCCTGCATTGGCCGACTTCAAGACGGCTGCCGCCGGTGCCGGTGCGAAACTCGTCGTCGTGTCATTCGGCGTCGACGGCGGAAAGCACGCAACTGAACTGGAGCGGAGAGCGGATTCCGTGATCAGGGCAGCCGCGAAAACAGTCGGTGTTCCGTACTACGACTTTGCCGGTGCGCTCGACAGCGCGACGGCCGCTGGTGCATCGGTCACGATCGATAAAGACGGCCACGTCTCGAAGATTGGCTCCGCGCTGGTTGCCGCGGGCATTGCCAGAATCCTCGATAGCATCGGCGGCTACAGAAGCGCCCACGCGTTCGGCGCGAACGAGCGGCCAACGACATTCGGCGACTTCAAACCGCTCGAAGATGACGTCGTCGATCTGGGAAACGGTCATCCGTATTTGCTAAAGGTCAATTCGCAAGGATTGCGAATGAACTTCGACCTCGGCTTCCCGAAGACGAAGCAACGTGTGCTGCTCATGGGTAGCTCGCTGGCGTATTTTCCCTTCATCGACAACGATAAGACGGCGACCGGCCTGCTCCAGGCGAAATACCCGAGCAAAGAATTTCTTAACGCTGCAATGCTCGCGTTTGGAATTCGCGACGACCTCGAGCTCTTCATTGACAAGACGCAATACGCCGAGCCCGATATTCTGATTCTCCAACAAAGCGGCATGGATATCGTCCGCCTCTTTTTCACAATCAGGAATTTTGAGGACCGCGCGCGGCGATATCACCCACCCTCGCCCCTGGAAAAGGCCTGGTATGCGGCGCATTACCCGGGGAAGTGACGCCTGCCACTTGCCGCGCGGGGAGCGCTTGGCGAATCTCCAGTTGATCGCAGTCCTCACCAGGAGATGCACGTGAAGAACCGCTCCTCCAGAATGCGTTCGAACGGCGTCAATTCCCTCCCCGCGGGCGCATATACACGCCTGACTCAGCCATTGGTGCGCGACAACGGAGCGCTTCGTCCCGCGACATGGGATGAAGCCTTCAATCGGGCCACGGAGGGGTTCAGCCGCAGCCTGTCCACGCACGGTCGCACGACGACGGGCATCTTCAGCTGCTCGAAGTCGACGAACGAAGTCAACTTCCTGGCGTCGAAGTTTGCCCGATCGGTATTCGGGAACAACAACATCGATAGTTGCAATCGAACTTGACACGCTCCTAGCGTCGTCGGTCTGACGACAATCCTGGGCGCGGGCGGTAGCACGAGCTCATACGAGGAAGCCGAACACACGGACTTCGTCTTCCTGTGGGGATCGAACGCCCGCGAAGCGCATCCGATCTGGTTTCAGCATTTGCTCAAGGGTATCCAGAACGGCGCGACGCTACACGTCGTCGACCCGCGGCGGACCAGTTCAGCGGCTTGGGGCGACATGTGGCTCGGCCTCAATGTCGGGTCCGACATCGCGCTCGCGAACGCGATGGCGCGCGAAATCATTCATGCTGGCCTGGCCGACATTAACTTCGTGTCGCGCGCCACGACCAACTTCGAGGCCTACAAGGCGGCGGTCGAGTCGTACACGTTAGAGTTTGCTGAAGCGGCGACCGGTATTCCGGCCGCCGCTATCCGCGAGTCCGCGCGCGCGTACGCCAGCGCCGACCGCGCGATGATCTGCTGGACGCTCGGCATTACGGAACATCACAATGCGGTCGACAATGTCGTTGCGCTGATCAACCTCGCCTTGCTGACCGGACATGTTGGACGAAACGGCTGCGGATGCAATCCACTCCGCGGCCAGAACAACGTGCAGGGCGGCGGCGACCTCGGCGCCCTGCCGAACAAACTTCCGGGATTTCAGGATATCGAGAACCCCGAGCACCGCGCAAAATTCGAGCGGGCGTGGCGGCGCGACATTCTTCCGACGAATGGCTGGAATCTCACCGAGATGATGTACGCAATGGAGCGGAAGGAGCTCACAGCGCTCTACGTCATCGGCGAAAATCCGGCGCAATCCGACGCCGACGCGCATCACGTCGTCGAGTTGCTCGCGGGTCTCGACCATCTCGTCGTGCAGGAAATCTTTCTCACCAAGACCGCCGAGATGGCGGACGTGGTGTTTCCAGCGTCCGCGACGTGGGCCGAGGGCGAGGGCACCGTGACGAACAGTGAACGACGGGTGCAGCGGGTGCGCAAGGCCGTCGAACCGCCCGGCAACGCGCGTGACGAACTGTGGATCATGAGCGAGTTCGCCGAGCGCATGGGCCGCGGGTGGGGGTTGCCGAGCGCCGAGGACGTGTGGAACGAGGTGCGGTCCCTGTCGCCGGATCTCGCCGGCATGACCTACTCCCGTCTCGAGGAACTGCGTGGTTTGCAATGGCCGTGTCCCGACGAGGGGCATCCGGGCACGAAGTTCCTGCACGCACGATTGTGGGAGGAGAAACTCGAGGATCGCGGACGATTGGCTCCGTTTTCCGTAGTGCATCACGAAACCCCTGTCGAGGCAGTGGACGCCGATTACCCTTTGGTGTTGACGACCGGCCGCCGACTAGAATCCTATAATACAGGTGTGCAAACCGGCGGCTATTCGTCCCCGTTGCACCGGGGCGAGTCACTGGATATCTCACCCGAGGATGCTGCGCGGCTCGGGTTGACCGAAGGGGATGCGGTGCAGGTGATGTCGCGGCGCGGTGTGGTGACGACTGTGGCGCACATCGATCGCAGCCTGCGTGCCGGAGTAGTCTTCATGACGCTGCATTTCCCGGACGAGGTCGAAACGAACTTGCTCACAATCAATGCCGCCGACCCGCGATCGGGAACGGCGGAGTTCAAGGCGTGCGCGGTGAACGTCGTCCCGATCGCCGGGTTCGACGGCGCACGCGACCGGCAGGCCGAACTTCTCGCGTCGGCGGGAGACGACTGATGGATCTCCACCTGCGACACACGACTCCCAGCGACGATGAGCGTGCCGCGGTGGATGCGTTGCTCGGAGCGCCGCGCGGAGCATGGGACGGCGGCGCGCGTGGCGATTCGCGCGACACACATCTGGGAATGGGCGGTCGGGACGCGCGACAGCAACGACACTTGTTGCTCCCGGCGCTTCGCGCGCTCCAGTCCCGAGTTGGTTGGATCAGCGAGACCGGTCTGGAGTACGTGTGCGCGCGTCTGAGCGTGCCGCCGGCCGACGCGTGGGGAGTGGCCACGTTCTACTCGTTGTTGTCAACCAGTCCGCGAACGCCGCGCACGCTCCATGTCTGCGACGACATTGCGTGCCGCTGCAATGGCGCCGTCGAATTGATTGGAGAGCTCGAACGTGTGGTCGGACCGGCGGTCGCGCACGCGCCCGGCGAGACCCACGTATCGGTCGACCCGCGGGGGTCGGCGTGGCTTCGGTCGCCGTGTTTAGGATTGTGTGATCAAGCGCCCGCCGCGTTTCTCCAAGAGGCTGGAGAATCGCCGCGCGAGGCGCTGCTGGGAGGAATGACCGCCGCGCGCGCGATCGAACTCCTGCGCAGTAATTCGTCGACGGCACTCGATCCAGCCATCCCGACGACGATCTCCGACGGAGTGGCAATCCTTCTTCCGCGCATTGGGCCGATCGACCCGACCAGTCTCGACGCGTACATCGCGTCCGGCGGATATCAGGCGCTGCGCAGAGCCCTGACGATTGGCGCCGCGGCGGTCATTCAGGAAGTCACCGACTCCAAGTTGATGGGACGCGGCGGTGCAGCGTTTCCGACCGGACGGAAATGGTCCGCAGTCGCGGCACAGCCGGTGCGTCCCCATTATCTCATCTGCAATGCCGACGAATCGGAGCCGGGCACATTCAAGGATCGCGTTCTCCTCGATGGTGATCCGTTCGCGATTGTCGAAGCGATGACGATCGCCGGCTTCGCGACGGGCTGCGAATACGGATTTCTGTACATTCGCGGTGAGTACCCGCTCGGTGCAGTTCGCATGCAATCCGCGATCGACAGCGCCCGCGCCAACGGCTACCTGGGCAACGACATCCTCGGTGGTGGATGTCGTTTTGATATTGAGATTCGACGCGGTGCAGGCGCGTACATCTGTGGCGAAGAGACGGCGATCTTCAATTCGATCGAGGGCTATCGCGGTGAGCCGCGGAACAAACCACCGTTCCCCGCTGAGGCCGGATTGTTCGGGTTGCCGACGCTCGTGAACAACGTCGAAACCCTCGCGACCGTTCCGTGGATCGTCCTGAATGGCGGCGCGGCATTCGCGGCGATCGGGACCGCACAGTCGACCGGCACAAAGCTGTTTTGCTTGAGCGGGAACGTGGCGAAGCCCGGCGTCTACGAGGTGCCGTTCGGTCGAACCATTCGAGATCTCTTAACCATGGCCGGCGGTGTTCCCGACGGGCGATCGCTGCAAGCAGTGCTTGTCGGTGGCGCGGCCGGGGTCTTCGTGCGCGGCGACGAGCTCGACATTCCGCTCACGTTCGAAGGCGCTCGCGCAGCCAAGGCCACCCTCGGCTCCGGGGTGCTCGTCGCGTTCGACGACCGGCAGGACATGTCGCAGGTTCTGCTGCGCATCGCGTCGTTCTTTCGCGACGAATCGTGCGGCCAGTGCGTTCCATGTCGAGTTGGCACTGTCCGCCAGGAAGAAGCGCTGTACCGCATCGCGAGCGGAAAACCGATCGGCGGCGTCGCGCAGGAAATCGCGCTGCTCGATGAAATCGGGGTTGCCATGCGTGACGCGTCAATCTGCGGGCTCGGACAAACCGCGTATGCGGCGATCGAGTCGGCGATTCATCGTGTTGGTGTTTTGAAGTAGATCTCAGTGGGGCGGTATCGAGGTCGAGGTTGGAGACACTGGCGAGGCGATTTGCCGCGAAAATCCGCGGAAACACATCGCGCGCGGACGGCGGGACTCGATGAATCATCGTCGAGGCTGTTTTCTTTCTGGGCGAGCGGGTGGTGTTTGCGTGTCAGATTTTCGATGATTCGACATTCGCGCGTGTTTCTACGTCGGAACTGCCGTTGGGGTTTGTGCGCTCGAGTGTCGCTCTAGTGTTCTCTAGTTCTTGAATTGCGCGATTGATAAAGAGACGGTCTCGGGACAGACTGGGCTTGTCCCGCTGATGTAGTCACGGTTGCCGCTCGTAGTGTCTTCGTGACTCGTCGCTAATATTTCCTTTCTTGTGTTTGTTGTTCATTCTTTTCTTCGTTCGTGTTCCTGCTCTTGTTTCGCGCTCTGCCCTTGTTCTATCGCTCCTCGTTTCTCATTCTGTCGTTTCCGCGAAGTTCCGCAGAATTCCGCGGAATCCGTGGCTAAGGATGCAGGAACCAGCCACGCAATCGATCTGTCGTCGACACAACCGAGAGCCAATAGCGTGACCGCTACCGTCCCGCATCTAGTGCAACTCCAGCGACCGACTCGCGCGACCGATCAATCGCGCCCGACGACGGGCAAGACGGTCGCGCTCACGATTGACGGCCGCGAGGTCACCGCGCCCGAAGGCGAAACGATCCTCTCGGCAGCGCAGCACAGCGGCATCGAAATACCCACGCTGTGCTTTCTCGACACGCTGCATCCCGTCAACGCGTGTCGCATCTGTGTCGTCGAAATCGAGGGCGCGCGAGTGCTTGCCCCAGCGTGTTCACGCGCGGTCGAGAGCGGAATGGTCGTCAACACGAAATCCGACCGCGTAAGGCACAGCCGCAAGCTCGTGCTCGAACTACTCGCGTCGTCCGTCGATCTGTCGACGACACCGCAGGTCGCAGGATGGATCGACGAGTACGGCGCCACGCCTGGGCGATTCGGACCACCGGCGCCGCCGGCGCCCGCGGGAACGCGCTCGATCGCTGTCGCCGGACATCACGAGCCGCCATCCGCCGAGTACGCTGCGACCGTCGCCGAGCCAACGACCATCGACAACGATCTGTACGTTCGCGACTACGCGAAGTGCATTTTGTGCTACAAGTGCGTCGAGGCGTGCGGGCCCGATCATCAAAACACTTTTGCGATTGCCGTCGCTGGTCGCGGCTTCGATGCCCACATCTCGACGGAGTTCGCCGTGCCGCTGCCGGAATCAGCGTGTGTCTATTGCGGCAACTGTATCGCGGTGTGTCCGACCGGGGCCCTCATGGCGAAGACCGAGTTCGACATGCGCGCGGAGGGCAATTGGAACCCGGCCGCGATGACGGAAACCGACACGATCTGCCCCTACTGCGGGGTCGGCTGCACGCTGCGACTCCACGTCGCCGGCGGCGAGATCATTAAAGCGACGTCGCCATTTGAGAACTCTATTTCGCAAGGGAATCTCTGCATCAAGGGAAGGTTTGGCTGGCGATTCGTCGGAAATAGGGCGGCCGGCGATCCTTCGGCGCACGACGCGGCAAATGCCCATCGCTGACAAGCCGCTGTCGGGCATCGGCTATGCGGGCGCGTGGGCAAGACGCGAATTCATTCGTGTTGCCGGCGGAACGGCATCGCACGAGTCGGCCTCAATCGCCGACGAAGTGCCGATCGCGCTCGTGTATAACGGACGGCCCCACGTCGTGATGATGGGCACTCCGCTCGACCTCGAGGACCTTGCGTTCGGCTTCACCCGCACCGAAGGCATCGCCGAAGCGAACGGGGACATCGAGCGGGTCGACGTCGTTCGCGCTTCCCACGGCATCGAGCTGCAGATACAAATCTCCGCCCGAAGCGCTCTGCGGCTCGCCGAGCGATCGCGCGCGCTGGTCGCACGAACCGGGTGCGGGCTCTGTGGGATCGAGACCATCAACGACGCGCTTCGCGTGCCGCCGCAGGTGGCGCACGACCTGTCGCTCCCACCTTCGGCGCTCTGGCGCGCCAGCGGAGAATTGACGCATAAGCAAACACTCAATGCCGATACCAACGCCGTGCACGCCGCGGCGTGGGCGAGTTGCGATGGGGCTGTGGCGATCGCGCGCGAGGATGTCGGCCGTCACAACGCGCTCGACAAGACCCTCGGCGCGCTCGAGCGGAGCGGTGTCTCACCGGCTGCCGGATTTCTCGTCGTGACCAGCAGGGCGAGCTATGAGATGGTGCAAAAGGCGGCATCGGCCGGTGTCGAGCTCCTCGCGGCGGTGTCGCGCCCGACCGGCCTCGCCATTCGGTTCGCTGAGGCCGCCGGCATGACGCTTGTTGGGCTCCTGCGCGGCACGACAGCCAACGTCTACTGTGGGCAGGAACGAGTCATCATGAGCGATCTATAAAACCGACTTTCACGAGGATATTCCACGTGGGTACATCCGCCGTTCCGTCAGACATCGAGATCGCGCAGCAGGTCAAGATGCGGCCTATCGAGGACGTTGCCGCCGAGTTGGGACTCGGCCGCGACGATCTCGATCTTTATGGAAAATACAAGGCCAAGATCACACTCGATATCGCGCAGCGCCCATCGCGCGGGCGACTCGTCGTCGTGACCGCGACGAATCCGACTCCTGCGGGCGAGGGCAAGAGCACGGTGTCGGTTGGCCTTGCGCAGGCTCTTCGTCGGATGGGCAAGCAGGTTGCGCTGTGCATTCGTGAGCCAAGTCTTGGTCCTGTGTTCGGTGTGAAGGGTGGCGCGGCGGGTGGCGGCTACGCGCAGGTGGTTCCAATGGAGGACATCAATCTCCATTTCACCGGCGATTTTCACGCGATCTCGAGCGCGCACGCGTTGCTCGCGGCGCTGATCGACAATCATCTGCATCAGGGAAACCCGCTCGGCCTCGATCCGCGCCGCATCGCCTGGCCGCGCACGATCGACATGAACGACCGCGCGCTGCGCAACTGCGTCATCGGACTGGGCGGCGTGGGAGACGGCATTCCGCGTGAGGAGCATTTCGTCATTGTGCCGGCGAGTGAGATCATGGCGATCGTCGCGCTGGCGACGAGCGCGCAGGATCTGGAAGAGCGTCTCGCGCGCATCATCGTCGGCTATACCGCCGGGGCCAAGCGGCGCCCCGTGACCGCGGGAGAGCTGCGAGCTGGAGGCGCGATGGCGCTGCTGCTCAAGGACGCAATCCGCCCGAACATCGTGCAGACGTTGGAGGGCGGCCCCGCGTTCGTGCACGCGGGACCGTTCGGCAACATCGCGCACGGCTGCAACAGCATTCTGGCGACTCGCTCCGCGTTGGCCCTTGCCGACATCGTCGTTACCGAGGCGGGGTTCGGATCCGACCTCGGCGCTGAAAAATTCTTTGATATCAAATGTCGAATGGGCGGATTGCAGCCGGAGGCCGCGGTGATCGTCGCGACGGTGCGATCGCTCAAGATGCACGGCGGCGCCGACAAGAAGAATCTTGGCGCCGAGAATCTCGCGGCGCTCGAGCGGGGGCTGCCGAATCTCGAGAAGCACATCGAGAACGTGCGTCACTTTGGCGTGCCGGCCGTCGTCGCGCTCAATCGGCTGACGTCGGACACCGATGCCGAGTTGGCGATGGTGACGGAGTATGCGGCGCGCGCGGGCGTTGCCGTCGCGTTGACTGAAGTGTGGGCGAAGGGAGGAGCCGGCGGGGAGGCGTTGGGCGCGGAGTTGATGACGTTGCTCGACAAGAAGGGCGCCGAGTTTCGTCCGCTCTACCCAACGAACCTGCCGATCAAGGACAAGATCGACATCATTGCGCGACAGATCTACGGTGCGGATGGCGCCGACTACACGCCGGCGGCGGATCGCGCGGTGGAGTTTCTGGAATCGATTGGCTTGGGCGGAACGCCGATTTGCATGGCGAAGACGCAGTACTCGTTGAGCGATGATCCAGCGAAGCTTGGGCGTCCGCGGGGATTTCGAATTTCGGTTAACGAGGTGCGGGCGTCGGCGGGCGCGGGTTTTGTTGTGGCGCAATGCGGGGACATCATGACGATGCCCGGGTTGCCAAAGGAGCCGGCAGCGGAGCGGATGGCGCGGTTGCCGAGCGGGGAAATCGTTGGGCTTTTTTAGACCAACCATTTGGTAGGTATAGCGCTCTCGCTACGCAACTTACGCGGCGCCGACACGTCAATTCAGGCAGGTCGGCCGTTACGTGCGCGCTGCGTCGCGTGGCACGCGTTGGAGGCCAGGCTGACGTGTCGGATGGTCGCCGTCGCAGTCGCATTGTGTAACTCTCTAAACGCGATATAGTCGCGGTATTGGGCAGAGAAGGCGGTCACCAAATCGGTGTCCGCCTTCTCGCTTGGGCGATCGCCCGATCCGTGCACCGCGAAACGGCGCGCGCCCACGTCACCCGAACTGGTAACTGCCAGGCCGTCGAGGGGCGACTCGGCAAACGATTTTCGCATTCGCAGTGTCCAACGGTGTGCCCGGAAACGCCGCGCCACCGACGCGGCGTCGAAGGGCACTTCATCGTTTCCTAATGAAGGAATTCATTGCGGCCCACGTGCACCGCCACTAAGGTGGTGCGAGATCACACCTGCTTCCGCCTGCTCCCCCCCCCGAACGTTTCCGCAGGACTCACGGCTAAAGGGTTTAGAGAATGCAACAGCTTCGCAAACGTTGGCTTCCGCTCTTGATCATCGCGCTCGTCATCGGCGGACCGGTTGCCTGGTACAAGTGGCCATCAACTGCGTCGGCGGCCGAGTCCGCGCTCATCGCCCCGGTCAAGTACGGCAATTTTAAGGTTCTCGTCACGACCACCGGCGAGTTGCGGGCGCGAAAGTTCGTCCAGGTTCAAGGGCCGGCAACCGCACAGACGGTCAACGTGTACCAATCAAAGATCTCGTCGATCATCCCCGAAGGCACCGTCGTCAAAGAAGGCGACGTCATCGCGGAGCTCGACCGCGCGCCCGTAGCGACGCGCTTAGCCGACGTCACGCTCAATCTTCAGAAGGCCCAAGCCGACTTCACGACCGCGCAACTCGACTCCGCGCTGAACCTCGCCCAGGCGCGCGAGGACGTACGCACCGCCGAGTACGGGCTCGAAGAGAAGAAGCTGGCGAAAGAGCAGGCGACCTACGAAGCACCCACGATCAAACGGCAGGCGGAAATCGATTACGAAAAAGCCGATCGCGCGCTCGAGCAGTCGAAACGAAATCTCTCGACCAAAACGAAACAGGCCGAGGCGAAGATGTCGTCCGTTGGCGCGGATCTGGGCCGCCAACAGAACCAGTTGAAGTCGATTCAGGAGATCATGGGCCAATTCACCATCAAGGCGCCGTCGGCCGGCATGGTCATCTACGATCGTGAATGGAACGGCAAGAAGAAGGGAGTCGGCTCACAGTGGAACGCGTGGAATCCAACGGTCGCCACGCTGCCCGATCTCACGCAGATGGAGTCGGACACGTACATCAACGAAGTCGACGTGCGAAAGATTTTGGTTGGACAGAAAGTGCAGATCGCGCTCGACGCGGATCCCACAAAGAAGCTCGAGGGCACTGTCACCTCCGTCGCGAACGTCGGCGAGCAGCGGCCGAACCAGGATTCAAAGGTCTTTGAAGTGAAGATCGAGGTTGCGAAAGCCGACACGATGCTGCGCCCGGGCATGACCACGGCCAACGCCATTGAAACGTCCGTCGTCCCGAACGTGCTGTCCATTCCTCTCGAGGCGGTGATTGCGGACGGAGGACTCTCGTACGTCTACAAGAAGGACGGCAACCACATCGTAAAGCAGCAGATCGAAACCGGCGTGATGAACGACAACGAGATCGTCGTGAAACAGGGCCTGAAGAATGATGATCACGTGCTGCTCAGTCCCCCGACCGACAAGTCCGGTATCACAACGACCACGATCCCAGGCCTCAAGGCCGCGACATCGGCGACATCGGCGACGACCGGTGCCGACACGGCAAGGAGTGTGTCGCTGCCGGCGAAGGCCGGGCCTGCGAGCACCGCGCCGGGCGCAAAGACCGCCGCCCCGGCAGCACCGGCTCCCGCGAAACCGAAGAGCTGACCATGGCGACCCCCACAGGGCAGGGCGCGCGGCCTCCATCGCGCGCCCGCGCACTACTCGCGCACATTGCCTTCAGCGGGCAAACCGCCGCGGAAGCGGTCGTGCACAACAAGCTGCGCGCGGGCCTGACATCGCTGGGAATTCTGTTCGGCGTGGCGTCGGTGATCGCCATGCTCGCCATCGGCAACGGCGCCGAACAGGAGATTCTCGAGCAGATGAAACTGCTCGGCGCAAACAACATCGTCGTCACGCCAATCGTGGAGCAGAGCGAAGGCAAAGTCGAAAAGGACGACGGCAAGAAACAGTCGAAAAGGTTCACGCCGGGGCTCACGTATCTCGACGCGCAGAGCATTCAAGCGCAGATCCCCGAGGTCGCCGCGGCGAGCAGCGAAGTCGTGGTCAACAGCATCATCACGCGCGAGGGGCATCACCGATCTGGAAAGATCGTTGGCGTCGATTCGAGTTATTTCCGCGTGATGAACCTGCACCTGTCCGAAGGGACGACGTTCAGCCCACAACACTTTGGATCGGCGTGGCCGGTCACGATCATCGGGCAGGGCGTGAAATCTCGTTTCTTCACCACCGAAGATCCGATTGGCCGTACGGTCAAAGTGGGCAACCAGTGGCTAACGGTGGTCGGTGTATTAGAGGATCGTAAAGTCTCGTCCGAAACCGCCAAGCACTTGGGCATTCGCGACGCGACCATGGATGTGTACGTCCCGCTTCCGACCATGCTGCTGCGCTATCGGAATCGCGCCGAGGTGACGCAACAGGAAATCGAGGCCGCGGCGCAGGATTTCAACTCGACCGATTCGTCCGAGACCGACGAAGCGCGTGCCGAAAAGCGGAACTACAACCAGCTCGACAAGGTGATCGTACAGGTCGACAAGTCCAGCGCGGTGCCCGCGGTAACCGACGTCATGCGGCGCATGCTCCAACGCCGGCACAACGACGTGACGGACTTCGAAATCGTCGTGCCCGAACTGCTGCTCAAGCAGGAACAGCGCACGAAGACGATCTTCAACGTCGTGCTTGGCTGCATCGCGTCGATCTCGTTGGTCGTCGGCGGCATCGGCATCATGAACATCATGCTCGCGTCGATTCTCGAACGCATCAAGGAGATCGGCGTGCGCCGCGCTGTTGGCGCGACGAGAAAGGACGTCCTCGCGCAGTTTCTCTCCGAAGCCGTGATGATCAGCCTCGCCGGCGGACTCGCCGGCATTCTCCTCGGCGTGCTCCTCAGCTTCGCGATCGAGCGCATCGCGCACATCAACACGATCGTGTCGCTGCTGTCGGTCGTCGTCGCGTTCGGCGTGTCGGTCGCGGTGGGCCTGGTCTTCGGGATCATGCCGGCGAACAAGGCCGCGAAGTCGGATCCGATTACGTGTCTGCGATACGAATAGCCGTCATCAGACAAGTGCAACCGGTCACCGGCGAAAGCCAAAAGCGAAGGGCCGATGGGCAGCGACGAAGAACACCAGCGATAGTCCGGCGACTTGCCTTTAATCCGATCTCTCATGCGTAGCACATTGCTGTTCTGCCTCTGCGTTCCGGCTGTCGTGAGCGCGCAAACGTCGCGCGCCCAAGGGCAGCCGCTCACACTGCAAGAGGCCATCGCGATGGCAGAGCGCGAAGGCCCGTCCGCGCAGGCGGCGCGGAGCACGCGCGACGCCGCGCGATATCGCGATCATGCATTCAACGCGGCGAACCTGTTGCCGCAGGTGACTCTGCAGGGCAACGCCGCGAATCTGAATCGAGGCATCAACCCAATTACCCTGCCCGACGGCTCGACGCAATTCGTCTCGCAGGCGCAAAACCAGTCGTCGCTCGGAGTCGGTGTGAGCCAGCGCATTCCGCTCACCGGCGGCACGCTCACGGTGGGCACAGCGGTGAGCCGCATCGATCTCTTCGGCAACCAGGCCAACAAATACTGGCAGACGACGCCGGTCGTGATCGGACTCCAGCAAGATCTGTTCAAGCCGCGGACGCTGGTCTGGGACCAGCGCGTCGAGGCACTGAGCGCGACCCTCGCCGAGCGTTCGTACCTCGAAGCGCGCGAAGATGTGGCGGCGACAACGTCGGCGGCGTTCTTCGATCTGTATTCCGCGCAGATGAATCTCGTGAACGCAACGTCGAACGCCGCGGTGAACGACACGCTCTACACGCTGAGCAAAGGGCGGTACGAGGTGGGCAAGATTGGCGAGAACGAATTGCTGCAGAGCGAGCTCGCGTTGCTTCGCGCGCGCGCGGCCGTCGACGACGCCAAGCTCACGCGCGATCGTGCGGAGGCCGCACTGCGACGCAATCTCGACTATCCCGCCGGCGTCGATTTTACAATTGTCACACCGGACTCCATTCCTGTCGTCGATGCGAATCCCGATGTCGCGGTGCGGGAGGCATTGAAGAACTCGAGCACGGTCGAAGAGTCCGAGTTGGAAACGGTGCAGACTCAGCGAGGCGTCACGCAGGCGCGTTTCAACAATCGATTCAACGCGACGATCGCCGCGAGCGTCGGCTTCAATCAAACCGCGTCGGTGTTCGGGCAGGCGTACGACAGCCCGCTCGGCAAACAGCAGTTGCAGGTCGGCGTGAACATGCCAATGCTGCAATGGGGCGCAGGCCGCGCGAACGTGGAAGCGGCGAGGGCCGACGAACAACGCGTCGTCGCGAACAACAAATCGCGACGAGACGCGCTCATGGAAGACGCGCGCTTCTCGGCGCTCCAGCTCCAGCAGGCGGAGCGCAATGTATTGATCTCGGCGAAAGCGGACACCGTGGCCGAGAAAGGCTTCGATGTGGCGAAGAACCGCTACGTGATTGGTAAGATCGCGATTCTCGATCTCTACAACGCCCAAAGCCAGAAGGACGCGGCGGTGCTCGCATACGTGGCCGCGCTGCGAAATTACTGGACGTCGTACTATCACCTGCGCCGCGTCACGCTGTATGACTTCGCGAAAAAGCAGGAGATGTCCGACATCCGCGACCGGTGAACGTCGCCTGAATGTCGTTTACGCGCCGAACCGTCGCAGGTGATGATCGAGGTGCTTGGCCTATAGCTGACTGATCTCGCGGACGACATCGGTCCAAAAATCGCCGAACTGAAAGCTTGACACACCTCGGAATTCGCCTTACCGTTTTCCTCATGACTCGCGCAACCGCGTATCGCTATTACTCCTATTCCTACGCCACCCGTCACACGGGCAGCGGTTGGAGTCGTACGCGGTAGAGTCAGCAAACCGCAGCCAACCTCGCGACCCGTGGAATTTCCACGGGTCTTTTTTTTTGTTCCTTACCCATTTCTGGTGGAAGACATGATCATCGTCACTCGCGTCAACGTCTCCGATGCTGAAATCGATCACATCCGAGAACGCATCGAATCGGTCGGCATGCGGACACATCTCTCTCGCGGCGAACAGCGCACAATCATCGGCTGCATCGGAGACGAATCGCTTCTCGAGGAAGTGGCGTTGCGCTCTCTCCCGGGCGTGGAGTCGGTGACTCCGATTCTCAAGCCGTACAAGATGGTCTCGCGCGAGTTCACCGCCGACCGCACAGTGGTTCGCGTCGGGGGCCGTGACGCCAACGCGTCGTTCGGCGGAGCGGAGATCACGATCATCGCGGGCCCGTGCTCGGTCGAGAATCGCGAAATGCTCATGACGACGGCGACCCTCGTTCGCGACGCCGGCGCGACGGTCCTTCGCGGCGGCGCATTCAAGCCCCGCACGTCGCCATACGCCTTTCAAGGACTGGGCCTGGAAGCGCTGAAAATGCTTGCCGATGTTCGCGCGGAGACGGGCCTTCCGATCGTGACGGAAGTCATGGATACGCGGCAGGTCGATCTCGTCGCCGAGCACGCTGACATGCTGCAAGTCGGCGCGCGCAACATGCAGAACTTCGCGCTGCTCGCCGAGCTCGGCCGAGTGCAGCGTCCGGTCCTGCTGAAACGCGGGCTGTCGGCGACGATTAAGGAATTGCTCATGGCGGCGGAATACATCATGGCGAACGGGAACCACGACGTCGTGCTGTGCGAGCGCGGTATTCGCACGTTTGAAACGGCGACGCGCAACACCCTCGACGTCGCGGCGATTCCGGTGCTGAAGCGAGAGACGCACTTGCCGGTGATCGTCGACCCGAGCCATGCCGGCGGGGACGCGTCGCTCGTCGCGCCGCTTGCCTTTGCGGCGATTGCGGCAGGTGCGGACGGATTGATCGTCGAAGTTCATCCAGATCCCGAGCGCGCGTTGTCCGATGGAGATCAGTCGCTCGCGCCGCCGGCATTCGCGCGGATGATGGAACGGCTCGATGCGTTTGCGTTGGCCGCCGGTCGTCCGGCGGTTCGCGGCGCGATGGCGGTCGCATGAGCGACGAGCGCGAGAAGGCCGCGGCAGTCGACGAGTTGGCCCGATGCCGGTCGGAGATCGAGGAGATCGACAATCGGCTCGTGTCGCTCCTCGCCGACCGGCTCGCGTTGGGCAAACGCACCGGCGACCTCAAGGCGATCGCCGGCCTGCCGATTCTCGACCCGACGCGCGAGGCGGCGGTGATTCGGCGCGTGGCATCGGCAGCACGCGACGCGGGACTGCCGCCGGAGCCGGTGCGCGAAATTTTCTGGCAGATCGTCGGAATGTCCCGGCGCGTGCAAGAAGCAGAATGAGCGTTCTTGAAGAGTGCCGTTGCGCCGCGATCATTGGTCTCGGCCTTGTGGGCGGCTCGCTCGCGCGCGACTTGTCGGCGGCCGGCGTGCGCGTACTGGGGTATGACACAAACAGGGACGACGTCGCCGCCGCCGTGCGGAGCGGTATCGTTGCGGCACTCGATGACGGGCTTGCGGGGGTCGCGGTGGCCGACGTCATCGTCGTTGCGGTTCCCGTCGAATGCGCGACGGACGTACTGAAGCAGGTGGCGCCATTCGTTTCCCCCGGAACACTCGTGACCGACGTTGGAAGCACGAAGGCGCGTGTCGTCGGCGCCGCGTTCGTGCTCGGAATTGGCGCACAGTTCGTCGGGTCGCACCCAATGGCCGGCGACCATCGGTCTGGATGGGGCGCCTCGCGCGTAGGCTTGTTCGAGAAGGCCCGAGTGTACCTTTGCGCCTCGGACAACGCGCGCGACGACCTCATCGAACGCGCCGCGAATTTTTGGCGATCCCTCGGCGGCGAGCCGACACGGATCGGCGCCGGCGAGCACGATCAGAAGCTGGCGCGCGCGAGTCACCTCCCGCATGTGCTTTCCGCCGCGCTCGGCATCGCACTCGCGCGCGGCGGCGTGTCACGGTCCGATCTCGGTCCGGGCGGTCGCGACGTCACCAGACTTGCCGGAAGTTCCCCCGACTTGTGGACCGGCATTGCGCGGGAGAACGCCGCCGCCCTCGAGCGCGCGCTGGTGGACGCGGAAAATGAAATTGCGGAGTTTCGCCGAGCGCTCTCGGATCCGGATCGCAATGCGCTGCGTTCCCGGTTTGCGATCGCGCGAGATTGGTTCGACGCAGGGCTGTAAGACGCGAGAGCAACGTGTCAGATTCAAACAACAGTCGCGGAACGTCCGCGAGGGATCGTCACGAGATCGAGGCTGGAAAATGAAACGGATTGTCGCCGGCGTTGTCGCGGTCGCTGCGGTGCTCGTTGTTCCTGGCGTGGTTCACGCGTGGGGTGAGGCCGGTCATCGTATCACGGGCGAGGTTGCCGCACTCAAGATGCCGCCGTCGACACCCGCCTTTTTTCGATCCGCGTTCAAGCAGCTCGCCTATTTGAACCCAGAACCCGATCGTTGGCGCGATCGCGCGGAACAGTCGATCGATCCCGCGTTGGATGGTGGAACGGCGCCCGAGCATTTCATCGATATGGAAATGGCGACGCCCGCGGTGCTCACGGCCGCACTCAAGGCGCCGAATCGGTTTGCCTATCTCGATACGTTGGCCGCGGCCGGGATCAAGGGATCGACGATGGGGCTTCTGCCCTTTCGAATGCTCGAATTGTCGCAACAGCTTCGTGAGGATTTTCGAAATTGGCGCGCGGCGCCTGATTCGGTGAAGCCGTGGGTCGAGGCTCGCATCATCGATGTTGCGGGAATTCTCGGCCACTACGTTGCCGACGGATCGAATCCAACGCACACCAGCATCGAATACAACGGTTGGACGGGCGCGAATCCGAATGGGTACGCCACCGACAAGCGATTGCACTCGCGTTTTGAGTCGGCGTACGTGCAGGCCAACATCAAGGTGTCCGACGTCCTGCCCGCGGTCGACACTGTGGCGCGCGTGCTTCCCGATTTGCGCGCTGCGATCATCGCATACCTGAAAGAGAGCAACAGCCACGTCGAACAGCTGTACCAGATCGATAAAGCGCATCCGTTTGACGCCAATTCAACGAGTCCGGAGGACAAGGCGTTCGTCGTCGAGCGTCTCGCGGCGGGTGCGCGAATGCTGCGCGACATCTGGTACACGGCGTGGGTTACGAGCGGAGCGCCGGCGAACGGTCGATAACGTCGGCGTCGAGCTCATCCTTGAGGTTCGGGCAGACCTTCCTTACAGCTTTTCAGCGCTGTTGTCGACGGGAGCGCGCGTTCCGGTGAGTCGCGAGGGTGTAAAATCTCTTCACTCGAGACTCAGCGGCGCCTGATAGCGCAAAATTTCTTCGCTTCCGGATACGATCGAGCTATCGAATCGCCCCGTCGTTACTGAATCGTTGTCGCGCGCTCTTTATGCGCGGTGAGTTCGGAGGTAAGTTCATCCGCCTGACAGTGCACTCCACTGACTCCAGCCCACCCAACACATGTCTCGTTTTTCCCTGTTCAGGTTTTCCGCCGCGGCGATGTTGGCTGCGGCCGCACTCGCCGCCTGTTCGACCAGCGCGGATCAACGTATTTCAGGATTACTAAAGCCCACAAACGATCCGAGTCACAGTTCGGCGCCCGCGCCGGCCCACGTCGTCATCAGCCAGGTGTACGGCGGCGGCGGAAACGCGGGCGCGACGTACAAGAACGATTTCGTGGAGCTTTTCAACTCAGGCGGAACAGCGCAGAGTCTGGTCGGCTGGAGTGTTCAATACGCATCGTCGGCCGGCATTACGTGGCAGGTTACGAATCTCACCGGCACAATCCAGCCGGGTCAGTACTTTCTCGTGCAGGAGGCGCCTGGTGCTGGTGGATCGACAAGCCTCCCGACGCCAGACGTAGTCGGCACCATCCCGATGTCGGCGACCGCGGGTAAGATTGCGTTGTCCACGAGTACGACTGCGCTTTCGGGCGCGTGTCAGACGTCCGCTGCCGATTTCGTTCCATATGGAACAGCCGTCATAGCGAGTTGCACCGCGACGATCGCGCCAGCGTTGTCGAATACGACCGCCGACATTCGCGGGAGCGCTGGCTGCGCGATCACCGGTGACAACTCGGCCGATTTTACCACGGTGAATCCTCCGAACCCGCGTAATACGTCGACGCCGACGTCGCCCTGCACGCCGATCGCGGCAGGACCGCTCGATCACGTCGCTCTGACAGGTCCGTCGACGCTCAACGTTGGCTCAACCGTCGCATTGACCGCGACGCCGCAAGACGCGAGCAACGTCACTGTCGCGACGGCCACGGTGACCTGGTCTACGAGCGACGCTAGCATCGCGACCGTCGACGCATCGGGTAACGTCACTGGCGTTGCCGCGAATGCGACGCCGGTCGTGATCACCGTGACGGCCACCGATGGCGCAATCGTGAAGACGAACACCTTGTCAATCACCGTATCGATCGCGTTTGGTCCGCTCGATCACGTCACGATCACGGGTGCGACCACCGTTTCTGCCGGCGGAAGCATCACGCTCACCGCGACGCCGCAAGACGCCGCGAACAAAACCGTCACGTCGGCGACGGTGACGTGGACGACGAGCGATGCGAGCATCGCCACTGTCGATGCGACCGGCAAGGTCACAGGTGTCGCGGCGAACGCGACGCCCGCTGTGATTACGGCGACCGCGACGAACGCAGGAATCACCAAGGCCGCCACGCAGTCGGTCACCGTCACGATCCCGGCCATTGGGTACGTCGCGTTGAGCTCATCGTCGTCGACCTTCCCGCCGGGTTTCCAGACGCAAGTATTCGCCACGGCGCAGGTCAGTTCCGGCGGCGCGGTCATCCCCGCGACCTTCGTGTTCGAAGCGCTCGATCCGGGCATCGCCACGATCGCGAACGTTCAGAATACTGGCATCATCACCGGCGTTTCGGCGTCGGCCACCAAGCCGCGCTTCAAGGTCACGGCCACGCCAACGGCGGGCGGCACTCCGTACTCGTTCACGGCCTCGACGCTCGTCACGATCGAAACGCCCGTCAGCGCGCCGACGTCGATCTACGCGACGAACGACGAGTTCGGCGACCCGAGCCCCGCCACGGCGTCGAATCCGAATGATTTCCTCATCGTCCGCCCGCAATACACGATCTCTTACAATCAGTCGCGTGGCACGCCGAACTGGGTGTCGTACGAGCTCGATTCACGGGACCTCGTGATCGGCGCCGATCGCTGCAACTGCTTCACCGCCGATCCGCTCCTGCCGGGCGAAAAGCAGATTTTCACGTCGGACTACACCAGCGGCGGATTCGATCGCGGCCACATGACCCGCTCGGCGGATCGCACCGCGGCGAACGTTGACAACGCGACCACGTTCTATCTCACGAATGTCGTGCCGCAGCAGGCCGATCTGAATCAGGGTGTGTGGGCGACGTTCGAGAACATGCTCGCCGACTCGGCGCAGGCTGGACGCGCGGTGTACATCATAACCGGCCCCCTCTTTAGCAAGTCGCACGGTCTCAGCTTCCTCAAGGGCGAGGGCAAGGTGGCGATCCCCGATAGCACGTGGAAGATCGCGCTGATCGGTCCGCGCGTCGACGGCGTTCCGTTCACGCACGGCGGCATTCACACGCTGAGCGACATGACCGGCATTTCGGTGCTCGCGGTGAACATGCCGAACATCGCCGGCGTCCGCGGCGATGCGCCATCGAAGTATTTCACGACCATCGGTCAGATTGAGCAGGCGACCGGGTTGAACTTCTTGTCCGCTCTCGACGAGTCGATTCAGTGCAAGGTCGAAGTGCGTGATTGCTTGCCGGTGTCACACATTGTATCAGCAACTGGGTCTAGCACCGTGGCGGCGGGGTCGCCATTTGTTCTGAACATCGGCGCGACCGATGCCGATGGTGCGGCGGACGGGCCGTGGAAGTTGTCGATCGGCTGGGGTGATGCAACGACGTACGGCGCGACACTTTTCGCGCTTCCGACCGACGCGCGCCCGCTCGGACGCGGAAAGACTTGGTCAGTGCCGGGAACGTACACCGTCAAGGTCACCATCACTGACAAGAAGGGTGGAGCAGCCGTCTCCACGCTTGTCGTAACCGTTACGCCTTAACTCGAGAATCACAATGATTCGCAAGCTCTTGATCAAGGCCGCTCTCGTTGCGGCAATTGCAGCTCCTCTGCTGGGCGCCCAGGTCACCATTGACACGGGCTCTCCTGGGAGCGCGGACGTGGTGCCGGTTGGCAAGTATTCTGATTTCGTCGTCCCCATTCCGACTGCAGTCGCGCAAACGTTCGCTCAGCCGACCGGTTTCAACTATCTCCAGATGTTCACGTTTTTCATCTCCGACGGATTCGGCGGCGGCGCGAATCTGTTGCTCCAGGCGTCCGTCGTCGAATACACCACTAGCCCGCTTGCAGGCACGCTGCTTTATACCGCGGCGCTGAACGGAAGCGCCTCGCCAACGAACGAAGCCGTCACTTTCGGCAGTGGTGAGAATCCGTTGAACCTGTTCCTGGATCCCACGAAGACGTATGCTCTGGTGTTGTCGTCCCTCGAGCACTTCGCGGCCACGCCCGACCACTCGACAATCACCGTTGGCGGTACCGGCGACGTATACTCGGGCGGTTCCCTGTTTGCCACGACGGCGACGGACATTGCGGACATCGACGCCACGAACTCGCTCGATCTCGGCCAAGACGCGGCGTTTAGCGCGACCTTCACGTCCGCGCGTGTTACCCCGACGCCGGAGCCGTCTACGACGGTGCTGTTCGCGACAGGTCTGATCGGCGTCGCGACAATGGTGAAGCGTCGCCGCCGGGTATGAGGTTGACTCCCGCCGATTGGCGGGCAACAGCGTGACCGTTGCAATCCATGGTGAAAACGTCGGCGATCGGACAATCGGTCGCCGACGTTTTTTTGTCCGCGGTGTTGGCGACCTGCTACCGCTTGTGCGGTCGACCAGCAGATGTTGCAGGTCGATTGCCTGAATCGACGCTGACGTTCGCGACCGCCGCCGAGCTCTGCCCAGAACACTTCGATGCGTTCGCTGTGCTCTGCGCCAGAATCGCCGACTACGGCTGCCAACACCACCGCAGTTCGCATGGTTTCCCGGTGTGCCCGCCCAATATTGCCACTCGGAACTCACAACTCACTGCTGGAAACTCGGCAGGGAGACTCGCAACTCTGCAGATAGCTGTTAGCTGTTAGCTGTCAGCTGTAAGCCGGTAACCATTGACGGCATTCGTTTGGCGGACAACTCTTTTTGCGTGAAGCTTTGGATCGCCGTCCTCGTCATTCTCGCCGTCCTGGGCATTGCAGGAAGCCGCTGGTACGCGCGCCGGTCTGGCCGCCGCGCGCTCATCCATTTTCGCGCGCGCGTCGCGCGGTTCAAATTCGCGACCCGAAAATCCGTCCGTGAGCGTTTGCTCAACGATCCGGCCATCATCGTCGCCGTTCGCGATCACGCCGCGGAAACGGGAACGCGCGAGGATCAGGTGTGGCCGCGCGTCGAAGCGTACGTGCGGGAAATCGTTCCGTTCTTCAACGTCGTCGCGTACTACCAGGTCGGGTATCGCCTCGCCGAGAAGATTCTGAATCTCTTCTATAAGGTGACGGTCGAGCAGGAGAACCAGCGCGCGCTCGACGGTCTTCCGAAGGATTCGGTGCTCGTCTACTTGATGAACCATCGGTCGAACGCGGACTACGTGCTCGTCAGCTACGCGCTTGCCGGGCGCGTCGCGATCTCGTATGCCGTGGGTGAATGGGCGCGCGCGTTTCCGCTCGAGACGATCTTCAAGGCGTTCGGTTCATACTTCGTGCGGCGGAAGTACCGTGAGCCGTTGTACCACGCGGTGCTCGAGCGATACGTGCAGCTGATCACGCGCGAGGGTGTGACGCAGGGGATCTTCCTGGAAGGCGGACTTACCCGCGATGGTCTGCTCAAGTCGCCCAAGATTGGGTTGCTCGACTACGTGCTTGGCATCGGTCGCGAGCCGGCATACCAGTCGCGGATGTACATCGTTCCGGTCGCGGTGAACTACGATCGCGTGCTGGAGGACCGCTCGCTGCTGCGCGAGCTGGCGTCGCGTGAAGGTCGCACGCGACCGTCTCGAATGGTGCAGTTGAGCGAAGTCGTTCGATATGTCTGGTGGAACCTCACCCGTCTCCTCACGCGCCGTTGGAAGCGGTACGGCCGCGCCGCGGTGATGGTCGGAGCGCCGATTCCGTTGGGCCCATGGTTCGGCGCGAACGAAGACCTGTTCGAGCTGCCGCGGCCGGAGCGGTTGGCGCGGGTTCAGGTGTTGAGCGATTCGGTGATGTCGAGAATTGGGCTGCTGATTCCGGTGACGCCGGTTCCGCTGGCGTGCGCGGCGATTCAAAGTCTCGATCGCGACTTTCTCCCGCGCGCCGCGTTGCTCGAGCGAATGGAGGAGATGCGCGACACGCTCGTGGAGCTGAATGCTCGCGTGGTGAAGCACGACGGCGGGATCGACGAGACATTCGACCGCGCGTGGAAGATGTTGAAGATGCGTCGCGTGCTCGTCGAGAGCGGCGGAGGATACGCGCTGCTACCGCATCAGCGCGAGCTGGTGAGCTACTACGCCAACAGCATCGCACATCTGCTCGGGCCGTTCGAACAATCCGTACGGGCTCGGGACGCGCTTCCCGCGACACGGGTTGCGGGGTTGCCGAGCACGGCGTGAGAGTTCGTTAGCCGAGAAACTCGAAAGGCCCGTCTTACGTCTTGATCAACGACCGAACTCTGGGGACACCGATGGAACCGTCAGGCGCTTCGCTCGACCCGCTGTTTCTCTCCTTCCAACTCGCCGTTGCCGGGCGATACTCGATCGAGCGCGAATTGGGTCGTGGAGGAATGGGCGTTGTCTATCTCGCGCGCGAAGTCCATCTCGAGCGGCCGGTCGCTATCAAAGTGCTGCCGCCAGATCGCGCCCGTCAGACGGGTTTGCGGGAACGGTTTCTACGAGAGGCTCGCCTTGCCGCAAAGCTCTCACATCCCAACATCATCCCGATTCATTCGGTCGAGGACGCCGGCGATTTCGTGTTCTATGTCATGGCGTTCGTCGACGGAGAAACGCTGGCGCAGCGCGTCCGGCAGCGTGGACCGCTCTCGAGCAGCGAAGCGACGCGTGTGTTGAGAGAAGTCGCATGGGCGCTCGCACACGCCCATGCGCAGGGCGTTGTGCATCGCGATGTGAAACCCGACAACATCCTGCTGGAGTCGGCGAGCGGCCGCGTGCTCGTCGCCGACTTTGGCATTGCGGCAGCCCTAGGCGACGCGTCAGGTGGAGACGTCTCGGGCACTCCGGAATTTATGAGTCCCGAACAGGCGCTCGGCGCGTCGGTCGATGCGCGCAGCGATCTGTACGGACTGGGTGCGACTGCGTTCTATCTCCTTTCCGGGCGCTTTCCGTTTGAAGGCACCAGCGCGACGGAGATTCTTGCGAAGCAGGTGACAGAATCGCCCACCTCGCTGGCGTCGATGGGACTTGCGGTGCCGCGGAAGATCGCCAAACTCATCGATCGGTGTTTGGCCAAGGATCCTAACGACCGACCCGTTAACGCGCAGACCCTTGCCGAACAACTGGGCGTTGCGCTTCAGCAGCGGCGCGAGCAACCGGTCGCGCTGCGAGCGTTCGTCAAGCGAAACGCGCGGCTCGATGGCGAAGGAACGCTGCTGGGTGGATCCACGCTTCTTTTTGGTTCCGTGCTGATGTCTGCGTACTTCGGCGTGACCACCGGTTTCGCCACGTTCGTTCTCGGCGGAACGCTCGGCCCCTTCGCGTACTTCGTCGGCGCCGCGCGGCGATTGTCGCTGCTCGGCTTCGGGTATCAGGACGTTGCGCCGGCATTCAAGGCGGAAGGCGAGCAGGCGCGCGAAGAGCTGTCCGTGGAGCGACGGCTCGAGCCGTTTACGCTCGAGCGCTGGCTTCCTCCGATCGCGAAAACCGCCGCCGCCGCGGTTCCGATATTCGCCGCGGGCGTCGCTTATTCGGGGTATCCGTATTCCGCCTCGATGGCGAGACTGTTCGGGATGGCGATGTTGGGGACAGTGCTATCCCTGTCGACCGCAACCCTCGCGAGCCTGGCACATCTCTCTCTCGTTCGCCGTCATCGCGACGTCGACACCGAGTTCTGGGCAAAGATCTGGCGCGGGCGAATCGGTAAAGCGGCGTTTTCCGTGGCCGCAAGGTTGCTTGGCAACCGCGTCCGAGCGACCGCCATGACGCATCGTCCCACTGAGTTGTCCCTCGGCATGGCTGCTGAGCAACTGTTCCAGGGTCTGCCGGCTGAGACGCGACGAGCGCTGGGCGACCTGCCGTCGGTTCTCAAGCGCCTGCAGGACGACGCGCAGAAGCTACGAAAGCGCTATGAGGAAATTCAGAACGCCATTTCAGATGCGCGCTTGGAGGCTTCTGATCCGGAGAACGCGGACATTCTCAGGACACGGGATGAAATGCACGAGAAGATTTCGGCGGCGGTCGGCGCCCTGGAGACCATTCGCTTGAACCTGCTGCGTCTGCACGCGGGGTCCGGCACCGTCGGCGGCCTGACGACGACCCTCGGGTTGGCGGCGGAAGTGTCGGCGGATGTCGAGCGCTTGATCGCGGGCCACAGCGAGGTGGCCGCGATGTTGCGGTTCCCGCGCCAAGTTGAAACCACTCCGGTCTAGGACCGGCGCGGCATTGCCGTTCACGAGATCGCATCGGTTCGCGTACGGGTCGAGAGTCTCGAACCCGACGTATGCTGCACGCGTGCCGAGGTCGCAAGGCTCTGTTCTTTCGCCCTGTTTCCGACTGTCGACATGGCCTGGACTCGTCTCGACCTCACGGAGTCGCGTGCCGACGAGGCGGTTCCTCCACTCGACGTGACGATTCCGCGCGCCGAGCAATCACTTCCTCGTGGGGAGGGAGCACGTCCTTGGGGACAGATCGCGCGTCCTGCTGACGAGGCGCAGTTCGTCGCGGAAAGGGCGACGTTTCCGAGCGGCGACGACTGGGCTCCCCGAACAAAGGGAGCACGTCTGGGTGGCGAGGACGCGGGTCGTCGTGCAGAGAGAGCATTTCCTCGCGCCAAGGGAGCACGGTCTGGTGGCGAGGACGTGGCTCCGCTGCCTGAGCGGGCATTTCCCTCTGGGTGACGGGCATTTCCGAGTATCGGGGACGCGGGTCTCCGTACCATGGCCCAGGCCCCTGGCGGCGAGTGAGTGATCGCGCGCGACGGATTGTTTCTAAGTTGACACCGGGTGCCGACTTACCTACCTTTCCCGGTCTCCCTCGCCCACTTTGGGGCGGCCGGAAGTGCATCCACGGGGCTATCCCGTTCGCATCTTCGATCCTTCATGCCAACTATCAATCAGCTCGTACGTCAGAGCCGACGCGATCTTCCCAAAAAGGAAAAGTCGCCCGCGCTCAAGTCGAACCCGTTCCGGCGTGGCGTCTGCACCCGCGTGTACACCACGACCCCCAAGAAGCCGAACTCCGCGCTGCGTAAAGTCGCCAAGGTTCGTCTCACCAACGGCTTCGAAGTCATCGCCTACATCCCCGGCGAAGGCCACAACCTCCAGGAGCACTCCATCGTGCTCGTGCGCGGCGGCCGTGTGAAGGATCTCCCGGGCGTTCGCTATCATATCGTTCGCGGTTCGCTCGACGCCTCCGGCGTCAACGGCCGTAACCAGAGCCGCTCCAAATACGGCACCAAGAAGCCTAAGGCCGGTGCTAAGGCCGGCGCGAAGGCCGCTGGAGGTAAGAAGTGAGCCGCCGCAAGAGTTCTGTAAAGCGCCCCATCCTCGCCGATGCGCGCTACGACAGCCAGACCGTTTCGAAGTTCATCAACGCCATGATGCTCCAGGGGAAGAAGTCCACCGCTGAGCGCATCTTCTACGGCGCCATGGACCTCGTCGAAAGCCGCACGAGCCAGCCCGGCGTGAACGTCTTCAAGCAGGCGCTCGCCAACCTCAAGCCGGTCGTCGAGGTCAAGAGCCGCCGCGTCGGTGGTGCCACGTACCAGGTGCCGGTCGAAGTCCGTCCGGAACGTCGCACGGCGCTTGCCATGCGTTGGCTCATCTCGTACTCGCGCGACCGCAACGAAAAGTCGATGCCCGAAAAACTCGCCGCCGAAGTCATCGCGGCGTCCAAGGGCGAAGGCAACGCGGTGAAGAAAAAGGAAGACACGCACCGCATGGCAGACGCCAACAAGGCGTTCGCCCACTATCGCTGGTAAGACAGAAGTCACTATCATAGACCCACGCCGCCGAACCCTCGTCGGCGTGGGTTCTTGCTCTGGTCCCGCTCCCAGACGGCTTTGGCTTTGATGCATCGAAAAGCACGCGCCGGTATCGCTCTGTTCGCCTTCATGGCGGGTTCCGCGCATGATGTGTCGTCGCAGCGAAGGACGACCCGCGCTTTCGCCGCTGCCGCCGTCACGCCGCCGACCGCGGTCGCAGAACCGATCGCCGGCCGCTCGCAGCACGTTAGAACACTCGAACAACTCGGCCTCCCGCAGGGCGTCGGTCTCGACGGAACGCGGGACCAGGCCAATGTGACCTTCCGGCTTCCGGCACTCGCGCCGGTCACGAACGGCGTGCTCTCGCTCAAGCTCCACTTCAGCGCCGCACTCATCGCGCAATCCAACGTTCAGGTCTACGCCAACGGGCTTCGACTCGCGGCGATCAGCCGCGCCGACGCCGACACGCGCGGCGACGTGACCGTTGATCTGCCGGTCCCCTCCGCGTCGCTCTCGAATGGATTCCTCGCCGTCTCGTTGCGCTCATCGCTCGCCACGACGCCCGACCGCTGCCTCGACGACCGCCTCGGCTACCCGCACGTGCAGGTCGACCCGGCTTCAAAGTTCTCTTATACCCTGCCGCTCGACGCCGTCAACACGGTCGAGACGGCGCTCGGCGTCTTGCCCGACACGGTCACGCTCTCGATTCCCGCGCGCAAGCTGAACCCGTCGGAGTTCTGGTCCGCGTTCACCGCGGCCACTGAGCTCGGACGGCAGGGTCACACGGTGCGCTATGCGCAGTTGCCGGCGGCCGGCGATGTCGAAGTCGGGACTGCGGCCGAAATCGCCGCGACGGCTGGAATCGCGACGCCGCCGGCCGCCGGATCCAACGTGGCCGTGTTCCGGTACGGCACAGGCGACGCGGAACGTGTTGGCATTGCACTTACGAGCGATAGCAGCGGGGCGGGTGCGGCTATCATCGGCCAGGCTTGGTCGCCGCTCGCCAACGCGCCGTCGCTCGTCGTGCGACAGGCTCGAGGCGATGCCCGGCTGATCAGCAATGACCCGACGTTTGCCGATCTTCGCATTCCAGATCTCCAACAGAATCTGAACGCGGAAGCGACTTGGAAGATCGGCGTCGATATCCGGGATCTGCCGGCCGGACGATTGCCGTCGCACGTGGACCTTCGGGTCGCGACGGCTCCCAACACGAACAAACGCCAGCTCACGCTTTTCGTATTCTGGAATGGCACGCTCGTGCGAAGCGCGGACATCGCCGGCGACGGACTTCCGCAGCTCGTCGGGGCTGACATTCCGTCCGATCTTATCGGCACACGCAACGAGATCCGCGTCATCATGCAGCGGCATCTCGAAGCGACCGAAGGCTGCGGCCAGGCCGATGCATCATTGCCCGCGCAGATTCTGCCGTCGAGCCGCATCGTCACCGCCGCTGTCTCTCCGTCCGCCGACGTCTTCGATGGTGTCGCGGCGCGACTGGGATCCGCGTCGTCGCTCTACCTGCCGAATGACGCGCTCGATCACGCCGATCGCTACCTGCCCACGCTCGTTGGGATCGGCCGCGCATTCTGGCTCGCGTCGCGGAGTCCGCGCCCCGTGTTCTATGGAACCGCGGCGCCGGCGTTGCCCACGGGCGCTTTCGTCCTCATCGGACAGCCAAGCGGCGTCACCATCGACGCTCCGCTGAACATGCGTTCTGGCCGGTTGACGATTCATAGCAAGGAGACTCGCGACACGTTGCTCGACGTCGCCGACGTGAGCAATTGGAGCATCGCGCAGGTCGTGTCGTGGAACGGGCAGACGGGTGTGCAGTTGCTTCCCGCAACCGGCGCGGGTGCGATGCCCGCCAATCCCGAAGCCTACGGCCATGCGAATCTTCTGCTGGCTCGCGGCGACAGTGCGCTGTTTCCGCTCAACACCAATGGCTCGAGTGGATCGCTGATCGTGAACGACGGACCGACGCTGATGCAGCGCCTGCGTCGCGACTGGATACTCTGGGCGATCTTCGGGGTGCTGCTAATCGGTGTACCGCTCGCGCTCGGGATTCGCGCGGTCACCCGCCGCACGCCGCGTCGACAAGTTCGGCGCTCGTCGGTTTCGACGCCGCGCGTGGGCGGGTAGGGGGCCGCTCTGCGGATTCTCATCACCGGCGCGGGCGGCCCCGCGGCAGTGGCATTTATCCGAGCGGTTGAAGCGCCGGAGATAGAGTGTTTTGCGGGCGACGTCGATCCGTATGGGGCTGGACTCTATCTGGTTCCGCCGCCCAACCGATGGATACTTCACAAGGCGAGCGATGAGCGCTTCATCGACGACGTGCTTAATCGCTGCATCGACGCCGACATCGATGTGGTCGTCCCCGGGATCGACCCGGAGCTCTTGCCGTTCGCGCGCCGTCGCGAGGACTTCGAGGCGCACTCGGTCCGCCTGCTGCTGAGCGACGAGAGCGCGCTCCAGCTCTGCGTCGACAAGTGGGAGCTCGTGTCCGCCTGCGCCGAGGTGTGCGCCGTTCCCAAGACTGCGATCGTGGACGATTCGTTCGCGCGCGCGGAATGGACGCCGCCGTTCATCGTCAAACCGCGAAAGGGGTCCGGCGGACGCGGCGTGCGGGAGATTCGCGAGCTATCCGCCATGGCCGATGTGCCTTGTGATGGAACTCTCATCGCGCAAGAGCTGCTGCCTGGCCGCGAATATTCCGTCGACGTATTGTGCGACCGCCAATCGACGCCGCTCGCCGTCGTGCCTCGGTCGCGTCTCAAAATCGACTCGGGCATTGCCATCACGGGCCACACGGTCCGCGATGAGCGTCTCGTAAAGGGCGCATCAGCGGTGGCGAAACGAATCGGGCTGTCGTACGTCGCCAACATTCAGTTTCGAGAGGACGCGAGCGGAACTCCCAAGCTGCTCGACGTCAACGCCCGCTTTCCCGGGTCGATGCCGCTGACGATCGCCGCCGGCGTCGACATGCCGAACCTCGCGCTCGACGTGCTCCGCGGACGCGCGATCGACCCAAAGGCCCTCGAGTATCGAGAGACGGCGATCACGCGGACGTGGGAGAACCACGTCATTCCGCTCGAAGAACTGCGCGCGCTGGAAGACGCTGCCGCCACGCGAGACCGCAGGCGATGAATATTCTCGTAACGGTGCTCATCATCGGCGTGCTCGTGCTATTGTACGGGCTCCTATACCTGTGGCGCCGCCGGGGCGACGCGATGCAGGACATGATCACCGGCCTGCCGAGCCGCGAGTATTTCGAGCGGTATTTGCAGAACTGCTGTACGCGCGCGACGCGAAACGCATCGTACCGGTTCGGTGTGCTGCTCATCGACATCGAAGGCTTTCCGGAGCTTCGCAACCAGCTCGGCCGCTTCTCAGCGGAAGAAATTCTCGCTGACTTCGCCCAGCGTCTCTATGCCGTCCTTCGTCCGAGCGACGTGTTGTGCCGCCTCGAGGGCGACAAGTTCGCCGTGTTGCTCGAGGACGTCCGCGGCAGCGTCGACGTGCCGCGTGTCGCGCTGCGCATGCACAACTCGATGAAGGACATTGTCACGCTCGCGTCGATCGAGATCGATGTCGTCGTGCGCATCGGCGTCACCATCAGCCATTCCGGTGAAAACGTCGATGCGCTCGCGATGATCACGCAGGCGCAGTCGGCGCTCGAGCGCGCCAGGGAGACGGACGTACCATACGCGGTGTTCGACGAGCAGATCGGATCCACCGCCGCCACGAACCTGCAACTCGAAGCAGAGCTGTCGGAAGCCATTCCGAATCACGAGCTCGAACTTCGCTTTCAACCGTTCGTCGATTCCAAAACGCGCGGGCTGTACGGCTTCACCGCGCTCGTGCGATGGATGCATCCGACACGCGGACTCCTGCAGGCGCGCGAGTTCATCGAGATCGCGGAGACGTCGCGGCAGATTCTTCAGATCGGCGAGTGGGTGATCGGCGAATGCGCGCGCGCGCTGCAGGCGATCACTGAAGCCGCCGGCCAACCGTTGATCATGACGGTGAATGTGGGCGCGCTCGAGATGGAAAAGGGCGGTATCGCGGAGCACCTCGCGACCGCGTTGGGCGATCATGCGTCGCTCGCAAAATACTTGCGTGTGGAAGTTCCGGCGGACGCGCTGCTCAAACCGTCGGCGGCGATCGATACCTCCGCCGAACATCTCAGCGCGCTCGGCGTCGGTCTGCACATCGATCGCGCCGGCACGACGGGCTTCCCGCTCTACCGCGCCATTCGTCTGGGTGTGCGGGGCGCGCGCGTGGACCTCAGCTCACTCCACGGCGTCGATGCCGTGATGCTCGGCCGGATTCTCGCGGCGTGCCGGTCGATCGCGACGGAAATCGTCGTCGAAGGGGTCGAGACGCCTGAGGCGGAGGCGTTAGTTCGCTCGCTCGACCCCCCGGTGTGGGCGCAAGGCTTTCAGATTGCCAAACCGATGACGCTCGCCGACGCGATCGCCTTGGTGAACGCCGCGCGCGCCCGTCGCACCGCCGCGTTCAAGGCGTCAGAGATACAGACGCCGAAGCAGCGCTAGCAAGAAAACCAACAGCGCGATTCCCCACGCGCGCAGCAGCATCGACCGCTCGAACCACGTGTCGGCTTCCACGTCGGTCTCGAATTGTTGAATCCACTTGGGGTCGAGCGACTGGATGCTGGCGTCTATCTCTGCCCGCCGGCGCTCAACATGACGCGCCCGTTCTTCGTCGTTTTCTCCCAATGGGTGCCCGCGTTCAACAATTCGTTCACGTACGAGCCTGAGGTAACGGCGCAGAGAAACGGGCCGTAGCCCACCAGATACATGATGATTGGGGCCAGCCATTTGAATCCCTCGGACTCGGAAGCGACTTTCGCCAGGTAGGCGAGCGGGACACACAGAATCAACCACGAGTACATGAACACGGCGAGCACCGTTCCGGCGCGCGGCATCACCGCGACCCCGATGTGACCGAGCCAACGAACCATGTCGACCTCGAACAGCGCCGGGTGCACGCTGTACAGCATGATCAGCAGCGCGACGGCACCGGGGAACATGATCGCTTCGCGCCAACACGCGCGGGCCGTGCGCCAGTCAATCGCCAATCCAATCCCGATGCTGAACACGTACGCGATCGCCGCCCACAGCCACAGAATGCGAAGCACCGCCCACGCCGTGGCGGCGTGCAATGCGTAAAGACTCAACAGGCCCACCGATGAGGCAAGCATCGTCAACGGCATCAGCAACACTGTGAACCACAGCAGAAGGAACGGTGCGCGCGCGAGGTTTCCGAACGCGCTCCGCTGCTTTCCCCAGATGGACACGTACTGAAACGATACCTGCAGGTTCCCGCGGGCCCATCGCATCCGCTGCTTCCACAGCCCGTCGATGTTCGACGGCTCCTCCGCCCACACGATCGCGTTGCCCTCGAACTCCACGCGACGACCGCCGAGCTGCGTGCGGAACGTCGTCACCGTGTCCTCGGCGAGGCTCGAGGTATCGATGCGTCCGCCGATCGCTTCGAGATTTTCGCGCGAGTGGAGCTGCGCACCGCCTGCCAAACAGGCGAGCACGCCGAGCACGTTCTGCGCGCGTCGGCCGATCGCCTGCGCCGTGATGTATTCGAAGGCAATGAACCGCGTGAGATAGTTGCCGTCGTGCGTTCCCTCTTTGATATACGCGGTCACCGCGCCGACGTGTGGATCGGAAAGGTGGCGCGTCATTTTCCGCAACGCGTCTGGCTCGAACAGCACGTCGGCATCCATCACGAGCACCGCTTCGGCCCAATCGTCGGACAGGATGCGCTTGAGGCCGAAATTCAACGTGTGTGCTTTACCGTTGCCGCACTCGGTGCGGCGCATGCCGGTCAGCCGGTCGCCGTACTGCTGCACCTTTTCGCGAAGGATGTCCGGCGTTTTGTCGATCGACGCGTCGTCGACCACGACCACACGGAAGCGGTCTTCCGGATATTCCATCGCGAACAAATGATCGATGGTGTTGCCGATGACAGTTTCCTCATTCCACGCCGGCACGATCACCGTCACGCGCGGATAGTATGGCTTGAGGTTGCGATATTTGATGCGCCACGCATGAAAGCCGACGATCGCGTACTGCATGAGCGACGCGGCGACCGGCAGCGCTCCGAGAAACGCGACCGCGACGCAGACGACTTCGAAGCTGAAGACGCGCGCATACGACGGAAGCACCACGAGCACGATGGCTTGCGCGATCAGAATCTCGGCGACGGAAAACAGAAGCAGCCGAATGCGCCAACGCACCATTCGCTTGGCCGTCGGCTCGCGCAGACTCAGTGTCGCGCGACGCGGCCGCGGAGCAGTCGGCGTGCTACGCGTGGTCGGTGTTTGGGGCGCTTCTACCGGATCAACCGTGGGCACCGGGCTCTCTCACCAAGAACAATGTCGCGGCCGAATCACTTCGACGGTTCCAGAACAATAGCCTTGGGCGTAGGATTGTGTCATGCGACGTTCCCGCTCGACCGGCCTGATAATCGCCTTCGTTCTGCTCGCCGGTCTGGCTCCCACTGCTGACGCGCAGGAGCCGAGCCGCGTTTCGACCGGCGTTCCGCCCAGAGAACGCGTGCACCCGGAGCTCGTCGACAGCACGTGGGGTCCTCAGACCGCGGCGGCCTGGGAAATCGCTCACGCGCGGCATTGGGACGAGG
The DNA here is from genome assembly GCA_039924785.1 of Gemmatimonadaceae bacterium. Lineage (GTDB taxonomy): Bacteria > Gemmatimonadota > Gemmatimonadetes > Gemmatimonadales > Gemmatimonadaceae > JAQBQB01. The sequence continues at coordinate 4,226 of JBDTAE010000248.1, read as the reverse complement.
CCCGCGCCAAGTTCGCCGCGCTTCATCAGACCCATCCCGACGGTCTCGAGGCCATGGTTGGGCTCGCGTTCGTGGCTCGCGCCACCGGTGACCGTGAAGAGGCCCGCCGCTGGTACCGCGCGGCGGCCGCGGTCGAACCCTCCGACGACATCCGCAAACAACTCGAGGCGACCGAATGGGACCGGCCCGGCAGCGTCGACGTCGGCGGTGAGGGCGCGCGGGTCGGCAGCCGGACGGTCGCCGACTACGCGGTGGCGTTCGTCGTTCCCGTCACCCAACAGTACTCGCTTTCCGGCCGCGCCGGCGTCCTCGGCGCAGGCGACCCGTTGCGCGGCATTTTCATCGACTCCACGAAAAGCGGATCGTCGTCCGCTCGCGTGCTCTCGATAGGCGGCGTCGCTCGTCCGACTAACTTTCTTACGTTCACGGCGCGCGTCGAATACTGGAGCTCGCCCGGAGAAAACCAGACGTTTCTCTGGTTCGACGCCACGTCGCGGTTCGCGCAAATCTTCGGTGTCCGCTTCGGGGTTCGCCCACTCGGTGGACGCACTGGCGCCCCGCAGGTCAGTGCCGCGACGGATTTCAGTCTCGCGCAGAATCAGGTGCTGACGCTCGAGGTAGTGCAGGGAACCAAGGCCGCGCTGTTCGAGCCCAGAACGCAGATTCGCGCCTTCTACTACGCCGCCCCAACGGTGCGGCAGGTCATTCGCGCCGGACTCGTTCGCGACACCGGGCCCGCGAATCAGGCGACGACCGGTTTTCTCTCGGGAACACAGTTCTTGAATCCAACTTTCGGCATTCGCGCCGAATTCTCGGCACGGCGTGGCGCTTTTGAGCGAACGACGGCGGGCGGCGGTGTGGTCTTCCGCTGGTAGCGCCGCGGCGGCCGCGCGAGCCCCGCTACGGGCTTCCATCGATGCCTCGAACAAGTTGAAAGCCCTCCGCGAAGTCCACGCCAATCTGCATCCCGCGCATGGTGGCGAGCGTCTCGACCCCCTTCGTCGACCGCGGATGCGGCCACGTCATGAGCTCGGTCGTGAAGCCGGCGAGCGCCTTTGCCTTTTGCGCGACGTGACGCTCGGTGAGCGGCACGAACACACTCGGCGCGAACGCAGGCGCCATTGACCATTCGCTGTTGCTCAGCGTCTCGTACATGAGAACATTGCGAAGCCGTTGTCCCGGCTTTGGACGCGTCGCGATGACGACGGCTTCCGTCACGCGCCGGTGGTCCTGCGCCGAATCGCCGGACCAGTGCGTGAGCACGGTGACCGGCTGAATCTCGCGTAAGAACGCCTCGATCTTTCGCGTGAGATCGAGCACCGGAACCGTGTCGAGCTGACAGGGCGGCGTGTCGTTCAGGTAGCCGCAACGCTCGTCGGGGAGATTGAGCGCGGCCAGCGCTCCATGGCGCGTGGCTTCGCGGCGTTCACCAATCGCGCGAACTTCGTCGTCGTTGTACGAAGGGCGCGGCGGAACGCCGTACGCGAACCACCGGACGTGCACCTCCGTCCCGCGCTCTTGCAACAATTGAATCAGGCCGCCGCAGCCGAGTGTCTCGTCGTCGGTGTGGGCGCAGAAGATAGCGACGGGACCCGCGAACATCTCAAGCACCGCTCATCGCCGCTCTCTCGTGCGTAATTGCGTCGCAGAGAATGTTGTCCATCGATCGGGTGACTTTGAAGTCGACGAGGCGCTTGGCCTTCGAGGTGTCAGGCACGCGGCGGAGCAAATCTTCGAATCCGTCGCGATACGCGAGCTCGTACGGCACGTGCACGATCGGCGACTCCGACTTCGTCTTGTCCTTGACCCGGTGTGCGAGATCGAGAATAGAAATTTCCTCAGAGCTGCCGAGGTTGACGATCTGGCCGGAAGCTTCGCAGCAGTGGACGAGGCGAACGATCGCGGGCACGATGTCGGCGACATGTGTGAAGCAGCGTCGCTGGTTTCCGTCGCCGTACACGGTGATGGGCTGGCCGGTAAGCGCCTGGTGGATGAAGCGGGGCAGCACCATGCCGTGGAACGGTACCTGACGCGGGCCAACGGTGTTGAAGAGTCGTCCTGCCACGCCGGGAAGGCCGAACATGTCCGAGTAACACAGCAAATAGAACTCGTCGATCGCCTTCGACATCGCGTAGCTCCACCGATGCTTCGTGGTCGCGCCGTAGCAGACGTCGTCATCTTCCTGAAACGGGACGCGGGTGGACTTGCCGTAGACCTCGGAGGTCGACGCGAGAAACATTGGCCGGCGGTACTTCGCGCAGGTCTCGATGACCAACTCGGCGAGCGCGATGTTCGTGCGCATCGACTGGATCGGGCGGTTGACGACGAGGTCTACGCCGACGGCGGCCGCAAGGTGGTAAACGACGTCAACCCGCTGGATGACCGTGTCGAGCAGCGCCGCGTCGGTGTTGATATCTGAAAAAATGGTCGTGATATCGTCGCGGACGCGCGACAGATTGGAGACGCGACCGGTGGACAGGTCGTCCCAGACCGTGACCGACTCGCCGCGAGCGACCAGATGCTCGACGAGGTGCGATCCGATGAACCCTGCGCCGCCGGTGACGAGATTACGAATTGGCATCGTTGGATGACGAATAGTCGAGCATCGTCGCTCGGTTCCCTCGGCGCACGCGTCGCCGGCGGGGTAAGGTAGGCGAGGGGCAAGACAATGACGACACCTCCGCCCCTCCGTCACTCTATACGGCGTGTGGCAGAATTGCCGTGACGCGGGTTACGACCTCATGGGGAGTGTCGGCCGGCGGGCGCGTTGGGTTGAGCCGTCGTATGCACGTTACTGGGGAACAAACGGCACGGTCACAAAAAACGACTTCCGAGTGGAATCTGAATTGCATCTGTAGAATTCATGGTTTCGTGTGACCAGCGTCACGCACTTCCAGTGGATTTCGCGGCAAGGTGTTCCGACGATCGCAACATTGTGACGTACAACCTTGTCGCCCGGTGTGCACTCCATAGGTTCTTGAATTGGGGAATACTTGCGATGCGTAGGAAGCGCCCGTGTGACGTTTTGTCGCAATCGATAGATCCAAACGCGACTTTCAGCCGTAAATCGAGCCAGATGACAAACTTTCTGCGTGGCCCGCTTCGTTGGACCAAATCAACAGTGCTCGCGGTGAGTGTCCTCGCCGCCGCCGCGCCCGTTGCCGGGGCGCAGTACAACTTCATTTACTCGGTCTATCAGAACTACACGCCAGGCATCGGCGGCGCGCCGTTCTCGAACCTGCTGTGCACCGGCCTCACCGCGAACATCTTTTACGACAACAACCCGGCGACCACGACGCCCAAGTTCGCTGACCTCTGTCCGGCCGTTGGCCCGGCCCAGACCAACTTCGGCGCGGAGTTCTTCGCGTACATGTTCACGTGGGACGCCGGCTATTTCGACTTTTACGTTGGGTCCGAAGACGGCAGCTCTCTGTCAATCGACGGTGTCGATGTTCTCGATCTTCCGGGAACGCATATCTTCGAGAACCACACCGTGAGCGTATACCTCGCGGCGATGGCGCACACGTACACGCTCGACTACTACGCCAACGACATCGGCGTTTGGCCCGAGCTCTACGGAAAGGCTATTCAGGCCACGGTTGACCCGCGTCTCAATGTCACGCCGTACCCCGAGCCCGTGTATCCGCTCGCGACACCCGAGCCGTCCACCCTCGTGCTCTTCGCCAGCGGCATTGGGGTGTTCGGCGTCGCGGCGATGCGCCGCCGCCGCCGAACGTTCTCGAGACAGCCGGTTAGCGTTTCTTAAACGCTCCGCGGAACCCGGCGTTTTTCGACAACGAAGCTTGACCGACTCCGCACCCACGCCGGCGTCCCCCACGCCTGATTTGCACTGTGGCGCCATCGTGGTGTGGACGCGTCAAGGCTAGCGCGATTCGGGCTCGATGGCGGTCGCAATGACGACAAGGATCACGTCAACGGCGCCGCCGCAGAGACTGTAAGGGAATCTGGAAATTGATCCTAGCGCGATCGGCTTCGGCGGCCCATCCTAACGAGCTGGGCCGCTCCTTTGTCGGGGCGGGCCCGTCGTCCGTTCCACGCCAACCTGATCAATGTCCATGCGACGCACTTTCGCTTTGCTGGCTGGTCTCCTGTCGTTGTCATCCGCACTCGGGGCGCAGGGTCTGCGAACCAAGATCGGCGATCTATTCATTTTCGGGTCGGGCACTGACCCTCTCTTTCTCGCCGGATCCGCGGACCCGAGCAAC
>JBDTAE010000247.1:0-2880 GCA_039924785.1 Gemmatimonadaceae bacterium | reverse complement strand
CCTGGGCTACCGACTCAAACAACCATGACCGACACCGCCGTACTCCGCGCCCGTTTTCGAGAACTTCACCAATCCGGATGCTTCGTGATTCCCAATCCGTGGGATGCCGGCAGCGCACGCCTGCTCGAGCAGGCCGGATTCAGAGCGCTCGCGAGCACGAGCGCCGGCATCGCCTGGTCGATGGCGAAACGCGACAACGGCGTTTCCCTCGATGCCACACTCGCTCGCCTGCGCGAGATTGTCGACGCAGTCGATGTTCCGGTGAATGCCGACTTCGAGGGCGGATTTGCGATCGAGCCAAACGACGTCGCGACCAACGTTGCGAAGGCTATCGACACGGGAATATCAGGACTCTCAATCGAAGACTCGACCGGCGACGCGTCGAATCCACTGTTCGACTTCGCCCTCGCCGTCGAACGCATCCGGGCGGCACGACGAGCGATCGACGCAAGCGGCTCCGGCGTATTCCTTACCGCGCGTACCGAGGGGTTCATCGTCGGTCGGCCCGACATCGATGAAACCGTCCGCCGCCTGTCCGCGTTCGCGGAAGCCGGTGCCGACTGTCTGTACGCTCCTGGAATTCAGCGACCCGAACACATCTCGACTGTCGTGCGCGCCGTTTCGCCGAAGCCGGTGAACGTGCTTGTCGGCGCCAACTTCACGACCCTTGCTGACCTGGCCGAGCTCGGCGTTCGCCGTGTCAGCGTTGGCGGCGCGTTCGCCCGCGTTGCGTTCGCCGCGATGGTCGAGGCGGCAACTGAGTTGTCGGCGCACGGCACATTCGGCGGCCTCGCAACAGCGCTGACGTTCGCACACCTCAACTCGGCTTTTCCTCCGTCGGCGTAGCGAGTTCGTCGCGCGAGCCGCATATGTCGCGTTTCTTGCTAAGTACGGTGGTACCCCTCAGCGGAACTACCGGCTACAGTGCTCGATCAATTGCGAAAATCGAATTCCAAATCGTTGTGCGGTCGTGGTTTCGCGGCTGCGCTCATGCTGGCGTGCGGATGCGGATCGTCCGCGCGGCTACCGGTGTCGGCAGGCATGGGTCCGACACCCGAAATTCCGCCGCCGCGCACGTCGCTGATTCCAACGGTCAATGTCGCCGAAGCGGTCGGCTGGCCGCCGGGCGCAAAGCCTGTCGCCGCGCCCGGGCTTTCGGTGGGCGCGTTCGCGACGGGCCTCGACCATCCGCGCTGGCTGTACGTGCTTCCAAACGGTGATGTGCTCGTCGCCGAGACGAACGGTCCCGTCCGGCCCGATGACAACAAGGGCATCGAGGGGAAGTTCTTCAACCACTATCAGAAGATTGCGGGCGCGTCGGTTCCGAGCCCGAATCGCATCGTCCTTCTTCGCGACGTTGACGGCGACGGCATCGCCGAAACCCGATTCGTATTTGCTGATTCTCTAAACTCTCCGTTCGGAATGACCCTTGTCGGTGACGCGCTCTACATCGCCGATACCGACGCGCTGCTTCGCTTCCACTATTCGGCCGGCGACACGCGCATCATTGGGCGCGGCGTGAAGGTGAGCGACCTCCCCGCCGGCACGATCAATCACCACTGGACGAAGAACGTCATCGCCAATAGCGATGGTTCGAAGCTGTACGTCAGCATCGGGTCGAACAGCAATGCCGGCGACAACGGACTCGATGCCGAGGCGGATCGTGCGCGTATTTGGGAGATCGATCCAGCGACAGGGACGCACCGAGTGTACGCGACTGGGCTGCGAAACCCGGTCGGTATGGCGTGGAAGGATGGTTCGCTCTGGGTGTCGGTGAACGAGCGCGACGAGTTGGGCGGCGACATCGTGCCCGACTACATGACGGCAGTCCGCGACGGCGGATTCTACGGTTTTCCGTATAGCTACTTTGGCTCGCACGTCGACGATCGCGTGAGTCCGCAGGACCCGGAGCTCGTCGCGAAGGCGATCGTTCCCGACTACGCGCTCGGGCCGCACACCGCGTCGCTCGGGCTCACGTCGGCCAAGGGGAACTCGCTGCCGCCGCAATTTGCCGACGGCATGTTCGTCGGACAGCACGGCTCGTGGAATAGATCGCCGGCCAGCGGCTACAAAGTGATCTTCGTTCCGTTCGACGACGGACGTCCGCGCGGATTGCCGATCGACGTTCTGACTGGATTTCTCAACGAGCGTGGCGACGCGATGGGCCGCCCGGTCGGAGTGACGATCGACAAAAAGGGTGGGCTACTGGTTGCCGACGATGTCGGCAACGCGGTGTGGCGGGTGAGCAAACCGTGAGGCGTTAGCCCCACGGCTGCTCTGCGATTCCGTAACTATCAAAGAACTCTAAAAGCGCGTACGCAAATTACGGCGTGATCGTGACGACCTGAATGCCGTTCTTCAGAAACCCACCGTCAGCGGTCACCGCCGTCGCGGCGGTCGTGGAGTAGCCGGTGGTCACCGTCGACACCGTCGTGCTCGCGCCCGTCTTCAGCCCCCACGTCGGATCCCAACCGCTCACCGCCGAAAGGTCAGGCATGGTCACGTCCCAGCTTGCCGCGCCGGCACGATGTCCACTGGTCTGATACACGAGCACGTTGCGTGTGATGCCACTCGACAGCTGCGCGTAGCTGCTCACGATCAGATTAGAGTAGTCTGATTGTGCCGTGACTACGGTGCGATACCGCGGATACGGCGACGTGCCCGCGCTGGTCAGCGTGACGGCCGACGGAGCTGCGCCGAGCGTCACCGTGCGATCGATGGCGTCCTTGAAGAAGATCATCGCGAGGCGAGCGGTCTGCTGCGTTGCCGTCACCGTGCCGAACGACGAGACCGCCGCGAAGTGGCGATCGCCGGCTGCCTGATTCGCCGCCGGAACGCCGTAGTACGTGCGTGTCGCGCCACCGGTAAGTCCGACGTCGA
>JBDTAE010000246.1:0-7913 GCA_039924785.1 Gemmatimonadaceae bacterium | reverse complement strand
TGGCGAACTGCATCTTCGCGCTCGTCGAAGAGTATTCGCTCCCGATGCTCGATTCAGTCAAGGACGTCGTGGACGTCAGCTCGGGCAACAAGCTCGAATTCAAGGGCGTCTTGCCGTTCCTCGCGGCGAATCCGACGGCGATCTAAGTTTTCTATAAATAGACGTCGGCCGCGCAACCTATCCAGCGAGCGCGGTGACGGGCGAGACGCGCATCGCGCGCCGCGCCGGAATGAGCGCCGCGACCAGCGACATGAGCAGCAAGAGCGACCCAATCGCCACGATGGTCGTCGGGTCGCCCGGCGTCACGCCATAAAGCTGCTCGCGAAGAACGCGAGTCGCCCCGAGCGACAGCAACGTGCCAACTCCCGCGCCAATCGCGATCGGCACCAAGCCGCCACGCACGACGAGCGCAGCGATGCCTGACGGCGTTGCGCCGAGCGCGATGCGCAAGCCGATCTCGCGCGTTCGTTGGCTCACCGAGTACGCGATGACCCCGTACACCCCGACGCTCGCGAGGACCAGCGCAATGGCGCCGAGCACGGAGAGAAGCAGCATGTTGAAGCGAGCGGTCGCGCGCGATGTGCGAACGAATGACTCCATCGTCGCGACCGACGCGAGCGGCAACGTTGGATCCACGTCGTCCACGGCACGGCGAAGCGCGCGCTCCAGCGTCATCGGCTCTTCCTCGGTTCGCGCCGCCACGACCAACGACCCCTGCAATGAACCCCACAACGGGATCGGCATCTGCTCGATGGGGATGTAGAACTCCGGCGCGGGATCGCGATCGAGACTCACGTCGCGCACGCCCGGGAGCACGCCGATCACTTCCATGAAATGGCGATGACTTGGATCCATGCCCTCGATGCGTTTGCCGATCGCGGATTCACCGGGCCAAAAACGTTTCGCCAGCGTTTCGTTGATGATCGCGACGAGCGGAGAATTCGCGTCGTCGCTCGCAGAAAAGTCTCGTCCCGCCCGGAGACGAATCCTCATCGTCGAGAAGTAGCCGGGCGACACCATGCGGAGGTCGGCGATCAGTCGTTCACCCTCAGTGAACGGCTGGCCTTCCGCGCCGACGCCGGAGCGAACGCTCTGCACCAGCGGGAGCGTCGACGTCAGCGCGGCCGATTGCACTCCGGGAGCGCGTCGAACGTTGTCTTGAATCGCGCGGTACGCACGGAGACCGCTCGCTTTGTCCGGATATGCTCTGGGCGGCAAAAGCACTTGCGCCGTGAGCGTATGACTCGAGTCGAAGCCCGGATCGACGCGGCTGATCTCCCACGCGGTGCGAATCAACAATCCCGCGCCTGTCAACAACGTCATCGCGAGCGCGACCTCCGTTGCGACAAGGGCGTTTCGCCACAGACCGCGCGCTTTGCTCTCGCCGCTGCCGCGTGCGCCTTCGCGCAACGCGGCTTGCAATCGCGGACTCGACGCTCGGAGCGCGGGGAAGAGTCCAATGACAATACTGCAAAGCGCGGCTATTCCGACCGCAACCAGCAGGACGGGTGCGTCGACTCGCGCCGCGTCGATTCGTGGAATGCCCGGCGGACTCGCCGCGACCGATCCACGTGTCAGCGCGACGGCGAGTAAAACACCCGCAACGCCGGACACCGCGGAGAGCACGGCACTCTCGGTCAACAACTGGCTAACAAGCCGTTGCCGACCCGCGCCGAGCGCTGCGCGAATCGCCATCTCGTGCGTTCGTGTGGTCGCGCGCGCGAGCAGCAGGTTCGCGACGTTGGCGCACGCGATGAGAAACACCAAACCGACGGCACCGAGACGAATGAACAATCGCGCGCGAAGATTGCCGAGGGTGTCGTCGGCATACGAGCGCACGGTGCCGGTGTAGCCGTTGCCCCACATCGGATACTGCTTCGACAGAGTCGCCTCCGACGCGTTCACCGCCGCGGCAGCCTGCCCCCGCGTCACGCCGGGCGACAGTCGCGCAATGAGCTGCAACTGGCGGCTCGTGAAGTTGAGAAGATCGGTTGACGATAGCCGCATCGGCAGCCACAGCGCGTCGGGGCCATTGACGACGTCGACAGACGCAGGCATCGCGCCGATGATCGAGTACACCTCGCCGTCGAGTTGCAAATTCTGCCCAAGCACGGAGCGGGCGCCGTTGTAATCCTTCATCCACAGCTTATGACTCAGAATGACGACATGCGACGCTCCCGGCTCATCGTCGCTCGACAAGAACCCTCGGCCGATTTCCAGATTGACGCCGATGACGCGCGTGAGCTTCGAGGTCACGCGTGTTCCGGTGACGACTTGCGGCGCATCGCCACGAGTGAGGGTGTACGAGTTGCCAGGCATCATCGCGGCGACAGCGTCGAAAACGCCGGGGAGCCTGCGCCACGTTGCATATTCGAGGTTAGACGCCGTGGCGACCGGTATGCCGTAGCGAACCGCGTGCGGGTCGACGACGCGATCAGGATTCTCGAATGGAAATGGCCGGAGCACGACGGCTTCGACGACACTGAAGACGGCGCTGTCGCGCCGATGCCGATGGCGAGAGTGGCGATCGCCGCGGCCGCAAACGATCGTGCGGAGCGAAGCTGGCGAACGGCAAAGGCTGCATCCGAACGAATGCGTTCGAAGCGGTTGCTGACGGCGACTTGGCTCATTGCGTCTCCTGCGCTGCGTTCGAGCTCCGAGATCTCATCGTGACGGAACGGGATTCACAACGCTAGCGACGGACGGTGCGCGAGGTCCAGCGGCCTGACAAAGCGCGAACATCCGACAGCGCGCGAATATTCGGCAACGCAACACGCGAGCCGTCGACATCGGAGCGTTACGGTTCATTGATGATTCTCAGATAGTCGAAATCGGCATGACCATGGCGAGTCGATGCGACGGGCGCGACCGCGAACAACCCGACCTTTGCGCTAATCCACTTGCCGACGCGCGCAGGAAACGATTCGCCGACCGGCGAAAACGTTCGTCCGTCGGCGCTCCACTCGAACTGGCAAATCGCCGGGTCGCCGACATGTACGCGCAACTGGACGACGCCGGACACGGTTGCCCCAGAATTGATTCGCTCTGGTGTTTCTTTGTCGGCGTCGTGCACACGCGTGTCGACCAGCTCAGTGCGGCTTCCCACCCGGCGAACGCCGATGAATGCGTAGTCGAGCCCCATGACCACGAGGCCGGCGATTTCGCCGTCAAGCAAACCGGTCACGTCGATCGACGTCGTTGCCGAAAAGCGCGGAGCAGGGAATTTCTGAAGCAGCACCGCGGGAGCCGGCCACAGATTCACGGCGCCTTGTGGGAGCGGCTGCGAACGTAAGCGCAGCCATCCAGGCCGCTCCGACAGCGAATACCACGACGCAACCGGATTCGCTTGCCACTGCCACTGCAAACCGAGGGGCCGATCGAATTCGTCCGTGGTTTGCGGCACGCGTGCATTGCTCCCTTCGCGTTGCCGATCCGCGGCCGCGCGTGTTCGGTTACCGGTTCTCCAACGCCGTCACTATTGGGATTCACTCCTATGACCGGCCAATCGTTCGCCCACGTCATGGGTTCGAGGTGCACGATGCGGCCGTATGCGCCACGATCCTGGAAGTGCACGAACCAGTCTTCGCCGAGCGCGGTGGCGACCCACGCGCCCTGATGCGGGCCGTTGATCGATGTGCTGCCCTGCGCGAGCACGACGCGGTCCTCATACGGGCCATACACGGTTCGTGAACGGAGCACGGTCTGCCATCCGGTCGGCACGCCGCCAGCGGGCGCGAAGATGTAGTAGCCGCCGTTTCTTTTATAGAACTTTGGTCCTTCGATCGTCGGATAATGCGCGTGTCCATCGAAGACGAGCTTGTCGTCGCCGATCACGCGCGTGCCATCGGCATTCAGCTGAGCGACGTGCAACTCGCTCTTGATGCCGGCGCGGCTGTTCGCGAACGCGTGGACGAGGTACGCGTTGCCGTCGTCGTCCCACAGCGGCGCAGGGTCGATCCAGCCTTTCGCCTCCTTCACGAGAAGCGGCGTATCCCACGGACCACGAGGATCGCGCGCGCGCACGACGTAGATGCCTCGATCGGGGTCGCCCCAGTAGATGTAGAATTGTCCGTTGTGAAGGCGGAGCGACGGCGCCCACACGCCATTGCCATGCTGCGGCGTATCGAACGCAGCGGCGTACAGCTTCGGGAGCGCGTGGCCGATGATGGTCCAGTTTACGAGATCGCGCGAATGGAGAATCGGAAGGCCGGGAACATCGCCGAAGCTCGACGACGTGAGATAGAAGTCGTTTCCCACGCGTACGACGTCGGGTTCCGAGTAGTCGGCGAAGATGATCGGATTGCGATACCGATCGCCGGCGAGGTTTGGGTCCCAGCCCTGACCGGCGAGTGGTTTGGCGAGCACGATCGCGGCGAGTGCGAGCGCAGAGAGCGAAGCATTCGGGACGGTACTGCAACGATCCGGCCTTTCGCAACACTGCCCCGCACAGGGCCAACTCACGGCCGGGCGCGCCGGTGTGATTCGAGGCTCAGTGAGCCATGCGAATCGATCGGAACCGACGCGCCGACGCCGAAACGCAAAACCGTCCGTCATACGAATGCATGACGGACGGCTTCTGGCGCCCTTGGGGGCGAAAGCGACTACTTCTTGTTGTTGCGACGCCGAGCAATGCCGCCGAGGAGAAGTGCACCCGGCGCCATGAGCGCAAGCGTGGCCGGCTCCGGCGTCGAAGTGATCCTCACTAGATCGGCCGTGACGAAAATCCCGTCCTCCGGTTGGCCAGGGAAGCCGGAGATGTCGGTGGTTACGTACTTGGAACCGTCCCAATGCACGCTGGACACGCGGCCCGTCGTCTCACCCGTCACGACGATGTCGCCGATGTACGGGGTGAATTCGGAGGCGTCGACCTTCACGATCTGGTTTGGGTATTCCGCAGCGTAGAACCCTTCGACGGGGTTGCCGCTCGCACCGAGGTTCAGTGGAACGAAGCTGACCATTTCCGCGCTGGGGACGGTGGCGAACACGCTGAAGATGCCCGGGTTATCGATCCTGCGAAGATTACCGCTTCCTTCCGACGCAACGACCAGCGTTCCCTTGGCCATGGTACCGAAAATTTGCGGGGCAAAGCTGAGTCCTTCCGCGTCCTCGCTGAAGCTCGCCAGCAAGGTCTTCGCGCCGGTGTTGTCGATTTGGTAGACGTTACCAGCGTTCGTTGCCACGATCATGTCGTTGCCATACAATCCGTACGGATCGAACGCGATGCTGCGAACGCCGCCGCCGAGCCCGGATGCGAACAGCGAGACGGTCGACCCGTCGGACGACACGCGATACACGTTGCCGTTGGCTTCAGAGCCGACGAAGATGTCGTGGGGCGCAAATCCGCCGAGGCCGATCGAGCTCGACACGTACAACTCGCCTGACGCGCCAGGAATCGGCGAACCGAATTTGCGAATGTTCGTGCCGTCGATATCGACCGCGTACAGCTGGTTGTTATTCGCGCCGTTGTATACCGAGCCCACGAACTTGTCGACGCCGTACGCGAACCCGATCGTGGCGTTATTGCCAAGCAATCCGGACAGCGATGCGCCCGACACGAATGTGTTGTACGTGAGCTGGGCGTGGGCGGTGGCGCTCGAGGCGAGCAACGCGGCAGTCGCGACCAACGCCATTCCCGATCGCGACCTACGAATGGACGAACCGTGCGTAGCTGAACTGGTCATCGATTGAGCGCCTCCAGCGCTCGGCCGGCGAGTGGTATCGGGGGGTGGACAGCAACCGCTCTCGCGTCGGCGCGAAGCCCGAGCGAGGGAGACTCAAAGAGCGCGACGGTCGCAGATCGTATGCCAGTTGAACCGCACTCGCGACCAAGAGGTCGCGCGCGATCAAACTCCAATTACTACAACTGGTTGCGACATTCGTCGCACGAGTGTCGGGAGACCACGCATCCGCCCTGTGCCCGACACTGATGCGGCGACATGTCGCGACCCTGCAACACAACGATGCAGATTAGCGGCACACAAAAAGACAACTGGCCCGAGCGAATCGCTGGCCGAGCCCTGGTGCGAGGCGGATACCTTACGAAATCCACGCGATGAAACACAGCAAACGGAGCCCGAGATGGACGATATGCTTGGCATTCACCATGTGACCGCGATTGCGTCCGACCCTCAACGCAATCTCGATTTTTACGCCGGAGTGCTCGGCCTCCGCTTTATAAAGCGCACAGTCAATTTCGACGATCCGGAGACGTACCACTTCTACTTTGGCGACGGAGTTGGAACGCCGGGCAGCATCATGACGTTCTTTCCATGGCCAGGCGCGCGCGGCGGTCGACAGGGGAGCGGGCAGGTCGCGGTGACGTCGTTTGCGGTGTTGCCCAGTGCAATCGGGTTTTGGGTCGAACGGCTGTTGCGGTACAACATGCGATATGACGGCCCGACACGGCGCGGCTCCGGCCCCGACGCCGAGGGAGTGCTTTCGTTCAAAGATCCCGACGGGCTGATGCTCAAGGTCGTCGGTCACCGCGGCGCCGAAGCGCGCCCAGTGTGGTCGGACGCGCCCGGCATCGCGCGAGAGAATGCGATCCATGGCTTCCACGGTGTCACGCTCTGGATCGACAAAGCGGAGGCGACGGAACGCGCACTCGTCGACACGCTCGGGTTTCGCGCACTCAGCGAAGACGGGGCGACGAAACGCTATGAGATAGGCGCCGGGGGGCCGGGCACCTTCGTCGACGTGCGCGAGATCGGCGGATTCGGCACGGGCGCCGGCGGCGCCGGCACGGTACACCACGTCGCGTTCGCCGTACCCGATGATGAAACTCAAATCAGCGTTCGTGAACGCGTCGTCGGCGCGGGACTGCACGCGACGCCGGTGATCGACCGCAACTATTTTCACTCGGTGTATTTCAGAGAGCCGGGTGGCGTCCTGTACGAGCTCGCGACGATTCCACCAGGCTTTGCGGTCGACGAACCGGTCGAGCACCTCGGCGAATCGCTCAAGCTGCCGCCGCAATTCGAGCCGCGCCGGGCGGAGATCGAAGCCGTGCTGCCGCGAATTCATCTGCCCGTATCACAGGAGGATGTGAAGTTCCTGCTCGAAACGTTCGGGCCGGAGGACGTCAGCGGCGACGCCCTCGGGTTCATCCATCGGTACATCCCGCCGTCCACGAAAGGGGCGTTGGCGGGCGGCACGACATTGCTTCTCCTTCACAGCACCGGCGGGGACGAGCATGAGCTCGTGTCGCTCGGACGCGAGTTGCTGCCGGGCGCCGGAATGCTCAGTCCGCGCGGAAAGGTGATGGAGGGCAATGCCGCGCGCTTCTTCCGTCGTCACGCCGAAGGCGGGCTCGATCAGGAAGATCTCGCGCACCGAACCGCGGAGCTGGGCCAGTTCATCAGTGGCGCGGTTCGCATGTACGATCTGGAGGCCGACGGAATCGTGGCAGTAGGATTCTCCAATGGCGCGAACATCGCGACGAGTTTGTTGCTGCGAAATCCGGGCGTGCTACGCGCCGCCGTGCTGCTCAGCCCCATGGTACCGTTCGAGCCGGAGTCGCTTCCCGATTTACGCCGCACGCCGGTGTTCATCGGCGGTGGACGCAGCGATAGCGTGGTTCCGGCGGCGCAGACGGAACGTCTGGCGGAGTTGCTTCGGAGCGCGGGCGCTGACGTGACGCTTCACTGGGAGGCCGGCGGTCACACCGTGAGCAAATGCGAGATCGATGCGGCTTCGCAGTGGATTGCGCATCACCTTGCGCGCGAGTGAGATATTGAACGACGAGTCGCGGTCCAGGCCTGCTACTTCAAGCGACACGCCGACGGCTTGATCGGGGGAACCGGCGCATCCACGCGCAGCGTTATGAGATTTCGCATGGCTTCGGCGTGCGCGTGCGCTGGGCCGAGCACGTCGAGCTTCTTCATGCCGTCGATCGATCCGTATCCGGCGAGCAG
>JBDTAE010000245.1:0-10805 GCA_039924785.1 Gemmatimonadaceae bacterium | reverse complement strand
AACGTGCGCCCGTTCCGGCGTTCCCCGCGCTGACAGTCGAGAATGCGTCTGTCACCGCGTTCATCGACTACGGCGCAACCCCTTCGATCGGCGTGCGCGCTTCGGCGGTGATCCATGCGGGATTGCGCAACGACGGTTTGCTCGAGCAGATCATTCCGTCGTCCGCGCCGTCGGGGAAATCGGATCCGACGACGATACAGCTCGACAGCGCGCACGGACTCACGCTTGGAACCGGCTTCAGTCCGCGGGTGATGCTGCCGTTCGATATCTCTCTTCCCGGCATTGAGGTGCACGATGTCGCGCTGTCCGTGGCGTCGTCGAATGGCGGCGAGGCGCAGCTCGAGCTGACGACGACGATCGAGGGAAAGCTCGGCGGCGTGATGGACGTCGTGGTCGACGGTGGCGGCGTGAAAATCGGCCTTGTGTCGCGTCCAGCGCCCGGCGGATTGCCAATCACGATTGCGCCGCGCTTTCCTGACTCGGCCGGCGTGAGCGTTGACGCGGGCATCATCAGCGGCGGCGGGTTTCTGTATCACAAGAACAATGAATACGGCGGAGTGCTCGATCTTCGCTTCGGCTCGATCGCGATCACTGCGATTGGCTTCATCGGGACGAATCCGTTCTCGCTTGTTCTGGTTATCGGGGTCGAATTTGCGCCGGCGATCGAACTGAGTTTCGGCTTCACGCTTGACGGCGTCGGCGGATTGCTTGCCCTCGAGCGGCGCATCGATTCCGAAGGATTGCATCACGCGATCGTCGCACATCTCGTCGACGCGATTCTTTTTCCGAAGGATCCCGTCGCGAACGCCCCGACGATTCTCGGCGCGTTGCATGATATTTTCCCGTTTCAGTCGGGAGGGTTTGTCGTCGGGCCGATTGCTGAATTCGGCTGGGGATCCCAAGCGCGACTTGCGACGGCGAAACTCGGCATCGCGCTCAGTCTTCCCGATCCGAAGCTCGTGCTTCTCGGCGCCCTTCGCGTCGCAGTGCCGAGCGTCGTTGTGCCGCGCGAGCTGTGTGTAGTTGATTTGAACGCGGAGTTGGAAGGCGAGCTCACGACGGAGTACTTCTCGCTCATCGTCGGCCTGACCGACTCGAAGCTCGGCGAAATTACAATCAGTGGCGACATCGGCATGCTCGTGAGGTGGGGCGGCGCACCGGAGATTGCGATTAGCATCGGCGGGTTTCATCCGCATTACACGCCTCCGTCATTGCTAGCAGGACTGCGCCGCATCGCCATCGATCTGTCTCCGGCGATCTTCGTGACGCTGCATGCCGAGGGGTATCTGGCGATCACGTCGAACACGGTGCAGTTCGGCGCGCAGGTCCGCCTCATCGCGGACATTGGGATCGCGAGCGGTGAGGCGTGGATCGGGCTTGACGCATTATTCCGTTGGGCACCGACATTCCATTTCGAGATCGAGGTCTCAGCAGGCCTTTCGCTCAAAGTGCTCGGCCACTCGTTCGCCGGCGTCGATTTCGCGGGTCATCTCCAAGGCATCACGCCGTGGAGCATTGAAGGAACGGCCACGCTCGACGTCTGGTTCCTGCCCACCGTTCATTTCGACGTCGGACCGTTTACGTGGGGATCAGAGAATGCTGAAACGCCCGATCCCGTCTCGCCGCTCAAGCTGGTGTCCGACGCGCTGCTGCCGGCCGATGCGTGGCGTCCGCAACTGCCAAGTGGGTTCGATAGCGTGGTGCGATTGAGGGCTGACGATACCACGCCGCTGCTCGTGCATCCGCTCGGCGCGCTCGAGGTTCGGCAGATCCAGGTGCCGCTCGAGACGCAGATCGATCGCGTTGGAAAGAACCCAGTCACCGCGCACCGGGTGAATTTCGCGAATCCTAAAGTCGGCGCCTTGCCTGCCGCCGCGGTGTCCAACGTGAAGGAGCTCTTTGCCCCGGCGGACTTTCTCACGCTGACCGATGACCAGCGCCTCTCTCGCGCGAGCTTCGAGGAATTTCCTGCTGGTGCGCGGTTCGCGGCAAGCGCCGGTCCCACCGCCGGGCCGGGGATCGATACGCTGTATGAGTGGTGCACCGTGTTTCCGCAGGAGCCTTCACTGCCGGGCAAGCGTTACGCACAGCAATTCGTGGGCATGGAGTCGCAGGTCCTTCGCGTTGGTCCCGTGGCGCGCGCGTCGCGCTCACGCCTCAATCCCTACCTCACCACGCCTGATCCCGTGCAACTGACGCCGCCCGGACAAGTACAAGTGCGCCAACGCGACGATTTGGGTGTCGTCGCCGGCGCGGAAGGCTTCATGACGACGACGGCGGCGACGCATTCCCTCGCGAGTCTGGTCGCCGCGGGAGCCGACGCGAGCGCCTTCGAGCTCGTCGGCGCCGGGGTGCTCGGATGAGCGGGTCACTCTCCGAGCTCACATCGTTTGTTCCGGACGCGTTCGCGGTGGTGAACGCGCAGGCGTACAAACCAGAGAATATCGTCATTGGAGAATACACATTCCTGCCGTGGGTCAGGGCAGGAATCATCTCCGGCGTCACGCAAGCGCGGGGGCCGGTACGCGCCGACGTCGCGGTCGCGTTCGACGTGCAAGACGACGCAGATGGATCAACCAGTGTTTCGAAAACGCTCACGGTACGCGGCCCGGGTGATGTGCTGGGGTTCGACGCGAAACAAATCGTTCGCCGCTATCCATTGCCTGGAACGCCGAACGCTGAAGACACATTTTTCGCGCACGTGGAGTTCGATCGACCCGATTTCCCCTGGCTATTCACGCCGTTCGCTCCCGTCGGCGACCAACTGCCGCCGTGGATCGCACTGATCGTCATTGAATCGCGACTCGCGGTAATTCGCCCCGGCGCTCAGGGACTTCCTCCCACCGTTACGACGCCCCTCGGCGAACTTGGCGACCTCGCAACCTCGTGGGCGTGGGCCCACGCTCAAGTAATCGGAGGCCCGGCATCCGGGCCGAGCGTTCAGACGAGACTGACGGACGAGTACAGCGATGTGAACCTCTCTCGGCTCATCTGTCCGCGACAGCTCGCGCCGAACAAGAGTTACGTGGCGTGCATCGTTCCGGCGTTCGACGCCGGTGTTCAAGCGGCGCTCGGTGCACCGGGAGGAACGACAGCGGCGGCGTGGACGCGAGTGGCGGGCGACGATAGCCGACAAATCACATTGCCCGTGTTTGATCACTGGACGTTTGCGACGACCAGCGACGGCGATTTTGAAACGTTGGCGAAGAAGTTGGTCGGGATTCCCGCGCCGTGGAACGTTGGCCGGCGAATCATTGACACGTCGCGTCCCGGCGGCGACATCGCCGACCTGGGGGCCGACGATCAAGGACCGATTCAGATCATTCGTTGCGCGCTGACGGCGCCGTCGACAGCGAAGAAGCCCGAAGGAGCGCCAGATGACACGGCGGCGTGGAGCAGTGAAAAGACCGTCGAGCTCGCGACGCAGCTCAATCTGCCAGAAACACTGAGTGCGCAATTCGTGGTGGGCGGCAATGACGATTTGCCCATTATTGGACCGCGCATTTACGCGCGGTTTCAGCGGGGCTCGAACGTAGTCGACCAATCCGCGGCCACGACCGACTGGTTCGACGAGTTGAATCTCGCACCGACCAATCGCATCGTTGCAGGGCTGGGAACGCGCGTCGTCGGCAAAGATCGCGAACAATTGATGCAGGCGGCATGGGCGCAGGTTGGCGAAATCAATAAGGCGAACAGCAGCATTCGTTTGGCGCAGGCCGCCCGGTTTGTCGGCGCGTCGATTCACGCGCGGCATCTGAGCGCGCTCCCCATTGGCGCGCTCGCGCAAGTGACGCGCGGCCTGCAGGGAAAGATCAAAGTCAGTAACGCGGCGCTCACGCTCCTCGGAACTGCGGCGCGCAGTGCCGCGGCACCAGCGGCTCTCACTGGCGCGTTCCGGCGCATCACGCGTCCACGCGGTCCCCTGGCGAGATACATCGACGCGCCGGGACGCATCGCGCTAGATCGCCTTGTTGCCAACGGCGCGACGATTCGTGATTTCCGACGCGTCTATTCTGAGCCAGACGGGGTCGTCACGCTCTCCGCCGTCGCGCAATCGGGGATCTCCGCGGCGACGGCCGCACGAGTGCTCGGCGTCTCTCCAGCGGTCGCCTTGGCGCACCTCGCGACCACCGCGGCACGGTTTGCCAGTCTCCCGAGCACGATTGACCAACTGCTCGCGCCGGTTGCGTCGTGGAAGCCTCGGTCGACGACGGTGGATGTCGGCGCACGGGTGGCCGAGCAAGTCCTCGCCACCGTACATGCTGCGATGCCGTCGAGGATTGTCGCGCAACCATCGCGGGCGGAGACCCTCGGGACGTTGTTTGAGGGGTTGGCGAACAGCCGCACGCCCGTCGCGGCCAGTGCTCGTGAAAGTATTAATAACATCGGCACCAAGCTTCCCGTGCGCACCTTTACGACACCGGCCGCTCCGGGACTGCCCGCCGCGCAGCGAATCCGTCCGGTCGCGGCGCGCTTCGAGTCGAGCGCGGCGTTGCAACTCTCAATGACGATTGCGGGGGCGCGCAACGTCCGGTCGGAACTTCTTGCGTCGGAGCTCTCAGCGTTTGCGCGTGGCATCGGGGCGGCCGATTTGCCGGTGACACGATCGCGTCCTCCGCTGGTGATCGCACGCGACGCGTTGCTCGCGGCGATTCATCCGAAGGTGACGGTGACGGCGCAGATCAAAGGACGATTCGCGAGAATGCCTCGCTGGCTACCGCCGAAATGGTTCGACGATGGCTTCGTGCGGCCGATCATGGCCGCGCCGGTAATCACGGTTCCAATGTACGAGCGGCTCGATGCGTACGATCGCGACTGGCTCGTGCCAGGATTGAAGACCATCGCGCAAAACGACTTCGTGACACTTCTCGAAACCAATCCCAGGTTCACGGAGTCTTTCCTTGCGGGATTGTCCGACGAGATGGGACGTGAGCTCTTGTGGCGCGGCTATCCGACCGATCAGCGGGGCACATACTTTCGGCGCTTCTGGACAGCGGATCGAGACGAGCTCGCGAAAGACCTTCATCAATTCACTCGCACGCCACTCGGCACGCATCTCGATACGACGGCAGGCGGTATTGGGCGCATCGTCCTCGTCGTTCGCGGGGAGCTGATCAGACGCTATCCCGATGCGATAACCCTTGGCTTGCGCGCGATTCAGCCGGTCGACGGCTATCCGACCTTTGTAGATCCCTCATCACCGGTGGCCAAGCCCGTCGCCCCAGTGTTGTTCCACGCATTCTTGCCGCCGGACGTCTTGCTCGTGGGCTTCGATCTTACCGAGGACGACCTTGTTCCCAATCGCTGGTGGTTCGTGATCGCCGAGCATCCGACGGCGCCGCGGTTTGGATTGGTGAATGGGGCAAGTCCTCCGCTGGCCGCGCACGCGGGCCTCGTTGCGCACAACGTGTTGCACGAGCCTTTCCGCGCAGCGTTCGAGGCGAGCAGGCTCGTTGCGCCAGCGCAAGCGGGGGGGTGAGATGACCACCGAGTTCAACCTCCTCCGCAACGTGCGGAGTCAAGTGGCCCAGGCACTCGACGACCGCGCAAAGCTTGCCGCGAACTCCGCGCAACTGGCCGCGCAAGTGTCCGAGCTGCAAGCGCAAGCCGCCACCGCGACTGCCGCCGGGCATGCACGCTCCGCCGCGGCCGCGCAAAAGAAAGCCGACGCGGCGCAACAGAAGCGAAACGACACGATTGAACGGGTGTCGGAGATCGACGACCGTGTGCGCGAACAATTGCGGCGCCTCATCGACGTCGATCCTTGCGATGCCGAAGCCGACGTTCCCATTGCTCTGTTTCCGGTGCGGCTTGAGACACGCTACACGGACGACGGATCGAGCATCAGGATTCGCATATACCCCGACGACATCCACGTCGACCAGCTGGATCGCGGATTGTCGAACGATGAGCGAGACGCCGGACTCGCCTATTGGAACGCGATTTGGCCAACGAGCGATGCGACCGTTGCCGAATCCGCGCGTCTTACGTTGATCGCGGCCGTTCATGCGGACCGAGCCGGTTGGGTCGCCGCTGCGTTGATGCCGACGAATTTGGCGAGTGCGGGCCCCGACATGGATCCCGAATTTCCAAAGGTCGGCGCGCGCGCCAAGTCCGCGGCGGTCGCACGGCTACTCCCGGATCGATTTGTGGCCGTGGCCGTGCAGGGCAATGTCCGGAGCACTGGAACCGGAAATCCCGTATCACCTGCCTTGACTGTCGGCCTCCTCTCGGACGACGGCAGCACTCTCACGACCCTGCCGAGCGGCATCACGGCGGCCGCCGGCGCCGAGTGGGTTTACGACTACGATCGAGCGGTTACCGCGGGCATGGGGATAACGCTCAAGCTCGTGAATCCTCGCGCGTCGGTCGACCAACTGCTCGTCTTCGGCGTTCGCGCAAGCTTCGACGTCGACCGGTCGCAGGCCGCCCTTGAGGATTTACTCATGGCCCACCGGTACACGACCGGCGTGTCGCTCGTGCCTCAAGGCACACCGACGAACAACACCGAGAGCGATCGCGCGGCGTGGCAGAGCTCCATCGCCGTGCAGCCGCCCGGCCGGAATGCAGCGAATGCACCGGCAACCGGAACCGATGCCGTCGTCGTCGCAAATGCGCTTGGGGTCAATCCCTTGCTACTTGTCGGCGTCGACAATGCGGACGGTCGCGAACAGCTTCAGGCGCGCGCAATGAACACCGCGCTGTGGCCGCCGAGCTGGGGAACGATGCTCGACTCGGTGACGACCGACGTCCACGGTGGAAAGTTGAGTGACACGACGCGCGAAGGCGTGCGATCATTCTTCAACGATTTGGTGCGCGGACGCGGGCCCATTCCGGCGTTCCGTGTTGGCAATCAGCCGTACGGAATACTTCCCGTCGGAAACACCGATGCACGGTGGCGCGCGCGCCGCGGCGATACCCTCGAAGAAACGCTGCTGCCGTTCTTGAACCGCGTTCGGGCAGCGTGGCGAGTGAGTCTGACCAATGTTCCGCGCATCGATCGCGACAGCGCCACGCTCGACACGACCGTTCTTGAAATTTTGGGATCGAGCCCGGTCGCACAGGGGCTTCGCGTTCGAACCGTTTTGCCGAGCGATTTTCCGCAAATCGTGAGTGATGTCACGGGTGGGGATCCGCAAACCGCGGAGCTCGAGCGAATCATCGGCCAACTGGTCCTCGACGAGGTGGTCATCAACGCCGATTTTGCCCACCCCGCGGGATCGCTCGCAAAAGAAAGTCGACCACTCCCGTTGCCGCTGGTGCATCCGACCGACCGAGCATTCATCACCGCGCTCCTCGGTGGTGTAACGAACACAGTCGCGAGTGTACTGCAGGCACTTCTCGCGCTGGCGGCGAGCGAGGTGGATACCGCGGTGCGACAGGCCGCTCCAGCGGCGCTGATTCCGACCTTGGTGCGCGGCGCCGAGTCTTTGCCCGCGAACGTGCGAGAGGATGTTCTTGCGATCCACGAGCAGGGAGCGCGCGCAACGACGGCGCAGCTGAATGCGACTGCAAACCTTGTCGCGTCGCACGTGGGAGAGGCAGGGCCCACGGTGTTGGCGCAACACGCGCCGATCACGTCGCTCCGAACGTCGCTCGGCGAAATGGCGGTCGCCAGCGAGTCAGCGTCGTCGTCGGTCGAGCTGGTACCCTTGGCGATCAGCGCGTGGGTCCGTGCGATCGCGCGACAATCGGAGTTCCGTGATGCGTTGGCCGAGCTTTCGAGCATTCCTGAAAGTCCGGCGGCGCTCGACGCGCGTCGCATTCTCGTGGCGGAAACACTCGACCTCGCCTCACATCGGGCCGATGCGTGGATCACGGGCCTCGTGGAACGACGACGCGCTTCGTTGCGTGCGGCGCGGGCGAAAGGGGTTCTCGTTGGCGCCTATGGCTGGGTAGAGAACTTGTCTCAGGGCGGAGGAGCGTCGCGAGACGGCGGGTACATTCACGCGCCGAGCCTGGCGCATGCGGCCACTGCCGGTGTGTTGAGGAATGCTTATCTGACGCACAATCCGGATGCGAGCGGAAGCGGTGCGTTCGCCGTCGATCTTTCGAGTACGCGCGTTCGCATCGCGCTGGATCTCCTCGAAGGACTGCGACAGGAGCAGTGTCTTGGCGCGCTGCTTGGGTATCGAATTGAGCGAGGCCTTTCTGAACGAGGCCTGGACAGATTCATTCTTTCATTGCGCGTGCTTGCCCCATTGGTCGACGGCCAGCTCACGACGCGGGGCGACGTGGTGCCCGCTGCCGCGGCGGAATCGGTGGCGGCGACGAACGTCGTCGATGGCATCGCATTGCTGACGATGTTTCAAGTAAATCCGGCGAGCGTGCTCGGTCCGCTTGGCACTGCGCCCGCTAACCCGTTCATTCAGCCCGGTGACTGGCCTCCGCTTACGCCATCGGACACGGCCGGCATTACGGCGGCGATTCAAAGCGCGATTGATGCGTACGACGCCTATGCCGACGTCGTGCTGGCGGAAGGTGTGCACCAGTTGGTGCAGGGAAACACTGGGCGAGCCGCCGCAGCACTCGACGCCGGGGAAGTGGCGAAGCTCCGCCGATTGATCCTACCGTGGTGCAAACGCCGGCGCAGGGCGTGCCGTTTACGCATCGGTTGATGATCGTGGCCGCCGGGGATGGCGTTCCGTGGAACGTGGAACGACCGCGGGCGAAGGCTGAGCCACGATTGGAGCAGTGGGCGGCGAGACGCCTTGGAGCGGCGTCAGACGTCGTCGTTCAGGCGGCAGCCGACGGAACTCTCAGGACCCTCGACGCATCGGGGTTTTGCGCGCTCGATCTGATTTATGAATCGGCCAATCCAGCGCGACTGGAGCAAGCGATTCGCGCCGCCATTCCGGCCATCCCAACGACAGATGCGCTGGCCGGTGTTAGAGATCCGGCATGGGCGGTGAACCTGAGGAGTGTGTTCGAGATTAGCCAGCTTGCGTCGTCGTTGCACGACATGCTCGTGCGTGCGCGAATCGCTGGACCTGCGGATTTCACGCGTGCCAGCGACACGCCGGTTCGCACGGTGGCGCAAAGCGAGATCGACACGGTGAAGGCGCGTGCGGTGATCGCTCGGAATGGATTGTCCGCTGCGCTGGCCGGGTTGCAGGTCGCGCTTGCGCCGGCGGCCGGGAGCGCGCCCGATGATGGAAGCATTCGCGCGGCCTTGGAGGCCATCGCCGCGTATGGTGTTGCGACTCCGCGGACCGACGGCGAGATGACGACCATGTTGGCAACGATTGCCGTCGGCGAAGCGCAACGGCGTCTCGCCAAGGCGGACGCCGCACTTGGGGGCGCCTTCGACGCGCAAGCTGCCGGTGTGGTGAGCCAAGCAATCTTCGGCGATGGCTTCTGGATGATCCCCGCGGTTACGCCGCCGCCGGTGAGCGATCTCTTTTCGCAATCGCTCGGCGGAGGGGGCGCGGTGTCGCCGACCAATGGTACCGTTCGGCGTTTCGTTCGCAACGTCGCTTCGGTGCGCGACGCGGTCGAGCGATTCGCGGAGACCATGTTGTTCGGCGACGCGATGGGGCGACGGACTCCGTTGCGGATCGCACAACTTGCGCTGTCTGGCACGTTGGGCACGGACCGTTGGATCGGAAGCATCCTCGATCCTGCGCAGGCGACGCCGGACAAGCCGGTCACAAACATCGTATTAGAGGCCTCTAACGGCTATGACGGCACATCGGTCGACGCCGCGCTGGTAATCGACCAATGGGTGGACGTGGTGCCGCAACGCGCGCAGCGAGGCGACGGAGAGGGCGCGACGATCGACGAGCGTCTCGTCTCCGGACTCGCGGTGAACGCACCGGCAGCCTCGGCGCGCGCCCCGCAGGCGATTCTGCTCGCCATTTCTCCTGACGGCGCGCGGTGGACCACGGCCGCGCTGCTCGACACGCTGCTCGACACGCTCGAACTGGCGAAGCTTCGCGGCGTGACCCTCGAGCGGACGACCGGTGCGGCCCGGGTCCTGCCTGCGCTCTATGAGCAAAGCTGGTCGCTCCAGGGCGATCCCGTGCTCAATCTGGGGGTGCTGAAACAGAGCATGACGTTGTCGGCGGTCGTGCAATACGTGAAGGAGAAATAGTGATGAGCATTCTGACAACGAACCTGATCTCGGCGCGCGAAGTCTCGCCGGCGCTGGAAGCGCTCAGACTCGGCGGCATGCCTCCGGCGTTTACCCGTCTCGAACCGCAGTCAGTCTCAGGCGACCCGACCCCTGGCCTCGAAGCGCGCGTCCACGACCCGTTGTGGATGCTGGGCCGGCAATGGCAACTCGGCGAATTTCACGGGGAGGACGTCGGAACGCCGATCGCCGTGACCGTTTCGACAACGACCGCGCGGGTGACCGTTTGGCAGCCTGGAGATGCCTCCGCCAACCGGCCAGCCCAGGCGCTTGCGAGCGGCAACGTGCTTGACCCGTTCGTGGAGCGTGAGCCGACGCCCGCAGAGGGGCCGGGACTCCGCCAGCGTGCCGAGGCGGGGAGGCAGTTGATTGACGACTTGGAGGACGCGGGAGTTTCCGGTGTCGCGGACGCGCTGTTGGCCGCATGCGTTCTCGCGCTCAACGGCGCGCCGGATCCGTTTGACGTCGTTGGACCTCGATTGCAATCGTTGCTCACTGGAGGCGTACCCGACGCCGAGCTTGCGGCGCGCGACCTCGAGGCGGCGCCTGCTGCTGCTCCCGCTTGGCTCGCAGCGGCGAACGATCCGGCGGGCGCGCTCACCGCAGTCACAGCATGGCTCGAGTGGTACCGTCGTTCGGTGGCTCCGCTGCCTGACGCCGCGAACGACTCTTG
>JBDTAE010000244.1:0-5439 GCA_039924785.1 Gemmatimonadaceae bacterium | reverse complement strand
TGAAAGAGATTGGAATTCGCCGCATGACGTGGGAGTGTTCCGCCACGCGATTCCGTGCTGGACTGCAGTGCAAGGATTGGTCGCGATCCACGTTTGAGCTCGCTCGGAACGTGTAATTTTATGGAGTTCGGTGCGACTGAGGGCGCAATCACCAATTGGAGAGATCACGCGATGACCGCAATCGTTCGGACCGACGACAGTGTGCCTGACCCAAGGCTCGATACGAATGCCCAAGCCGCGGAGCGGAGGGGCCCCCCGCCGAACATCGAAAAGACCGACGCCGCGATCGGAGGCAGGCGAGCGCGTGCCATCGACCTCAACGTCCTTGCAGTGCTCGCAGTGCTCTACACGCTGTACTTCGCGCGCGAATTTCTTCTCCCGATCGTGTATGCGATTCTGCTGAATTTTCTCTTGAGTCCGGTAGTTCGCTGGCTCGCGCGGTTCCGCATCAAGCCGCCGATTGGATCCGCGCTCGTCATTTTGGCCATTCTCGGCGTGCTGGGGTCGGGCGCATTCAAGCTGTCGAGCGCGGTGCGCGAGTGGGCAGAGACCGCACCCGCCACGCTTGTGACCGCGGAGCAGAAGCTTGGCAAGTACATCCGCCCGCTACAGCGGGCATCTAAGACGGCCGAGCAGGTCGCGAATGCCGCGGGCGCCGCCACCGGAGCGACTCCGCCGGCGACGAAAACGGCGCAAGTCGTCGTTCAGGGACCGAGCCTCGCGTCGCGGGCATTCGGCACGACGCAGCGATCGGTCGCGACGATTCTCGAAGTGCTCATCCTGCTCTACTTCCTGCTTGCGGCGGGCGATCTCTTTCTTCAGAAGCTCGTGAAGGTGCTTCCCAATCTCGGAGACAAGCTCAAGGCGGTGAACATCGCGCGCGCCATCGAGAGCTCGATTTCGACATACTTGTTCACGGCGACGTCGGTGAACGTGGTCGAGGGCATCGTCGTATCCGGCGTGATGTACCTGTGGGGCATGCCGAACCCAGCGGTTTGGGGATCGCTCGTCGCGATCCTGGAATTCATTCCTTATCTCGGTGCGCTGGCGATGGTGGTGATTCTCGCTGTTGCCGCGCTGACGACGTTCGACAGCATCGGCCGCACGCTGCTCATTCCAGCGAGCTTCCTCGCCATCAATCTCATCCAAGGCAACATCGTCAGTCCGCTACTGCTCGGCCACAGGCTGTCGCTAAACCCTGTGGCGCTGTTCATCGGACTGGCGTTCTGGTTCTGGATTTGGGGAGTATCAGGTGCGTTCATCGCGGTTCCGCTCCTCGCGATGCTGAAGATTTTCTGCGACCACATCGAGTCGCTCGCGGCGGTCGGCGAGTTCCTCGGCCAGCGAGACGACTCCGAGCGTCGAACGACGCTGCGGTCAACGCCGGCCAGGGTTTAGGGCTTGGCCGGCGGCGGCGGTTCCTGCTTGAGCATCACTGCAGACACCGCCGGGATGCTGACGACCGCTGGATATTTCGAATTCAATACCGTTTCGATCGGCACCGAGACCGGCGACATCACGAATTCGCCGCTCATTCCCCGCTCCATGTAGCGATCGACGCGGCGCGCGGCCAGTTGCTCCTTTTCGGCGGTCGTCTTGGCGCTATCGGCTAACTGCTCCGGCGTAACGCCCAGAAGCTTCCACATGCGCGTCAGGTCGATGCGAAACTGCTCATGGAATCGCGTGCGGAGCGAATCGGGTGCCGTGAGCTTGGCGCTGTCCGCGGAGCGGAGGAGCAACGCGCGGTTTGCGACGTTGCGGATGAACGCGTGCACGACCGTGTCCGCTTGCTCCGGCAGGTCCTTCAACACCCGAAGCCGCGCCTGTGGCTCCATCAAGTTCACCCAAGTGACCAACTGCGCCGCGGTGAATTTGCCGCCGTTGTCGTACGTGGCGATCACCGTTGAATCCTGTTGTCCTTGAAAGGGATTCATGATCGCGGCGCGCGCGGCGTTCGCCGCTGCCGACGTCACCTTCAAGCCCGCTGTCGTTGACATTTTGTTGATGATAGTACTGTCAATCTCCGCGTTGATGGCCCGTGAATACGCGGCGGCGTAGTCGGTGCCTGCATCGGCCCACGTGGCGCGCTGCATGATATCGAGGCCGACTTGCGTCCGGAGCAGCTTGGAGACGCCATCGGGCTTGAGCGACATGACGACGCCGGCCACGGACGGATTGAGCAGTCCTTTCGAGAAGATGCCGATGTAGCCGCCCTTTGCACCGGTCACAGTGTCGGAGCTGTACTTCTTTGCCATCGCCGAAAAATTTGCCGGCGTGAGTTGCCCGTGCACCGTGTTCGCGAGCTTGACCACCGAGTCCTTCTGCGCCGGCGTGGCTTTTGGCGGAAACGCGAACAGAATGTGCTTGATGGCGTAGAGTCCGCGCGCCGCGGAATCGAACGCCGCCTTGTTCGCGCTGTCGCGCGGCACGGGCTTCCGCAGCATCTCGAGGAGCGTGTTCACCTTCGCCATGTTCTCGATGGGCGTGAGCGCGACGGCGATGTTCGACTCGAGAGAGTCGTCGTGCGCGGCCGCGTAGCCGAGTCGCTGGTAGTTGGCCCAGAGGTCCGCGAGGACGACTCCGTTTTCCACCGTCTTGGCGACCGGCGCCTTGGTCCGCGCGATCAGGGCCGTGAGCTGCACGGCGGTCAGGTCGTGACCCATCGTCCGGGCGATGACGTCGTGAGACTTGGAGAGCGGATCGGCGTCGCCGCAACCGGTGCTCATGGCTGCCGACGCGATCAGCGCGGCGAATGCAAAACGAGACATGGATGACATAGGCCAGAAATTAGCACGAAAAGTCGTCGGCCGCCCGTTGGCGGAGGACGCGGTCATGGCGATGATTAGTGTCGACCGCCACGTCCGGCCCCTCAATGGGCTTGCGACAGCTGTTTGCCAATGCAGCGTGTTTCGTTCACTTCATGCGCGAGCGAAAATGGGCGCAGATGCGGTCAAGGCCGCGCAAATGCCGGATCGCTTTTCGCGTCGGGCCGCGGTTTCCAGTCGAGCGAATAGTAGCTGCCGCGATCGCGTGCCCAGGGGTCGAACGCATTGACGACGTGATCGAGCTCCGGCTTCAACTCCGGAAGTGTGCGCAGCAGGACGCGTTTGAGCGGTGACACCTGCTGGCCGGGATGGCCATTGAGGTCGCCGGCCTCGATCATCGGGACCGGGCCGTTGTTGTTCACCCAATCGATACCCATCGTCGTGTAGAACTCCGGGCGATAGCTCGATGTGAAGAATCGGTCGCTGAACAGGCGTCGCGATGCGTTCAGGATGAACACGACGAACTGCGTTTCAGAAATTGCATAGCCGTGCGGCCGCGTCGATTCAGCGAGCCATCCAACGACGGTGTCGAGGTCCTCGATGTTGTCGACCGTGGATCCGTTCGGATGTCCAAGGCAGTCATTGATGGGATTCCCGGCCTCGTCGCGCTGGGTGCGCGTGATGATCTTGCTCGCGTCGCAGACGTGCGTGCCGTACAACTCCCGCATCGTCGCGGCCAGCGCCGTTTGCTGACGTTGCGTTGCGGTGTCCGCCCCGGGTCGCCGATCGATGAAGTCATCGAAACTCGTAAGCTGCCGTAACCCATACTGCCGGCGAAACTCATTGAACCTCGGCACGCCACGTTCGCGATCGCGGATGAGATCGAGCGCGGCGACGTCGATCGTGCCCGTTTCGCTCTCGAGCCGGCCCATCTGAAGATTCTGCAGGAAGCGCGGGTGATTGTTCAGCGCGACCAGCCCGAGCCGCTGCCGGCCGAGGCTCAGCGCCCAATTCGACAATCCGCGGTCGTGCATGAACGCCGTCGCCTTCCCTTGGAACGTGGCGACGACAGGAATCATGTTGCGAATCTCATTTGCCGCGTGCTGGTCCCGGTATTCGATCAAGTCCGGCATGAGCGAATGCAGCCGGTAGACCGTGATGAACTCTTCTGGAAAGTTGAACGGCGACCCGAAGTGGTTCACGCCCCCGCCGACGTCATTTGCGTTCTCTAAACTCCAGCGATCGATGCCATCCTGGTCGATCCTGGCGTTCCCAAGACCGACGATCCCGGGGCCCGCGGCGAGCACGGAGTACGCCGCGCTCGAGTTGAGCGACTTGCCATTCTTCTTGATCGCCGCTTCGATCGCGGCCATCGCGCGGCCGAGGCCGTTCTCCTTTCCAACGAGCCCGTTCCAATTGCCGTTCATCCCGCGGTACAGCGGTTCGTCGTACAGAAGTTGTGGCGTCCACTCGATCGTGTGGATCTTCGCAATCTCCGCCGACACCACCAGACGAGCCGCCGTATACAGCTCGTCGTCCGACACGTCGCTGTATTTGATCACTCGCTTCGGGTCGCTCGGATTTCGCAAACCGGAGTCGCCGTTGGGCGTGACCTTCGCGCGCGCGCGGAACGCGTCCACGAACTGATTGTGCTCGCGCGCAAACACGTTGTGGTAGAAGCTGATGCCGATGGTCCAGTTATCGGGGAAGCCCGTCGCCTCCTGGCCGGCCCACTCCGGGTTCATCGGATCGGTGGGCGCGAGCGTGGGCAAATAGCCCTGCGCGTCGCCGGTGTCGTTCCGCCCAGGAATCGAAATCATCAAGAGCCGCGCATGGTCCTTCGGATCTCGCTTGACCCGCGTCTGCGAGCTCTCGTCGTAGCCATAGATTTGCGACGCGTCCCACCACGCGGTATTCGTGTTCGCATATGTCTTTGGCGCGCGAGCGAGCTTGGTTCCCCCCGCCGTCTGGAACGTGCCGGGCTGCGTGGCGTCAGCGACGTACGTCTTGTCGATCTTGTCGCCAGGGCGGCATCCGAGTTGTTGAATTTCCGCCGCGGTCAGCGGGGTCTCGACGCCATTGACCTTGTGACTGGTGCATCCGACCGACTCGTACTCCTTGTCGTTATGGCCATCTTCGAGATGCGAGAACCAGTCATGCGTCATGAACTGGATCCAGTACGCGGCGAGCACATTGAAGAATGGCGCCTTGGCGTAGTCGCAGCGTGTCGTCGCCGGATATCCTGGTTGGCCAAGGCCGTTGTTGCACCCCGTCGTGTCCGCGGGCGTCGCGGCGCCTCGCGTAAATAGCCGGCGGCTGACCACCTGTGGATCCGGCGTCAGCAGCGCGAGACGGTTTCCGTGGCGGTTTCGCGCGATCGAGTCCGTGGATAGATCGGGAAACGTGCTTTCGAACTCGACATTGCGCGCGAATAGCGTTCCGGTCGAACCCATGAGCGGATTGAAGATGTCGTTGCAAATTCCGCTCAGCGTTCGCCCGCGAATGAGAGAACCCTGACAGAGCTGCGGGCCGGTACCGCCGACCGCCGTGAAGTTCGGATTTGTGGCCGGCAGCCGCATCGACGGCCAGCTCTGCAGCGTCGATCCGCTTTGGCTCATTCCTGCACGACCGTTGACGTATTCCTCAAACGTGCCACTGTTGTCGAAGAGATTGA
>JBDTAE010000243.1:0-6891 GCA_039924785.1 Gemmatimonadaceae bacterium | reverse complement strand
CAAGCCGAGCATCACGACGCTCGTTGCATAGGCGAATCCGGCCAGGATCAGCAGCACGATCGCGGCGCTCAACCATTCGAGCACGGCCCGCCAGTGCGTTGCGAGCGCCGCTGTTGCGGCAAAAATCACCGGCCACACGAAGAGATAGGAAACACCTGGCGCGAGAATACTCACGACAACGCCGAGCACCGCTAGGGCCGCGAGTCCGCCGGCGTGAAACGCGCGATCGCTGCTCCATCGAATCGCCGCACGGCGGCAGATCGCTCCGATCGCGAGCACGAGCAGCACGATGCCGAGAGCATTCAATCCACTCCATGTTCCGGCGCGGGTGAACATCATTCCGGCGCCCCGAGCGGCGAACGCGGAAACCAGAATGAGCGCTAGCGATACTGCCGCGCCAACAACAACGCCTGAACGCACTCGCCACACCAACGCACCGACCAGCAGCAGCGCGACGATCGCCAGCGGGATGGACAGCCAGTCCGGATAGACGACCAGACCAATCACGGGCAGATCGAAGAAAACCCCCTCGCCCGTCTTGGGTCGCGGCAAATCTTCATTCGCGAACGTCGCCGCGAGCGCGAGCATCTGGTCGCCGTGGTGTTGTACGCTTCCGGGATTCAAGTGCGCGAGGTCGTCACGGCTCGTGTGATAACGCTCAACACCATCAGCAAACGCGAAATTCAGCGCGGGCGTGTCGAGCAGGGCGAGCTCGGACAGATCGGTGTCGTTGTGGAGGGTTCGGTAAATCGTCGTGAATACCGAACCCGCGGTGACGTCGCCGGCCGTGCGGAGCGCCCGTGCCGCGTCGAGGTTGCCAGGCCCCGTCTCGAACATGAACGACCGGCCGGTGGTACCTCGCGCTTCGAAGTTGAGCACGACCGCAACGTCCTTCGCCCACGGATGTTCTCGCACAAAGGCCGCCGCGCCCAGCAACCCGGACTCTTCGCCGTCGGTAAAGAGCGCAATGACGTCGTGTTTGAGCGGTTCCTTGCGGGCGCGCAGCGCGCGTAGCGTCTCCAGCATCGCTGCGCATCCCGCGCCGTCGTCGGCCGCTGCCGGGCCGGCGCCGACGCCATCGTAGTGCGCGACGAGCAGCACCGCCTTCCCGTTCGGCGAGCTACCCGGCAACCACGCCAGAACGTTTTCGACGCGCCCCGCGCTCTGATACCGGGTGCCGATCGCTGTCGCGCGCTGAATTTGCGCTCGCAGTTGAAGCGATCCCAACTCGCCGACGATGTAATCGCGCACGCGGTCGTGGTCGGCGGTTCCGAGCGGATGCGGCCTCGTCGCGATTTCCTCGACGTGCCCCATGGCCCGCTCGGCGGAGAATTCAACGTCAGGTGCTGTCGCTGGTACCGGCGCGGGCGGGCGGGCGATCCTCAGCACCGCGAGCATCGCGAGAAGGACCAACCCGACAGCGGAAGCGAGACGCATGGGCATACAAGCCGGCCGTTGGGAAAGGTGGGGACTCCTCGCGCGTGCCTTGCACCGCATCGTTCAACGATGGATTCTACATTAGATCCTGCCGCGCGCACCACCGCCGCAGCTATTCCGATCGTGTCGCGGACACCAATGCCGTCGCTATTCCGTCGAACTCGTCATCGGAGTTGGCATAACCGGAGCGTCACAGATTGGTGTTGGCATGGCACTGCTGGTCGTGGACGACGAAGCGATGAAGTGCCGGTCAGCATCTGCTAGAGCCTAACCCAACTGGATTGTTCGTCCGCCTCGGGAACTCCCATAAAGTCGTGCGACGTGCAGTCGCAGGCGTAACGGGCCTGATAGACGGCGACGAGCAACGCCGGCGTCCTCGGCTGCGTCGCAGTCACCGCGTGCATCATCCCAGCGAGGCGCGCGGCCCGGGTAGAACCCGAGCCGCGCGTTGAGGAGCGATTGAGCCGGCTCTATTTTTTTTTCGCGGCAGCGTCGCGGAATGCCTTCGTCTCACCCTCGTAGCCGAACTTCACGTTCGCGCTCTTTTCGATCTGCGCGATCGCCGCGCCAGATGAATCCAGCGGAACGACAAACGACGCATCACGGTCGAGGAGCGGGACATCGGGAACCTTGATGTCCATGTTGAACCAGCGGGTCATCGTCGCGATGGCATCACGCAGATGCTTGTTCGACGTGACCTTTCCGTCGACCCACCCGAACGCGACGGCTTGCTGCGGCGCTGGAATAGGGTGCATTCCCGAGGCGTCGACGAGCAAACTCTGATTTTCGCCGACCACTTGCGTGCTCTTGTCGTTTTTGACGGTGACGCTGCCCTTTTTCACCAGCACCATCGCGTTGCTGTCGGCGGGGTACGCGTAGATCACGAAACTCGCGCCGTCGCCGATGAAATGAGTCTTGTCGGCGATGACGTGGAACTTGAGCGCCTTGTCGTTCGCCAATGGCGGAACGTCGAACTGCGCGGTGCCTTCGAAGCGAATCGCGTGGATCTTCGACGGAAACCCGTCGGGCTCGAAGATTTTGCTGTCGGGCCCAATGTGCACCTTCACGCTGTCGCTCAACGTCGTGTTGCCGAGTTGTCCGGTGTTGGATGTGATCACCGGCTGCAACGTCGTCGAGCCCACGGCCGTGAGAATCGCGTCGTCTTCGCCGGCGCGGTCGAGATAGAGTCCCGCTGCGCCGAGTCCAGCGAGCACCACCACGCCGAGCGCGACTGGCACGACCCACGACTTTTTCGTCGCCACGTTTTTCATGTGGCTCGCCGCATCCTTTCGTCCGGCGTCCGCGAAGGCGGCGTGCGCTTCGTCGGAATGCTCTCCGGCGTGGATGGATTTCTGAATTTCCGCCCACGACCTGGCGGCGTCGGCCGCCGGTGAATCGCTCTTTGCCGATCCGCCCGGCTCGTCGCGACCTCCGTGTGTGCCGAAGCGATGCGCTGCCGCGCGACGACTCAATGCGCGCGCCGATCCATGATGCACTTCGTCGGTGAGAAACGCGGCGACGGACGCATCATTGTTCAGCGTCGCGCGCTGCGTCCAGGCATTGGCGAAAGCCGTTTCCACGACTCGGGGCGCGAGTGCGGTGGCGTCACCGAGCTGGCTCTTGGCGCTTTCAACTTCTTCGGCGTAGTGCGCGTCGAACAGCCGTTTGAGCGCCGATTCGTCGGCAATCGCCGATTGGGTACCGCCGTCGCCTGGGGGAACACTCGTCGACATGCAGCCTCCGTGTTTTCTTTAAGGTGCTATATGATGGCACACCGTGGCGCACGTGCAAGGCGGAACCTCCCTGATGTTGGTCAGGCAACCGTTGGACAGCGTCATGTGTCGAACGAGCACGACTCCCCGTACCAGGTAAGGCATTTCGTGCGTAACCTCTCCATCGCCCTCGCCATCGGCACCACCGCCGCCGCGGCCGCCTTCGGCCAGACCGCGTCGCTCGGCGCGCGCGTCGATTCCGCCGTGACCGCCCTCGCCGGCGAGGGCTTTAGTGGCGTCGTTCGCGTCGAAAGCCGCGGCGCGACGATCCTCGAGAAGGGCTATGGCCTCGCGAACCGCCACGCCGGCACGCCGTTTAGTCCAACAACTGTTGTACAGATCGGATCGAACACGAAGGACTTCACGGTCGTCGCGCTGTTGCAACTCTACGAACAAGGGCGGATCGGCATCAACGACTCGCTCGCCAAGTACTTTCCGTCCGCACCGCTGGACAAGCGGAACATCACCGTCTGGCAACTCGTCAACCACCGCGCGGGTTTTCCGCTCGGGCTCGGCGGCGACTTCGAGCCGCTCGACCGCGCCGCGTTGGTCGATCAGGCAATGAAACGGCCGCTCAGCTTTCCCCCCGCAACTCGACAGTCCTATTCGAACACCGGCTACTCGCTGCTCGCGGCGATCATCGAGCAGACGACCGGACGCACGTACGACGAATACGTCCATGACAATATTCTCGAGCCCCTTGGAATGACCTCGACCGGGCTGCTGCTCCCGCAATTCGATGATCGACCGCTGGCGCACGGCTACAGAGCGGGCGTCGATGACGGAACGATGCTTTCTCGCCCGCACGCGTCCGACGGCTCCTATTGGAATCTCCGAGGCAACGGCGGAATGCTGTCGACCGTCGGCGACATGCACGCGTTTTACACCGCGCTCTTCACGACGAACAAGCTGCTCAAGCCGGAGACGCGAAAGCTGCGATTCGACGTCAACCAACCGATCGGCCTCGCCGGATCGGATTTGGTGTGCTCATTTCTCTACGAGCGCGATCCGGTGAAAGCCATCGAAATCATCGTTGCATCGAACACGTCGGAGTGGCCCGAGCGGCGCGTGCGCTCCGCGATCGCGGCCGTCATGGGTCTTCCGTCGGTCGACGGGCCCGTCACCGTCGGCGGCGCAAAGGCGAACGCCCGACTGCCGAATGCCGCGGCGGCAAAGCTGCTCAACGGTTTCATCGAGGCGGTGAACTCAGGCGATCACAGCACCTTGAGCACCTTCATCTCTGCCAGCTTCGCCTCGGATGCGAATTCTCCCACCCTGGAGACGCGTGTTGAGCGAATGCTGACGATGCACGGCAACCTTGGGCGACTAACCATCGTGGCGCTCGATCAGCTCGAGCCGGAACTGGTTGAAATCTCTTTGCGAACGGCGAACGAAGGGCCTGCGACGATCAAAGCGCAGATCGACGCGACCGCGGGAAAGATTCGCGGAATTCAGGTCATCGTCGGCGGCTAGCGCGCGCTACGGGGTCATTGTCGCGTCGTAGCTCGTGACGAACTCGAGGAACCTCGAGACCTCGATCATGTCGCGCGCCACGAGGCGGACCGTATGCGCGTCGATGCGCTGCACGTTACTCAGGTAGCCGAGCAACTCGACCGGCCGATAGTTCTTGAACGAGACGTCCACCGTCACCGGCGTCGTCATCGAGTACGCTTTCATCTCGGCACGACGCATCACGGCCGTCTTCGCGTGTGCTCGAATCATCGCCTGCGCCGTTTCGGGCATCATCGTTGCCGCGGAGTGAAATCCGATCGCTCGCTTCACGGCGACGCCTTCGAGATTGCCGAGCCGCTGTTTCGTCTCGACGACGATGACGTCGTCGCCGGTGATCATGACGACCGGCACTCCGAAATGGGCCGCGATCGCGGCATTGATGCCCGCTTCGGATTGCGGTGTGCCGTTGAGGGCGATGCGCGTCAGCAACGCGCTCGAGATCGTGTGCGCACGAACGCCCGTGAGGCTCGTCGTCGCGGCATGGTATCCGATGAAGATCACCGCGGCAAAACTCGAATCGATGCCTTCCATCATGCCGAGAGGCCTGGGAAACGAGCGCACCAACGTAACGGGGACGTCGGTCGGAAATTTCTCGAGCAGCAACGATTCTCCGTTGCCATGCGAGTCGCTGACGACGAACTCCGTCGCACCGGCCTCGCGCGCGCCCTGGATTGCGGCGAGCACCTCGGCCGTCATCCATTCGCGCGCTTTCTGATATTCGAAACCCGCCGGCGAGAGCTGATCGGCAGACACTACGCCGGTGATTCCCTCCATGTCGGCGGAGATGTAGACCTTGAGCGGGCGCTGGGCGGCCGCTGTGACGGCGACGAGCGAGAGCGCGGCGGCCACCAGCGCGCGACGGGTCATTCGACCTCCTTCCAAATGCTTTGCGCGTTCGTTTCGCGCAGCAGGATGCTGCCGACGACGAACGACATGAGCGCGACACCGATCGGGAACCACAGTCCGGCGTAGCGATTGCCCGTCGCGGCGACGATCGACGTCGCGATGACAGGCGTGAACCCACCGAACCACCCGTTTCCAAAGTGATACGGCAGCGACATCGACGTATACCGAATCTTCGCCGGAAAACTTTCGACGAGGAACGCGGCGATCGGACCGTAGACCATCGTCACGTAGAACACCTGCACGAACATCAGACCCACGAGCGGCCAGAATTGCACCGGCTCGGCGAACGCCGCCATGCCGTGATAGATCGGGATGTACGTCAATGCCGCGATGAGGCAGCCAGCCATGATGATTTTCTTACGGCCGATCTTGTCCGACAATGCTCCGAACACGACGAAGAACGGCGTCGCAAGCACGAGCGCGACCGCCACGATCTTGTACGCCTCGTCGACGGGCACCTTCAACACCGTCTGCAGGAAGAACAGTGCGTAAAACTGTCCCGTGTACCACACAACTGCCTGTCCGGCCGTCGCGCCGAGCAAGACCGTAAAGAACACCTTCCACCGCTCCGCAGTGCCGTAGCTGTCGGCGATTGGGGCTTTCGACGTCTTTCCTTCCGCCTTGAGCCGCGCGAACAGCGGCGACTCCGACATTCGAGATCTGATATAGTACGACACGATCACCAGCAGGCTTGACAGCAGGAACGGAATGCGCCAGCCCCACTGTTTGAACTCGGCGTCGCTCATCGCGTGCTTCGTGGCGAGAATGACCAGAAGCGAGAGGAAGAAGCCGAGCGTCGCCGTGGTTTGAATGAACGACGTGTAGTAGCCGCGTTTGTTGTCAGGCGCGTGCTCGGCGACATAGACGGCCGCGCCGCCATATTCGCCGCCGAGGGCCAGCCCTTGCGCGAGGCGAAGCGTAACGAGAAGGATCGGCGCGCCGATGCCGATCGTGGCGTAGCCAGGCAGTAGCCCGATTGCTGCAGTCGAGCCGCCCATGATGAGCAGCGTTACCATGAACGCGTACTTTCTTCCGGTCAAATCGCCGATGCGACCGAACACGAGCGCGCCGAACGGTCGGACAGCAAAGCCCGCGGCGAATGTCGCAAGCCACTTCAGCAGCGATGTCGTAGGGTTGGCGCTCGGATAGAACACTCCCGAGATGACCGCCGATAGCGTTCCAAAAATGAAGAAATCGTACCACTCGATGACGGTGCCGGCGGATGATGCCGCGATCACCCCCCAGATGTTTCGCTCGGCGTCGG
>JBDTAE010000242.1:0-3067 GCA_039924785.1 Gemmatimonadaceae bacterium | reverse complement strand
GTATCGGGGAACTTGTCGATCAATTTTCGCAACTCGACGCGTGCCTTCCCCGGCTCATTCACCGGTCCAATCATGAGATCGACGATTCGATTGGTCGCGTAGACGTAGTCCCCCGCGCTGACGCCGGGAATTCGCTGAATTTCGCGGAACAGCTCCATCGCGCGCCGATGGTTCTTCTTCTCCTTCGTGTAAAGCTCGGCGGCCTTGACTCGCGGCGACACCGCCTGGGGCTTCGACGAAATGACCGTCTCAAAAGACGCCAGGGCGGCATCGATCTCGCCCTTCATGACGAGACTTTGTTGATATGAGTATTGTTCGGTGTACGGTGTCGTTGCACCGCTGACCATGACGTGTTTGTAGGTGTTGCCGGCGAGCGTCGAGAGAAACGTCGCGCCGCCGATCGCGAGAAAGGCGGCCGCTGCCGCCGCCGGAATGACGTACCAGGAAGCCCCGCCGGCGAACACGAACGCACCGACTGTCAGACCGAACACCAGCAGGCCATACGCCCAGGCACGCACGCTGTGCGCGGCGCCGGGGCCATGTTTGTCGAACATCGTCGGTCGATACTCTTTCTTGACCGTCATCGGCCCTCTGCCGTTACGTTTCGCCGTTCATATCCGTCACAGGCCACGATGAATCTCGCTCGACGGATGCCGCTGCTTGCGTTGACGCTCTCCGTCGCCGCCTGCCATTCCCGCCGCACAGACAAATACATCCCCCAAGAGACCGCCCAGGTCCTTGGTGTCGACGCGGCTTCTATTCAAAGAAGTATCGTCACGTTGGTCGATAGTGGCGCATCCCCCGCCTGGGTCACCCCGGAGCGCTGGAAACGGGTGCGCGCGCTCTATGCGTCCTACGCGTATGCACCGCTCTGGATCGAAGAGGGAGGCGTAAGGGAGCGCGCATCGGCCTTGCTGTCGGCGCTCCAGAATGCGCCCACGCATGCCCTTCGCACCGATGCGTATCCCCTCGATTCGATCGCCAAGTGGGTGAATGACAAGCGGATCGACAGCACGGCAGGCCCGTCGGTGATCGCCAATGCCGACATCGTGCTCACCGCGGCGTACGTCGCGTATGCGTCCGACATGCTCGTCGGACAGATCGACCCCAAATCGGTCTCGCAGTCCTGGCATATCCCCGCGCGCCCGGCCGCGGTCGACTCCGCGCTGGTCGCGACGCTGACCGATTCGTCGATGGTCGCCGGGTTGGACGCGATGGCGCCGCGCGATTCGGAGTACGCGGTGCTGAAGCAGGAATATCAGCGGTATCGCGACATGGCGGGGCACGGCGGTTGGAAGCAGATCGACGCCGCGGTGAGCCCCGCGGAACTCACCGCGAGACTCGCCGCGGAAGGGTATGAGGCCTCGTCGCCCGATTCAGTCAAAGCGGCGTTGGCGCTCTGGCAATCGCGCCACGATCTCGACGCCGACGGAAAGCTCGGGCGCGCGACGCGGGAGGCGCTCAATGTTTCCGCCGATGACCGAATGCGCCAGATCGGCGCGAACATGGAGCGCCATCGCTGGCTCCCGCGCGCCCTTGGCGACCGCTACGTGTATGTCAACGTGCCGTCCTTCCGGCTCGACGCGTACGATAGCGGCCAGCGTACCCTGTCGATGAAGGTCGTGGTCGGCGCGGAATACGATGGACGCGCGACGCCGGTGTTCAGCGATTCGATGCGGTTCGTCGTCTTCCGGCCGTATTGGACGCCGACCGCAACGATGCTGAAAACAGAGATCCGTCCGAAAATCGCGGCGGACCGCGGGTATCTGGCGCGCAACGACATGGAGTACGGAATGACCGACGGAGTGCGCGTCTTGCGGCAGCGCCCCGGCCCGCACAACTCGCTCGGCCTGGTCAAGTTTCTCTTTCCCAACGACTACAACATCTATTTGCACGACACGAATGAAAAATCCCTCTTTGGCAAGTCGGCGCGCGCCGCGAGCCACGGGTGCATCCGCTTGGAACAGCCGGACAAATTGGCGCAGTACGTCCTGGGGTGGACGCCCGACTCTGTGTCCAATGCCATGAATTCGGGAAAGAACGACCGCCGCATCACGCTCGCCAAGAAGGTGCCTGTCTACATCGTGTATTTCACGGCGTATGCGCGCGATGGCGCACTGCATTTCGCGAACGACGTGTATCGTCGCGACGACGCGTTGAACGCGCGGGCCCCCTCCTCGCCGTAGCTGCAATAGCGGCCCCACGGGCGCGCTCGGCATCGTTTCGTGCCACGGCTCACGACGATGTGCAAGTTCCGGCGCGTGCATCGTCTCCCTCTCACGCATGTGGCGAGAAGTCGCCCATGAGGAGTTGCACAAGTACCACTCCCGATGTGAGACGCTCATGGCCAATCGATTGATGCTCGCGTTTTTGACCGCCGCCGTTCCGGCCGGCGCCCTCTTCGCTCAAACCTCTCCGGCGCCTCGAGCGACCGCCGCGACCACGGACGTCCCCGTCGCCAAAGTAGTGCTGTTCTCGTCGGGCGTCGGCTACTTCGAGCATGCGGGCACAGTACGCGGCAACAGCACGACTGAGCTTCGCTTCAAGACGGCGCAGATCAACGACATCCTCAAGTCGATCGTGTTGCAGGATCAGGACGGCGGCCGCGTTGGCGCAAT
This sequence comes from Gemmatimonadaceae bacterium, assembly GCA_039924785.1. Taxonomy (GTDB): domain Bacteria; phylum Gemmatimonadota; class Gemmatimonadetes; order Gemmatimonadales; family Gemmatimonadaceae; genus JAQBQB01. The sequence continues at coordinate 449 of JBDTAE010000242.1, read as the reverse complement.
CACGTATCCGTCGCAGGATCCGATTGGCAAAACGCTCAAGAGCTTTCAGGTCGACATCACGCAAAATCCCGGCATGGCGCAGTTGCTGAACCAGCTCCGTGGTGCGCGAGTGACTGTCCAGTCGCAGGCAGAGCGTCTCAGCGGCACGGTGCTCGGCGTAGAAACGCGCACGAAGATGACCGATCGCGGCGAGCCGCTCGTTTCCGTGCTGAACCTGCTCAGTGGCGCAACGATCCGGTCGGTCGACCTGGGCACGATCAGCAGTCTCTCATTGGACGATCCTGTCCTCGAGGACGAGCTCAACAAAGCGTTGGCCTCGCTCTCACAGGCCCGCGATCAGGACAAGAAGCCGGTCACGATCAGCTTCACCGGCACCGGCGAGCGCCGGGTGCGCGTTGGCTACGTCGTTGAAACGCCCGTGTGGAAGACGAGCTATCGGCTGTTGCTGC
>JBDTAE010000241.1:0-19508 GCA_039924785.1 Gemmatimonadaceae bacterium | reverse complement strand
GCTGAAGTAATATGTGTCGACGAAAAGCGCGCGCTCCGAGCGCGCGTCGCCACCAAAGCCAACCGTCAAGGTGAAAAACGACTCCGCGACGACCGTTGCCACGCTCGCCAAATCGGTACGGATCGCGGAGAGTGCAACGAACGACATCGCAGACGAAAAGCGCTCGCGACCCGGACGCGCGAAGGTGAAGACCCCATCGGGCGCCGCGATTCCTGCGGGGGGCCGGAGCATCAATCGGTCGATCACGCTGAACATCGTGGCGTTCGCGCCGATACCGAGCGCGATCGCCATGATGACGCCAAACGAAAACGCCGGCGCGTAGCGAAGTTGTCGCGCAGCAAGCCGAAGATCGCCAACAATCGAATCGAGCTGATCGAACCAACTGAGGCGGCGATCGCGGAGCGTCGCGGCAGCAACGAGTGCGGGACGCGCTACCTTCGAATCGCCGAACAGGCGGCGCGCTTCGGCGACTGCGTCTTCCTCGGTCCATCCCCGCGCGACGAGTGCATCGACGCGCTCTTGCAGGTGAAACGCAATTTCGTCGTCGACCTCGGCACTGACATGCTCGGAGCGACCAAGCCCGAGGTGAAACATTCGCCGAATGCGCGGAGGCGTTTCGTCAGCCATTCGCCGATGCAGTGGAGGAAACCTGCATTGCGAGTATGCCTCCAATGGTCGCCGCGTACCGACTCCAACGGGCAGATTCAATGCTTAGTTCGCCGCGCCCCGCATCGGTGATGTGGTAGAAGCGCGCGCGCCGGTTCTTCTCTGTGATGCCCCAAGTCGGCTTCACGAGGCGTCGCGATTCGAGTCGGTAGAGCGCCTGGTAAAGCGCGCTATCGACCAGCTCGAGGTTGCCGTGCGCGTGATGCTCGAGCCAATCCGTGATCGCGTATCCGTGAAGAGGGCCCGCGGTGAGCGCCTTGAGGACAAGGATCTCTAGGTTTCCGCGGAGGATCGAGAGTGGAATAGGCTTGGCCATGAGCACCGTCCTGTCTGTACAGATACTGCATAGACACGCAGCTCATACGCAATGTCAAGTGCCGAAGCCTGGAGTATTCGGCGATCGACCGGGCAGGGGAATGGATGATCCGCGCTGGGTGCCCAGGAGATCGATCGGTGTTCCATCGGCGGTGCTCGCGTAGGCGCGGAACGGACCGATAGTTACCGCATTCAATACCAGGGACCTTCAGAGAATCGCAGATCGGTAACGACTGAGCCCCCATGTGCCTCATTTTATACAGGTACTGAATAGAGCCGCGCCGACGTTCCTCCGTCACCTAGTCCGCCCGCAATGCTTGCACCGGATCGATCCGCGTCGCGAAGCCTCCGGACGGCGACAGCCACTCGGCGTAGTGGCTTGTCGCACATCGAGATCAAAGACGTACCGCAGAACGTGAGCAGCACCCGACGGGTAATTTAGAGATTGCTCGCTGCGCTCGCTTTATGTGTTCGCCAAAGGTGAGCTGAAACGTTGAGGCACACCCGAGCATTGCGATAAAGAGAGAACGAGATGACCGAGGATGAAGGCATCGCGGCCGCCATCCGGATTGAGGAAACGGCGCTGAATGGCGGAAATGCCGAGGTAAGCGCCTTCGTTCCATTTGGCCTCGTCGTCGACGCGCTTGCGCAAAGCCGCGGAGCCCTGGTCCGTGACCTCGCTCAGGAGCGGCAGCCGAATGGCCGTGACCGCCTTGGTGGTCGGTGTGCTTGCATACCTCGGAATTGAACGCGCTCTGTCAGCGTTGATCTACGGTGTAAACGGCTGTGATCCGTTGATGATCGTGCTCGCGACGCTCGTACTCGGCGCCGCTGGCGGCTAGGGTCCGTCTGCGACAGCGTCTGTGTTCAGAAGGGCATGCGACGTCGTCTGGTCCAGATGCGGTCGAACATGCTTGTCAGATCGATGATGAGCGGAGCCGACGCCCCTGCAGGTCGCCATTCGAACATCGAGCGAAGGGTCGTTGGCGTATCATCGCCAGGCGTCCACCGCTCAAGCGTCCGGGCGTCGAGATCGACGACCCAGTACTCCGGCACACCGGCAGCCAAGTAATAGCGTCGCTTCTTGACGCGATCGGTATGGACGCTGCTCGGCGAAATGACCTCGACGGCGAGGAGCAGCCTTTTCACGTCGGCCCAGGTTCCAAGGCGATCGGTTTGCGGCGATTCGAGTAGCGGGACGACGAACACGTCGGGCTGCGTGATTTCCCCGGGCTGCAGCTCCAAGTCGGCCGGCGACGGTAGCGCGATTCCAATGTCTTCTTGTGTAACATAGGGATCGAGCAGGAGCAGGAGCGCGCCCACAGCTACCTGATGAACTGTCCCCGGCGACGGCGTCACGAGCAGCTCGCCGTCGATGAGCTCATACCGCGGCCACGGACGCGACTCATCCTGGAGCGCGCGTACTTCGTCGGCCGTCCAATCACGCTGAATCGCGGGCATGCCCATAGTCTGCTCGGCGGTGGGGTAAAAATGCAACTCGGCATGCGGGACGATGCATCGCGATCCGAGCCCGACCATCACCGTTTGGTTGCGACCTGTGGCGGATCTACGCCGGCGTCAGTTGATGGCGTTCCGGGCAGAATCGTTGAACTGTCGGACTCGGTTGCCGTCGCGCCGAGGAGTTGCAGCCATCAAATTGGCGCGAATCATTGTGGCTTCCGCACCGCAGGACGCGGATCGCCGTCCGCGGAGTGGTGCGTGGCACGAGGTACATTACCAACCCAACACGAAGAGCAGGTTGTGGCCGCGTGAAGACGCGAGGATTGGTCGACGTGTGCCATTCGATCGACCCCAGTCACGGGAGCACGCAGCGCAAGGGCGACGACAGCGGCACCGACAGCGATGGAGAGATGAGCCGCTTTCATCATGGTTGATGATCGTTGGGGCACCGACAGGGCCGCGACCCGTTGCTCGAGGCGGGTCCGTGACAGGGCGAGAACGGGAGGGAACCGTCTCGAGTTGTGGTCGCCCGGGTCCGCCGCGAGTCGAATGAGCATTCTGGCATACGTCACCGGATGCGGAAGTTCCGCGATGACGCGCGCATCGCAATCGATCTCGATCGCGAGACGCAGGCGCGACCACTGCCACCAGAGGAGCACGTTCCACGGCATCAACGCCACCAAGACCGCCGCGAGCCACAGGAGATATGTGTCGCGCGCGTCGCGATGCGCGACCTCGTGACGGAGCACGAGCGAACGCTCCAGCTGATCCAGCGAGAGCACCCATCTCGGAATGATGACCTCTGCACCGAAGATCCCGCTGACAACGGGGCCGACTTGATCGGACAGGCGCGCGAGCGTTCCATCGACGTTGATCGACGGCAACGTGTCTCGCCAGCGACGCGCTGCGTTGGCGAAGAGCGCCAGTCGGCTCAGCAGAATCGCGCTCGCAACACCCCAGGCGATCGCGACGAGCCGATCGACCCAGCCTGGGGCGATCTCGCGCGGCATGGGAAGCAAGAGCCAGGGCAAATGGCGAGGTCCAGAACCAGCCAAGCCCAATCCATGCTCGAGAGCACTGTCGCCGAGGTGGGCGGCGGCAAGCGCTATTACCGGCCAAAGCGCGGATGCAACGAGCCCGGCGAGCCATACAAATCGGCGTCGGCCACGGACGGCGACGGCGTATCGATCACCGAAGCTCGTCGCTGTCGCGAGCACGCGGCTCGCGAGAACGATGAATACCATCCAGCTCAGTATCATGGCTACCTGCGCTTCTTCTGCCCGCGTGTGGAGTGGGAGGCGCCGCCATCGGCACGCGCTTGTAACGCGTCGAGCTGCCCGCGAAGCCGCGCGAGATCGGCCGCGTTTAGCGAATGCTCTTCGACGAGGTGGGCGAGTAACTGCTCCGGCGCTCCGGCGAAAAGCTTGTCGAGTAATCGCTGAATTGCTGAGCGACGGACGGCGTCCCGCCGCACGATGGGGACGTAACGATGCGCCTGCCCTGTGACGACGTGCGCGACGATGCCTTTGTGTTCGAGCGTGCGCAGCACAGTGAGCACCGTGGTATACGCCAACGTGTCGCGCAACGACTCGCGTACTTCGGCGACGGTACCGGATCCACGATCCCAGAGCACGGCCATGACGTCCGTCTCTCGGTCGGCGAGTAGATAATCTGACATGACCTTCCTGGTTACTATTGACTTAGTTGCGAACACTTTCTAAAGTACCGCGCTCACTGCGCGATGGCAACTAGTTAAGTAGTTTCCTGGGGGGACGATGCGTCGATTCTTCTTGAGCATTGCGTGCGTTGCAATCATTGCCGGTGTGACGACACTACCGGCGCAGTCACCGCCTTCCTCACCGGCGCTGCCCGACACCCCAGTGGGCCGAGTCTTTGGTGAATGGTTGAAAGCGTACAACGCTGCAGACTCCGCGGCGCTCGTCGCCTACGCGAAACGCTACGAGCCAGACATGAATCTGGCCCTGGCCATCGCGGGGCGTGAAGTATCCGGGGGAGCTGAGCTTCGAAGTGTTGAGCGCAGCGACCAGCGCCACGTCGAGCTCGTGCTGAGAACCCGCCGCACCGCGCTCATGGTATACGCCGTCATCGACCTGAGCTCGGCGGAGCCATTGCGCGCAACGACCATTCTCACAATCGTTGGCGAAAGGTACGACCCCGACGCGCTGCAGATTGACGCCGCTGCGCGCGCGACTGCCATCGATAGTCTGCGCGCAAAAATTGATCGCAACTACGTCGTTCCGGCGATCGGAAAGGCTATTGCCGATTCGCTCGAGGCTCGAAAGGAGCGCGGCGCGTACGATGCCACCACCAACGCAGTAGGCTTTGCCGGTCGCCTGACGCAAGAGATATTCGAGATTGCGCATGACAAGCATACCACCGTTAACTATTCGCCTGGCGTGCTACGCGGGCCGTCTCCCGCGCCCTCGCCCGGCGGCCCACCCTCCGCCCCAGCGACGGCGCCCGGCCCACGACCCGCGCCGTCCGCAACGGCTCCTCGTCCATCGCCGTCACAGCTGCCAGTGCGCCCGCCGTGCGGCTACGAGAGCAAGATTCTCGACGACAACATCGGCTACGTGACGTTCACCAACTTTCGCGATCCGGGCGAATGCGGTGCGGACGCGTCGCGGGCCATGAATGCAATCGCCGGAGCGCGCGCGGTGATCTTCGATCTGCGCCGGAACTTCGGCGGAGCCGCGGCGATGGTTCCGTATCTCGCGTCATATGTCTTTGCCGCGCGAACGCACCTTCACGATGTCTACAGGCGGGCAACGGGGGCCACGGAGGAAGTATGGACGAGCGAACAGGTGTCGGGGCCGCGCTTCGGTACTACAAAACCTGTCTACATCCTCACCTCATCGCTGACCATATCGGCGGCAGAGGCGTTCGCGTACGACCTTCAGTCGCTGAAACGCGCGATTGTTGTTGGAGAGACGACGGCTGGCGCCGCGAACATGACCGCGAGTGGGCAGATTGGTGAACACCTTATGATCAATGTGTCAATCGCGCGGGCGATCAATCCAATTACGGGCACCAACTGGGAGGACCGAGGAGTAGTGCCAGACATCCAGGTGCCGGCAAGCGACGCGCTTTCAACAGCGCAACGACTGATTCGTGCGATTCGATAAACGAACAACTACCGCCATCAACAAACCAGCTCCGGACTTGGCGGCATTCACGCCGACCTGCCCGCCCTCTGTACCGGGAACACGTTCGCCGATATCGGTTTACCTAACCCCGAGGCCCATCTGGCGAATGGCGCAACTCGGATCCATAGCCGATGAAGCGATGCGGGAGCAAAACATCACCCAGCAGCAGAGTTAACCTGCGATTGCTGATCTCCACCAACGGATGGTGGCAACTCTGAGTCGCAGCGAGCGGAGGTGCCTGCGCAGTCGATGAAATGACCGGCCGTACGGCGATTCAAAGAACCATGACGCGGCTCTCTCGGCCAGCATCGGCGCGCGCGAGGCGCGCTTATCGTAGGTTCAACGCGTTCGTGAGGTCACCCATTGCCCGGCCGCCGGCCGCGGTCAATGACCGGTCGCGCAGCGCGACACCCGGCAACGGCTCGAGCGCAAAGACGCTCGAGATGAACCGCAAAATCGAACCGGTGTCGTACTGCGTGTGATCGACTGTGCCTTTTTTGGCAAACGGTGAGATGACGATCGCGGGAATCCGTGTTCCGGGGCCGAGCAAGTCTCCTTTCGGCGGCGATACGTGGTCCCACGAGCCACCGAATTCGTCATACGTCACGACGATCACCATGTTCTTCCATTGCGGACTCGCGCGCAGCCTTGCCACCAGGTCCGCGATGCGGGCATCGCCGTCGGCAAGGTTCGCGTTGCCCTCGTGCTGATTGTACTGCCCCTCCGGTTTGTAGAAGGCAACCGACGGCAACGTCCCGTTCGCGGCGTCCGTTAGCAAATCCTCATAGTCCTTCAGGTGTGTCGCGCGACTGGCCGCGTGCGACACGGGATCCAGCGCGGCGTAGTAGTTGAACGGTTGATGGTGCGCCTGGAAGTCGACGCTGTCCGAGTTCGAGACGCCGTTGCGTCCCGCTTTATAGATCACTCGCCGCGCCGCGCCCTCTCGCGGCCCATCGCGAACCGCCGCGTTCCACGAACCGGCATACCACGTCCACGAAATGCTTTTCGCTGCCAGTCGATCGCCAATCGTCGCCTCGGTCTGCGGCGGCAGCGTGCTGCCTTTCATTGGATCGGCGAGCAGCGGATTGCTGCCCGCGGCCTTGCTCGGAGAGTTGCCGCTCGGCTGATACGCCGGTTGCATGGTGTTCACGGCGTAGAACTTTCCATCGCCGAAATAGTTGGCGGGCGTGATGTTGCCGCTGTGCGCGAATACCGGAGGACCTTCGAGCGCCGAGGCCGGGCTATTCGCGGCGGTGACGAGCACCGGGAGGTACGCGCCCGACGCGTCCTGTTTGAGTTCCGTGATACTCGGTTTGGCCGGTGCGGTCGCCGCGTTCGGATACTCGGGCGCGCAGGCGCAAATCAGATATTGATGATTGAGAAACGAGCCGCCGAACGCGCCCTGAAAGAAGTTGTCGGCGAGCACGAACTCCTGCGCGAGGCGGAACATGGCCGAGCGGGAGTAGTCGAAGTCGGCCATTGTGAGACCGCCCGCGTCGGACCATGCGGCAAAGCCGTCGTTCTTTCCGCCGGCAATCTGCATCTGATCCTCGAAGAACCGGTGCCAGAGGTCCCGAGTCACGGTCGTCGTCGACAAAGTGACATTCGCGCTCGCCTTGAACGCCGTCTCGATCGCGAACGGTGCGTTGGGAAGGCCGGCACTTTGCGCCTGCGTCACGACCGGCGTCGTCCCGGTCTGCGTCACGCCGTGCCAGCTCGGAGGAAGCGTTGACAGAATTGTCACACCGCCGCGATCCTTCTGCGGTATGTATGCGGCGGTTGGCCTGCCGTTCGCATCGAGGACTGCACGCAGACCATTCGCGCCGGGAAACTTGCCGTATAGGTTATCGAACGACCGATTCTCGGCGTAGATCACGACGATCGTCTTCACGTCTTGCCGAAGCGCGACCGCCGGCGCGGCAGCCGCGCTCCCCCGGCGCATGCAGGAGGCGAGCGCCAACGTCGATCCGAGCGTCGTCACGAGCAGTGTGATCTTTGAAGGCCGCATCAAACCAGGCATCCTCCGCGAAGGGTTGGCGTTTTGGCGACTCCGCAGAATACACGATCGCGGGCATCATGAATACCGCCTCAACAGGCCGCGTCGTCAGCGCCGCCCTGCTCGCGTTCGTGCTCGGGAGTTGCCAGCGGAGGCCGCCGCAGGCACCCAGCCCTCGAACCTCGAACGCCGCGACGCTGACGCTCGGCCGCGCGCTTTTCTTCGACACGACGTTGTCCGCGAGTGGTCGAACCGCCTGTTCGTCCTGTCACGACCCACGTCACGACTGGGGCCCGCCCAACGCACGGCCGGTTCAACTCGCTGGCGCGGCAGGGAATGCGCCCGGCGACCGCGCGGTTCCGTCGCTGAAATATGCGCAGGATACGCCGCCGTTCACCGAACACTTTCGCGAGGACGACGGTAACGACAGCGATGATCTCGGGCCGACGGGTGGTCGCACCTGGGATGGCCGCGTTTCATCCGCGCACGAACAGGCCGCGCTTCCATTGCTGTCGACGTTCGAGATGGCCAATGCCAGCCGAGGCGCGGTGCTCGCGCGGCTGCGACAGTCACCAACGGCGTCGAAGTTTCGCGGCGCGCTCGGCCTTCACATCTTCGACGACTCCGTGGCGGCGTGGAAGGGACTACTCGCGGCGCTCGAGACCTTTCAGGAGAGTCCCGAGGAGTTTTACCCATACACCAGCAAGTACGACGCATTCCTGCGCGGCGAGACGCAGTTGAGTGCGCGTGAGCGTCGCGGGCTCGCGTTGTTCAACGATCCGGCGAAAGGCAATTGCGCGCAGTGCCACCCGAGCGCGATGGTGCGCGGGGCGAGCCCACAGTTCACCGACCGGGGCTTCATCGCGCTTGGCGTGCCGCGGAATGTGAAAATCCCCGCGAATGCGACGCCGAGCTATTTCGACCTCGGTCTCTGCGGACCGTTGCGCGTCGATCTCGCCAACCACAAGGAGTATTGTGGAATGTTCAAGACGCCGTCGCTGCGCAACGTGTCGCGTCGTGCCGTCTTCTTTCACAACGGCGTGTTCTCACGCCTCGAAGATGTTCTCCGCTTCTACGCCCAGCGGGACGTTCACCCCGAGCGGTTTTATCCGCGGGACGCCGCGGGTGTGGTGAACAAGTTCGACGATTTGCCGGCGGTGTACCGCGCGAACGTCAACGTTGATCCGCCGTTCGACAGACACGCCGGAGACGAACCGGCATTCAGCGACGCCGAGGCCGCGGACATCATCGCGTTCTTGCGAACGCTCGACGACGGGTCTCGACCGACAAATGACCGGCCTTCAGCGCGTTTGACACGGCGAATAATCCATAGATCAGCGTGGCGGTCGCCGGCGCAGACGGAAGGGAGGCCTGATTGGATGGCCCCATTCATGGAGCCCTTCGTCCGGACGATCGACTCGGCAAAGAAGTAGGTCGTGTCGAGTACCCTGGACCGAGTCGATTGGAACGCGGAGCTCGTGCGCGGGGAACACCGTGCCCGCCATTGCGAAGTGTACGGATCGACCGATAGTTTTCTCCGTACACTTGGAGGCACTGTGGCAACCAGACCCAACAAGCCCGCGCGGGCCAAGCCCAAGCTGGGGCGTCGAGCAGTTCCGGCAGGCAAAGTTCGGAAAGAATTTTGGCTGGATCCGACGGTGCTGGCTGAGGCGCAGGCGTTTCTTGGGACCGCGACTGAGCGCGAGACGGTCGAAGTGGCGCTGGACCTCGTCACATTCCGCCGCGAGCTCGTTGCCGGTGTGCGCGCCCTGCGAGGGATTCGTTTTACGCCGCTCGATTGAGCGGCTGGATGGCCGGCCATCCCAAGTACGTCCTCGATACCAACTGCTTTATAGACGCGTCGCGGAGCGCCGACGTGGCGCTCGCCTTCGAGGCGTTTTCCGCGCGAGCGGCACCGCGGCTGTACTTGAGTTCCGTCGTCGCGTCAGAACTGCGCGCCGGCGCCGTCCGCGGGAGCGCGGTTCTGGAGCGCCGGGTGCTGGCGCCGTACGTTCGCCGCGGCCGCGTGCTCACACCGAGCGCGGCGGCATGGGATGCTCTCGGCAATACACTCGCCGCTCTTGCTCAGCGGGACGGGCTCGTGCTGGGGCAGGTGCCGCGCGGCTTTGCTCTCGACATCTTGTTGGCTTACTCGTGCCGTGAGAGCGGTGCCATTCTCGTCTCCGCGAACACGCGCGATCTTGAGCGCGTTGCACGCGTGTTTGCATTTGATTTCGTCCCGCCCTATCCCACGCATTTCGATTAGTTGCCTAACGAAGTAGAGATTCTCGCCGCGCGAAGCCGCGGAACAACGGTGTTTCTGGGAACTCTGCTGGATTATGCATTCTGCCGATCACTAATTTCATTTGTAAGAATTCTGTCATGAGCGCCCCTTGTCCAATGCTCGGCTTCATGTTCACCGCGCGGTTTGACGACTCGGTCGCCGAGGCGGACGCGGATCGCTTCATCGACGAGTTGATCCGGTTGCTGGAAGCGAACGGCCTCATGGCCGGCGGCGGAGGAGACCGAACGATCGAGTTCGCGATCAACAGGGAAGGCGGGCCGGCTACGGATGCGGATCGCGAGATGATCCTGCAATGGGCCAGCCAGCGGCGACACGTCGCGGCCGTTGAGATGTCCGACCTCGTGGATCTGAACGAGATACGCTGAGTCGCCACCTTGCGCTCGCTCGATTCGGCCGCATACTGAGCACGAACCGTAGCGGAAGGGTTTCGTTCTCTTTGCCGGAGGACACATGGCGAACGCGGAACTGCTCGGAAGGATCAGACAGAAGCGAACGCGCCTCGACGCATTCCTCGCCGCCGAGTTGCCGCGAAAACGTCGGTTGCTGAACACCACGATCATCGGTGGAACTCTCGCCGCCGCACTGACCGCTGGTCCCGCGGTCGGAGGAGCATCACTCACCGGATCGCTGACAAAAGCGTTCGGGCTCAGCGCCAGCGCTCCGTCGTGGCGGCTCCTCTGCGCGGCGGCGTCATTCTGTTCGATCGTCGCGACGCTCGCGACGCAACTCTTGCGATCGAACAACAGCGAAGAGCACGTCACTCGCGCACTCGGCTCACGCGCCAAGCTCGAAGCGCTCGAGCTCGGGCTGTCGCTCGGCCAGCTCGACGACTCGCAGGCGGCTTCAGAGTATTTGAAATGCGTCGAAGACACGGCGTTTCTGCGCGAGGTGTAACGCTCCGCGGTCAGGGTACGGAGAAGAGCTCCGACCGTACCTCGTAGTGCCGCTTGTCGCCGCCGAGGATGCGTGAGAACAATGTGCCGAGGCCGCTGCGGATCGCGGTGATGGGGTTGCTCCGGCCGGGCGCTGTCGGACCGCGCAACCACTGATTGAGCGCGTCGAGATCAGTCTCCGTGAGCGTTTGCACATCGACGACGAGATTGTAGTAGTATCGTCCGCCACGCTTTGGGCGCAGCAGCGTTCTGAACGGTCGATCGAACTCCTCTTCGGCGGAAGTCAGGGTCGCGAAGCCAACGAAGTTCTCGATGTTGCTGTCCTGCTGCCGCAGCACGTTGAAGAGCCCCGTGGTCGGATCGAAATGCACCCCCACGTCCCACTGCGTGCGACCGGTGAAGTCGTCGAAGAACCACCGACCCTTCTTCCAGAGCTCGAGGCGAAAGTGCACGCGCGTCGGAAATCCGTTGCGCAACAGTTCGCGCGTGTTCGGATCGGCGAGGAGGTTCGTCGTCGTGACGGTGGGACCTTCGTCGAGCGGCGCGGACGCAATCGTGATTTCCATCCCGGGACGCTCGCGCTGCGCGAACAACGGCGATGCCGTCATCAGCGACGCCGTCAGCAGCGCGGCGAGAATCCACAGGATCCGCAACAGGGTGCGCACGACTAGAATCGATTTTTGATGCGAACGAAGAAGTTCACCGGCTCCGATGGCGTCGACGTCGACTTGGCCGCATAGAGTCCGAATCCGCCGAGGTCGAGTCCGACGCCGACGTCTGTTCGAAAAGTCGAAAGTGGTGGAATGGTCTGGCTGTTATAGCGAAGGTCGCCGAGCGGATCACCGACTCTCCAGCCGCGGCCGGCGTCCGCGAAGATCACCCACGCAACGTCGCCGGCCGCATTTCGGAAATGGAGCGGCCAGTTGTCGGAATCACCCGTGAAGTTTGTGTGCAGATGCCCGCGATACTCCACCTGCGCGAGCATGATGCGATCGCACTCTGCCGGCCGGCCGGGAACGCTTAACCCTCGGTTACACGTGCCGACGTCGGTTCCCGCGCGCGGACTGCGGAAATCGAATCCAGGAAGCACGCCAGGTCCGTCGACGGAGAAGCGTCGCTCGAGCGGCAGCTCATCGCCACCGAGCCGCCCGCCGAGCACGAGGCGCACGTTCAGTTGTCCCTCGGGGCCGACGCGATTGTAGCGGCGAAAATCCATCAATGCGCGCGTGTATGCGACGGCGCCGGGCGGCAGAAAGCGCGGCGAGTCCGATGTGGCCGCCACCCCGACGATCGTGCCGCGGCCGTATTCGAGATTCGTATTCATGTACCACCCGGACCACGGATCGTCGGGATCGGTGCGCGTGTCGAGCTTGAGCGTGGCTGTTCCTACATGGAACAATCCCTCGTCGACGCGGGGGTTCGGTCGCCACGGCCGGTCGTCGTCGAACAGCGTGAATGGATTGTGCTCCGTTCTCGACGACCACCGCTCCTCGCCGAAGGATCCAGTGAGACTCACGCTGCCGCCGCCGTACAGCGTGAGGAACGCTTCGCCGCCGTGCCGCTGGTAGTAGTCGCGATAGTCGCGCCGCGCGAGAAACGCGGCGAGGGCCGTTTCGAGATCCGTCAATTGCCATCGTTCGACGGGTTCCACCACGCTGAAGGCTCGCGCGCCGAGTCCGAATCCGGTGCGCTGACCGAAACGGAACTCTCCCTGAAGATTGTGGCCCACGTCGCCATTCGAGGAATTGAAACTCCCGGTGCGAAGAATCGCGGCGGCGTTGATCTGAAAACTTCCCCATGACGTCGTTTGGTGGATGACCGGCCCGAGCTCGATCGGCAGCCCTTCGACCCGGTTGTACGGACCAGCCTGAACGATGCGAAGCGCTTCGGTCCAGTTACCCTGATGTCGCCGCTCGAGACGTTGCCACCAGCTTTCCTGCACGTCGGAGTCGCTTTCCGCCGCCACGAGACTCCCGTTCTCCTCGTGCACGAGAAGAGCCTGATGATAGATGCGAACGCTTCCGTCGATCTTCGCATTGGTTCGACCTTCGACGTCACCGCCGACGACGAGCAGACCGCCGTCGATGTGCGCGGAGGGTCGAAGAAGAACGTCCGAGTTGATCGCGAGCACGTTCCCGCTGACGTGGCCGGCGATGATGAGTGGGCCGTGCAACACCGCGACGTCACCGCGGACTTCCGTGCCGCCCGCGACTTCGGTGCGCTGCGACGCACGCAACGCGTTCGTTCCGTTCCAGCGCGTGACCACCTCGTCTCGGACGTCGCGCGGTACCGTCTGAAACCCTGGTTTCGCTCGAGTCGTGTCGCGGCGCTGGGCGCCGAGGACGACGGGCGCGGCGAGCATCGCGAGCGCCAACGTGGTACAGCGCATGTTCACCCCACTGATGTGAATCATTCGTTCCCGACGGGAATCCCCAGTCTCCGCATACGCCGGTACAGATTGGGTCGATCCGTCTTCAGTCTTCGCGCCGCGTCGGCGACGTTTCCGGCGGCCATGGACAGAGCGCGAGAAATGAGCACTCTCTCGTACTCGTCGAGCGTGTCGCTGAGCGGCTGGTCGAGCGACGACGCATCGGGTAACGGAGCCTTCGCTCCCGTTTGCGACCCGCGTGCCGTCGGCAGCACCGCGCCGACCTCCGCTTCGGTGACGTGCCGGCCCGGGTGGAGAATCGACAACCGCTCGATGATGTTCGCGAGCTCTCGAATGTTGCCGGGCCACGTGTATCGAACCAGCGCCGACAGAGCTTCGTTGGTCCACGCCGGCATCGGTTGGCCCGTCCGGGTGCGATGCAGCATTGAGAAATGTCTCACGAGCGCGGGAATGTCGCCGGGTCGTTCGCGCAGCGGCGGAATCGGGATCGGAATGACGTTGAGCCGAAACAGCAGGTCGTCTCGGAACGATCCGTGTTCGACCGCGCGCGTCAAATCCTTGTTCGTGGCGGACACGATGCGAACGTCGATGCGGATCGGCTTGCCTCCGCCAACGCGCTCGATCTCCTTGGCCTCGATCGCGCGCAGCAGTTTTGCCTGTGCTTCCGCGCCGAGGTCGCCCACCTCATCGAGCAAAAGCGTGCCGCGGTGCGCGAGCTCGAACCGCCCAATGCGACGATCGGTCGCACCGGTGAATGCCCCGCGCTCATGGCCGAACATCTCGCTCTCGACGAGATCGCGCGGAATCGCCGCGCAGTTCACGCGAACGAACGGCCGGTCTCGCCGTCCGCTCGCCGCATGAATCGCCGCGGCAACGAGCTCTTTTCCCGTGCCTGATTCACCGGTGATCAACACGCGCGCATCGGTCGGCGCGACACGCTCGATCATCGCGCGAACCTGCATCATCGCCGGACTGTCGCCGATCATCTCGCCGCTCAAGCCGAGGTCCGCGCGCAACGCGCGTGCTTCCCGACGTGCCTGCCTGAGCTCGAGTGCGGACGCGAGCGCGAGCAGCACGCCTTCGGGGCTCAACGGTTTTTCAAGAAAGTTGAATGCACCGAGCTTCGTGGCGTTCACGGCGTCGGACAGACCGGCCTTGCCGCTCATCATCACGACGGGCACGTCGGGCAACGTTTCGCGAATGCGCGCGAGCGTCGCCATCCCATCGATCTGCCCCGGCATCATCAGGTCGAGCAGAACTACGTCAGGTTCCGAATCGATCGCGCGCGCCAAACCGGTCGCACCGTCGGGCGCGTCGCGCGTCTCATATCCTTCCGCCGACAGCAGTGCGGCCACCATGCGGCGGATGTTCGGCTCGTCGTCGATGATGAGAACGCTGGGCATGGGCGAAGGCTACTGAGGCGTGTCGCCGCCGGGGAGGTTTTTCTTCTGCTGCTCCGCCATCAGCTTCACGGCGAAGCGCTGCGACTCCGAGATGCGTTCGACCTCGATCGCAATCGAATCGACGGCCTGCTCGATGCGCTCGAGTCGCCCGGTGAGCTCCGGCGACGTCGGCGGCGGTGCGATGGACTGGCGCTCCCACCGCCGCGCGAACGACCGAATGATCGGAATGCCGAGCGCCATCACGACAATTGTCGTGCAAATGATCTTGATCATCTCGATCACTTCCGGCGGAAGATCCGGCGGCGTTGGAGCCTGCACGACGATGGTGACCATCACGTTGTCTTCTCCGGCAAATTGGTCGAACGCGGCGGGCTCGCCGCATTTGGTGCGCCTGGGATGCCTGTTGCTCGCTCGGCCAGAAGCTTCGTCGTGAAGCGCTGGCCCTCCGCGATGCGCTCCACCTCGATCGCGATCGAATCGATCGCCTGCTCCATGCGCTCGAGACGATCCGTCATCTCATGCGGCATCATCGGTTGCTGCGGCTGATTCTCGATGCGCTTCGCAAACGCGCGTGCGATTGGATACCCGATCAGCATCACCGGAAACGACGTGAACATAATGATCGGAATCCAAACGCCATCAATATGCGCCATTGCTTGTTCCTCCCTCAGGACGACTGCCGTTCACCGGCAAAACGAAACGAATCGACGTACCAGAACCAAACGTGCTTTCGGCGGACACGGTGCCGTTGTGCGCGAGTACCGTTTGCCGCGCGATCGCGAGGCCGAGTCCAGTGCCGCCTGGTTTCGAGGTGACGTATGGGTCCCAGATGCGCGCGAGCTGTTCGTGCGGGATTCCGCACCCTGTGTCCGATACGGTGACTTCGATCGCTTCGTTTCCGCGAACTTCAACCTGGCGAGCGCGAACGGCGACGTGGCCGCGACTTCCGCATGCGTCGACCGCATTCAGCATGACGTTCGACAGTGCGCGGGCGAGCGCGTCGTGGTGCCCGTGAATCATCGGAATGTCGTCGTCGACATTCACCGCGCCGAGTTGGTCCGGCGGAATCGACGCGCGCGCCGTATACCGGACGAGCTCACCGACGTCGATCTCGGCGCGCGGTCCCTCGGGGAGCCGGCCGAATTGCGCAAAGCTTTTTGCCATCGCTTCGAGACGCTTCGATTCGATAGACAAGACCTCGACGGTCTCGGCAAGCTCAGGCGGCACGTCGCGGCGAAGTCGTTCAACGGCGAAGCGAATCGGCGTGAGCGGATTCTTGAGCTCGTGCGCCACCTGCCGCGCGCTCTCGCGCAGCGCCGCGGATCGCTCGGCTTCGAGTGCACGCGCGCGACCGAGATCCAATTCGGCAGACATGTGTCGCATTCGTCCGCGCAGGACTTCGAACTCTGGTGCTCCTCGACGCGGGGGCGACGTGGGCAGCGGTTCGCCCTGGCCAATGCGCTCCGTCCACCCGACGAGCTCTTGCAGCGGCCGGCTGAGGTTGCGGCTGAGGTGTCCGGCAACCCGCGATGCGATCACGCCGATGATGAGAATCACGACGACGGTCGCGAGCGCCAGCCTCTGCGCCGCGCGGCGAAACAGCAGCGCGATCTGGCCGGCGCGGAGGCGGCTCTGCTTCAGGGTTTCGTCGTGGAGGTCGAGTGCGCGGCGCTGTGAGTCGGAGAGCTGGGTCGACCGGACCGACGCGATCGCGCGCTCGCCGGTGCCCGCGACGCTGTCCCATGCCGCGGTCGCACCCACCAGCGGGAGCACGAATGAGCCCGTGCCGCTCCAGACGAGTGAGATGAGGATCGACGGAACGAGCGCGAAGGCGAGCAGGATGAAGAAGAGGCGGCCACGGAACCCGACACGCTTCACAGGTGCTCCGAACGACAGGGGCGTTGGACGTTTCGAGGTCAAACATATAGGTCTGGCATATGCGCGACCACCCGCGCGACGGCCAAAAACGACGCAAAATGGCGGAGAGCATGGCTTTACGTAGCCTTATGCTCTAAATTCAACGCTTGGTGTCGCTTGCGAGATCGGTGTTGTCCACGCGGACGGAAGAGCCAGAAGCGTGGAAGGAGCCGGTGGCGCGCGCGATGCCTGAGTAACACTTGAGTAAAACGTGAGTGAAGCTGTGCGAAGCTTCGAGTAATGACGCATCACCGGTGACAACGCTGTTTGCGGCCTCATGGCCGAGCGGCCGGAGCGCAAATGCGCACGGGCCGCCTATCACGGATCTCTGATCCGCAGAGCCCTGCATGAATTCCCGAAACCCACGCACCTCAACCCGCTCGCAGAGCGCCCTCATCCATCGCGGTCCAGACGCGGTGTCCATCGCGGCCAACGCAGTCCCGTCGGCCCACGCGCCAAATGCCGCGCTTCTCATCGACTTCGACAACGTCACGATGGGAATCCGGTCCGATCTTGGAAAGGAGCTGAGAAGCCTCCTTTCGTCGGAGATCATCAAGGGCAAGGTCGCGGTGCAACGCGCCTACGCCGATTGGCGCCGCTACCCGCAATACGTCGTGCCGCTCGCCGAGTCGTCGATCGACATGATCATGGCGCCGGCGTACGGATCGTCGAAGAAGAACGCCACCGACATCCGCCTCGCGATCGACGCCATCGAGCTCGTGTTCGCCCGTCCGCAGATCGGAACCTACATCCTGCTCAGCGGCGACTCCGATTTCTCGAGCCTCGTGATGAAGCTCAAGGAATACGGCAAGTACGTGATTGGCGTGGGCATTCGAGAATCCTCGAGCGATCTGCTAGTTCAGAACTGCGACGAGTATTACAGCTACAACGCGCTCGCCGGCCTGGTAAAGGCGAACGACGAGGAGCCCACTCGCAAGTACGATCCATGGGAGTTGGTGACCGAAGCGGTTCAGCGCATGAAGCGCAACAACGACGTCATGCGCTCCGATCGCCTCAAGCAAGTCATGCAGGAGATCGACGGCACGTTCGATGAGAAGAATCTTGGAATATCGAAATTCTCACGCTTCTGCCAGGAGGCGGCACAGCGCGGATTGCTTGCCGTCATGAAGCTCGAGAACGGCCAGCTCGAAGTCGACCTTCCGGGTGCGACGCCGCCGTCGGAAGCCGGGCTTGTTCGTCCGGAAGCCGTAGCAGCGGCGATTGAAGGTGCGGCAGCAACGTCGGCGAGCGACGATCGCCCACGCCGCAGCCGTCGCGGCCGCGGAGGCCGCGGTCGCGAACGCGAGGACCGCCCGCGTACGTCGCAGCCGGCTGGTTCCGCTGAAGGCGCGCCGCAGCGCACAGGGGAGCACGCCGTCGTCGCGCCGGCCGCGCAGCTCGAGCTCACGACCGATCATCCGCGCTCGGCCCCTGCGTCCGCGCCGGTTCAAGATGCCGCGCCGCTTGCCGCGCCGGTCGCCGCTCCCGCGGCCGCATCACTCGGCGAACGTCTCACGCGGGCCGAGGCATTCGAACTGGTCCGTCGTACCGTCGCCGATCTCGCGCCGGGTGATGAATCCGTGCGCGCGAGCGTCGTGCAACAGCGCGCTCGCGAGCTCCTGGGCCGCGATTCGGAAAGTCTCAGCGAGCGAATGTTCGTTCGAATTTTGAAAGACGCGCACGACGCCGGTCTCCTCGACCTGCGCCGCCGCGGCGACGACTTCGAAGTCGCCCGCGCTGCCAATGCAGCATCGGTCGCCGAGCAACTGGCGCGTACTGAGCAGGCGGCCGTCGCCGCATCGGCGCCTGCAACTTCGCTTCCGACGGCACCGCGCATCGGGATGGGTCCGCGCGGTGCGGGTTCCCGCGGTGGTGCGGGACCGCGCGGTCGCGGCGCGCCGCCGGCGCACTTGCTGTCGATCGGTGTCGTGGATCATGGCGAATCAGCCGCAGCACTTCCCGCTGCGGCGGCGGCCGCTCCGGCCGCACAACCCGAAGCTGTCGCCACTGAAGCAACTGCCGATGCCGCACCGCGCGCGCGTGGCAAGCGCGCCAAGCCCGCGGCAAAGGCCAAACGCCCGAGTGCTCCGCCCGCGACAAAGAAAGCGGCACCGCCTCGAGCGAAAAAGAAAGCGGCCAAGAAAGAAGCATGACCAAGAACGCCGCGCTCTCCGCGCGGCGTTCTCGTCTTACGAAGCAACGTCCGCTGCCACGAGAGTTCTATAATCGCGAGACCGAGCAGGTCGCACGTGACCTGCTCGGCGCGGTCCTCGAGTGTCGAACCGTGGATGGTGTCGCCGCCGGCCGGATCGTCGAGACCGAGGCGTACATCGGCGAGCACGATCTCGCGTGTCACGCTGCGGCAGGACGTACCGCGCGCACCGCGCCACTCTACGGCGCGCCGGGCATCGCGTACGTCTACTTCATCTACGGTATGTACTGGTGCGTCAACGCCGTTACGCGCGCCAAAGACGAGCCGAGCGCAGTGCTGATTCGCGCGCTCGAACCGGTGAGCGGCATCGAGGCGATGCGCCGTCGTCGCCCGAAAGCACGTCGCGACGTGGATCTCACCAACGGGCCGGGCAAGCTCTGTCAGGCCCTCGGCATCGATGGATCGCTGAACAACACCACGCTGATGCGCGGCAAGCTCCGAATTCTCGAGGGTGCGCCCGTTGCCGATGACGACGTCGTGATCACGCCGCGCATCGGCATCACGAAATGCGCAAGCTGGCCGTTGCGATACTTCATCGCTGGCAACGCGTACGTATCAAAAACCCCAGCGCACTTCGCGAGAAGTGCGCCGGGGTGAAACGAACGGGGAGCGGATAGTGGAAGCTGACGCTGACGTCAGGTCGCGGCCATCAGCGAATCGCTATTAGTCTTTGTCGATCGACGTGCCGACGTTGTACCGCAGGCCGAATTCGTAGCCGAAATTCCAGGGGCGCTGGTTATACAAGATGAAGCTCTTCTGCGCCGGGCTCACGGTGCCTTGACCG
>JBDTAE010000240.1:0-10329 GCA_039924785.1 Gemmatimonadaceae bacterium | reverse complement strand
CAGGTCGAAGTTCATACCGAGCTCCAGCGCGCGCTGCGAACTCGCCTGAATGATGGGGCCATCCGCCATCGGGTCGGAGAACGGAAGTCCGAGCTCGATGACGTCCGCGCCCGCGTCCTCGAGCGTGTGGAGTAATTCGGCCAGGCTTCCCGGATCAGGATATCCGGCCGTGACGTATGGTACGAGCGCGCGCTTGCCCGCCGTTTTCAGTTCCGCAAAGCGCCGTTCGATCGCGTTTACCGTCATGGTGTGAGAATGTTCATTTCCGCGACCTGCGCGACGTCTTTGTCGCCGCGGCCGCTGACGCACAGCAACACCGGTTCGTCCTTCGCCCAACGCCCCTTCTGCGACGCAATCCAACTCACGGCGTGCGCCGTTTCGAGCGCAGGAATGATTCCTTCCAAACGGCTGAGCAGCTGAAATCCGTCGAGCGCATCGCGATCATCCACCGCGACATACTCGGCGCGGCCGCTGTCCTTGAGGTACGAGTGTTCTGGGCCAACGCCCGGATAATCAAGGCCTGCGGAAATCGAATGCGCCGGGTGCACCTGTCCGTTCTCGTCCTGTAAGAGATAACTCATCGAACCGTGTAGCACGCCCGGAGTGCCGCGCGACAACGACGCCGAGTGGCGACCGCTGTCCAGCCCTTCGCCGGCCGCCTCGACGCCGACCAGTTCCACATCCTTGTCGTCGACGAACGCATGGAAGGCGCCCATCGCGTTCGATCCGCCGCCCACGCACGCCACCACGGTCTTCGGCAATCGTCCCGCGCGTTCGAGCATTTGCGCGCGCGCTTCGCGTCCGATGATGGACTGGAAGTCGCGGACCATGCGTGGATACGGCGCCGGCCCAACGACCGAACCGATGATGTAATACGTATCGTTGACGTTTGTCACCCAGTCGCGAATGGCTTCGGTGGTCGCGTCCTTGAGGGTGCGTGTGCCGCTCGTGACAGCAACGACCTTCGCGCCCATGAGCCGCATCCGAAACACGTTGAGCGACTGGCGCCGCATGTCTTCCTCGCCCATGTAGACGATGCACTCGAGACCGTAGCGCGCGCAGACCGTGGCAGTTGCGACGCCGTGCTGGCCTGCGCCGGTCTCGGCGATGATGCGCGGCTTGCCCATGCGACGCGCAAGCAACACCTGTCCGACCGTGTTGTTGATCTTGTGCGCCCCCGTGTGATTGAGGTCTTCGCGCTTGAGCCACACCTGCGCGCCAACATGCTCCGAAAAACGCGGCGCATCGGTTAGCGCGGACGGTCGCCCCACATAGTGCGTGAGCATCGCGTCAAGCTCGGCGACGAACGCCGGGTCCTGGCGTGCTTCGTCGTACGCGCGCTCGAGCTCATCGATAGCGGGAATGAGAGTTTCTGGAACGTACCGGCCGCCGAAGGCGCCGAAACGGTCTGTTGCGGGGTCCTGCCGAACGTTGGTCATGTGAGAATTGAAGCGTGCGTTACCGCATCGCGAAACGCGAGCATGCGGGCGTGATCCTTGAGTCCGGGCGAGTGTTCGACGCCCGATGAAATGTCAACGATGTCGGGGCTGAGCGCGGCGATTGCCGCACCGACGTTTTCGGGCGTCAGTCCGCCCGCGAGAACGATCGTCGTGTCGTATTCACCGCGCAGGGCGCGCAAGGCCGGCGCCATCTGCTTCCACGGCAGCGCCACGCCGGTGCCGCCGAGTGTTCCGTCGACGAACGCGTCGAGCAGAAGTCCGTCGCCGGCCTTCGCGAGCGAGAGCGTTCCATCGGGTAGCACTCCATTCTTCGCACGAATCACCGGCCAGATTTCGCCGGTGAAGTCCGCGCGCAATGCGTCGATCCGTGCGACGTCCGTCGCGCCATGTAACTGAACCACATCGAGCTCGATGTCGGTGGCGATGCGCGCGATTTCTTCGGTCGACTGATCCGCGAAGACGCCGACGCGCTGGATGTAGCGCGGAACGTTGCGAAGAACGTCGCGCGCGGACTCGCTCGTCTGAAGCCGCGGACCACCGGCGAAGATCACGCCGACGTACGCCGCACCTATCGATGCCGCGTACTCGGCGTCGACCGCGCGCGTCAATCCGCAGAACTTGATGTCAGCGCCCACGCGCGCCCTCGGTTCGCGTCACGCCGGTGAGGTCGCGCGTCGCCGCAACGGGATCGTTCGCCGCGGAAATCGACGAGCCAACGAGCACCGCATTCGCTCCGGATTTAGCGACGCGAATCACGTCGTCCCTCCCGGACACGCCGCTTTCGGCGACGACGACGATCGACGCGGGAATCACCGAAACCAACCGCTCCGACGTGCCGCGATCGATCACGAGCGTTTCGAGGTTGCGATTGTTGATCCCGATGATCTCGGCGTTTACCGCAAGCGCGCGCTCGAGCTCGATCTCGTCGCGGATCTCGACGAGAACCTCGAGTCCCAATGCACGCGCGGCGTCGGTCATTTGCACGAGCGCGTCCGGCGACAACGCGCGAGCGATCAGCAACGCGGCGGATGCGCCGAGCGCCTTTGCCTCGAGCAGTTGAATCGGATCGACGTGAAAGTCCTTCTTTAGAACGGGGATCGATACCGACTGCAGCACGCTCACCAAGTCCTCGACCGAACCGCCGAAATGCACGGGCTCGGTGAGAACAGAAATCGCCGACGCTCCACCCTGTTCATACGCCGCCGCCTGCGCCACTGCGGAGATGTTCGCGTTGATCCAGCCCTTGGAAGGCGATCGTCGCTTGACCTCCGCGATGACGGCAACGTCAGGACGCCGTAGCGCGGCCGCGAGCGATCGGGGAGGCTGCGCCCGCTCCGCCGCTGCAGTGAGAGTCGCCTCGGCAGACTTCAGCGCCGCAGCCCGCTCATATGCCTCGGCGACGATTCCACCAAGGGTTCCGACGGGCGCGGTCCATGAGGGAGAAGCTTGCACTTCGGTCCTTGTTCGGATATGCTTCGATTCGGGGCTTCTTCGGGAATTCCTTGGCCCGCGCGACAACCACCAGCTGAACGGGGACGTCAGCCTATGCCGCTCACGAAGCGTCAACGCGAAATACTAAACTACCTAAGCACGTACTCCGAACAAAACGGGTTCGCGCCGAGTTTCGAAGAGATCGCCGAGCACTTCGACTACAACTCGTTGGCTACGGTGCACGAACATCTCACCAACCTCGAGCGCAAGGGCTACATCAAGCGGAGCTACAACGAGAGCCGC
This sequence comes from Gemmatimonadaceae bacterium, assembly GCA_039924785.1. Classification (GTDB taxonomy): domain Bacteria; phylum Gemmatimonadota; class Gemmatimonadetes; order Gemmatimonadales; family Gemmatimonadaceae; genus JAQBQB01. Next base: position 7,135 of record JBDTAE010000240.1, on the reverse strand, counting down.
GCGATCGAAATCCTTCCGACCGAAGCAACCCCGCGCGCTATCGAGCTTCCGTTGCTCGGCTCCGTAGCAGCCGGTATGCCGATCGAGGCACTCGAGTACAACGAGACGCTGACGGTGCCCGAGACGTTGGTTGGCCGTGCCGGCAATCACTACGTGCTCAAGGTGCGCGGCAACTCGATGGTTGACGAGCAGATCAAAGACGGCGACTTCGTCGTGGTCAATGAGCGCCAGCGCGCGGACAACGGCGAGATGGTCATCGCGATGCTGAACGGCGGAGGCGCAACGGTAAAGAAGTACTACCGCGAGCGCGACGGACGCATTCGTCTTCAGCCGGCGAACGAGACGATGCAGCCGATCTACGTCCACGAAAACGATATCACCATCCAGGGTATCGTTGTCGGCGTCCTGCGTCGGTATTAGGAAAGACTGGTTCGCGGCGCGGATCGTGGTCGGCGCGATGCTTATCCGCCACATAGGGATTGGTACCGCGATTTGTCGGGGAGAGGAGCTGCGTCGAACCGATCCTATTCCCGACGAAACGCGTCCCGCATTCGATCCAATGCTTGAATCCCCGCGCCTGACGCCACCGCTTCTCTGGCCACGACAACGCCATCGTCGAACGACCCGTATTTCCCGCTGACGTAGAGCGCTGCGGCGGCATTCAGGACGACAGCCGCGGTGGCCGGTTCGTTCGCTTCTCCGCGCAAGACGCGAACAACCGTCGACGCGTTATCCGCTGGTGGCCCGCCGGCAATGTCGGCGGCCGAACCGTTTCCATATCCGAAGCGCACCGGATCGATCGTCCACTCGCGAAGCGACCCATCGCGAATCTCCACGACCTGAGTCTCGCTGAACGGCGAAATCTCATCCATCCCAGTTCCGTGCACGACCATCGTGTGCACGGATCCGAGTTCCAGCAATGCGCCCGCGATCAATCCAAGCCGCCGGGCGTCGGACACGCCGACGACTTGTCGCGGCGCGTTTGCCGGGTTCGCAAGTGGACCGACCATGTTCATGACCGTCTGCACGCCGAGCTCGCCGCGGACTGGCCCAACATGACGCATCGCGGGATGCATCAGAGGCGCGAACATGAAGACGATTCCGGCCTCGCGAAGTACGGTCTCCATCTTCGGCACGGTCGCGTCGATTGAAATCCCGAGCGCTTCGAGCACGTCGGCGCTACCGCATTGCGTCGTGAATGAGCGATTGCCATGTTTGGCGACGCGCACGCCCGCACCCGCCGCAACTAACGCGGCCGCCGTCGAGATGTTGAATGTGTTGATCGTTCCGCCGCCGGTGCCGCATGTGTCGACCAATTCGTCCGGACGGTCAGCATGCAGCACACGCATTGCGCCGCGAAGCGCGCGCACCACCGACGCGAGTTCCTGCGACGTCTCGCCCTTCACGCGAAGACCGATCAGCAACGCCGAGATCTGAACTGGCGTCGCGTCGCCCGCAAGAATCATCTCGAACGCTTGCGTCAATTCGGCGGGGTCTGGCGCGTCGCCGAGCGTGAGACGTTTCACCGTAGCCAGCAGCGGGTTGAACGGCTTATCGAGCACGCGCGGCCTCGTCGAGTCGTTGGGGCAGCCGCGCTTGCGACGCGACAAGCGCGATCACGAGGCCGAGGAGACGCACGCGGTCGACGTCTTCTTCGACGAACACGCCGTGCTGCGCACGGTTCGCGAGGTTGACGACGCCGACAAGCTCGTCGCGATAGACGAGCGGAAAGCTGATGAACGATCCAGTCGTGAAAAACTGGTCGTGCAGCAGCGGATGCGATTTCGTCTCGGCGACGTCGCTCATGAGCACCGGCTCGCGACTCATGGCAACTCGACCCGCCACGCCTTGGCCCAACGGAACGCGCGTGCCCTCGATGATACCGGGAGCAACGCCGCGCACCGCCGCGAGGTACAGCCCCGCTCCATCCGCCGTGCGCAGCATCAACGAGCAGCGATGCGCCTGCATGTCGTCGCCGACGAGCGCGAGCAAGCCGTCGACGAGCTTGTGCGGATCGTCCGTCGAGGCGTCGAGGGTGAGCACCCGCTCGAGCAAGTACATCGTCCGCGTCTTCTGGCGCAGCGATTCACTCCGGCGATGTAGCTCGATATGAGTCTTCTCCAATTGCTCCACGGCGGCCGCGATGGCTTCGTCGACCGCATCGGCCCGGCGATTCGCTCGCCGCGCGTCCTCGCGCGCCGCCGAGAGCGCCCGCTCGAGCGCGACGACCGCCGCCGGCTCGCCGATGAACGGCTGCTGGGCCGTGGACAGACGCTCCTCCAGCTCCGCGAGCCGGCGGTCGTACCCTTCGTGAACGCGGTGGGTGACATCTTCCAGAGTCGCAACGGCCTCGTCGCGCGCGTCGCGATCGAGCAATCGAAGGTACGCCAGCTCGAAGAGCGCCACGGCCGGAGAAAAACGTTCTGCGGTTCGAGTTCCGAACAGTTTGCGCGCCTCGTAGAGCACCAACAGCGCGCTTAGCCGTCCATCGGCGAGCACTCCGCGAACACTCAACCACCCCGGCTCGCCGAGCGGCGGAATCTGCAGCAGCCGCGCCACCTCTTCGGCGGCATCCCCCATGTCGACGAGTTGCCCGCCGGCCGCAATCGCCGCGCGCTGCTTTGCCGGCAAATGCTCGTAGGTCGTGTCCAACGCCACCACGGACGCGATCGACTGCGGCTCGTCGGTGACCATGCGTCGCTCGCGCAGCATGTCGTGCCGCAGGTCGAACGAAACAAAGGCCAGCTTGGCGGTCCGATCGATCTCGACGAGCGCATCAGCGAGGGCCGCGAGCGCGGCGTCCTGGCTGGCGGCGACAGTCAGCGCGTGTGCGAAAGAAGCAAGCGTGCGCGGCGGCATTTCCGAGGGAACGGCGGGGCGCACGCGAGGACCGCGCTACGCATGGGGTCGTGCCCGCAAATGTGATTGTCCTCGTCACGTAAAGTCAATCGCTGCAATGTCGTTTTCTGAGCGTACACACTCAGGCTGCGTTGCTTGACACACCCGCCGGCATTCATAATTTTCCCGCAATGGCCGAGCGCACCGTGCAACTCGTGTTGCACTACGATGGGGCCGGTTTCAGCGGATGGCAGCGCCAGCCGGAGCAACGCACAGTCCAAGGTGTTGTGGAAAACGCTCTCGAGCGCCTTTGCGGCGGTTCCACACCGGCGCTCGGCTCGGGCCGAACGGACGCGGGCGTACATGCGCGAGGGCAAGCCGTCGGCGTTCGTCTTCCCGAACGATGGGCTGGCTCCGACGGCACGCAAAAACTTCGGCGCGCGCTCAATGCCCTGCTTCCGCCCGACGTCTGGGTAGCAGCGGCCGAGGACATGCAGCCCGAGTTTCACGCGCGCTACAGTGCGACCAGCCGCCGCTACAGCTACTACGTCGGCACGGACGACGACGCTCGTTCTCCCTTTCGCGTGCGCTACGAGTGGGCGTTTCCGCGACCGATCGATCGAACGGTCCTCGAAGCTGCGGCGGCAAGCCTCACCGGCGACCACTGTTTTCGGGCTTTCGCAGTGCTCGGGACCGCGCCGGAGCACGATACCCATCGCTGCATCGTTGCTGACGCTATTTGGCGCGACCGGCCCGGCGGTCTGGTTTTCGAAATCGAGGCCAACCGTTTCTTGCATCATATGGTGAGATTTCTCGTCGGGACGATGCTCGACGTCGCTTCCCGCCGGCGACCGTTGTCGGATGTGGCTGGATTGTTGCTCGCCTCCGACAACCGCGACGTGTCGCCTCCCGCACCACCACACGGATTATTTCTCGACCGCGTCGTCTATCCACGCGAACTGTATGCCGAGGTTGGATCACACATATGAGCACTCCTTCATTCACGTTTACTACTGTCCTCAAGTCGGCGCTGGGCCGCGTTCCGCGCGTCCTGGTCGTTGCATGCCTCGTCGGATGCTCGCGAGGCGCCGAGCCGTCGCAGGCGCAAGCCTCCGGCGTTATTCCGTCGAACAGCGCAAAGGTTTCGGCGACGCGACAGAACGCGATCACCGCGGCGGTCGCGAGAGTTTCCCCGTCGGTCGTCACGGTGCAGACCGAAGTCGTGAATCAGTCGCCGCAGGATCCGTTCGAGATGTTCTTCGGCCGCGCGCAGCCGCGCACACAAGCGGGACTTGGCACAGGCTTCGTGGTGCGGAAGGACGGCGTCATCGTCACCAACGCGCACGTCATCGCCGGCGCGAACACGATCTCCGTCATGATGCGCGACGGCACCGTGTATCCCGCCAAACTCCTCGGCACCGATGAGACGAACGACATCGCGGTCGTCCGCATCAATGCAAAAAATCTCACCGAAGTGAAGCTCGGCAACTCAAACGATCTCGTGATCGGCGAATGGGCGGTAGCGATAGGCAATCCGTTCGGCTTCTACGTGGGCAACAGCGAGCCGAGTGTGAGCGTCGGCGTCGTGAGCGCCACGCAGCGCAATCTCGTCGGGCCGGCGGAAGGCCAGGCGTCGTACTTCGACATGATTCAAACCGACGCCGCGATCAATCCCGGCAACTCCGGCGGACCACTCGTCGATGCCGACGGTGAGGTGATCGGCGTAAACAGCAGCATCTTTTCGCCAAACGGCGGCTCGGTCGGACTCGGCTTCGCCATTCCAATCAATCGCGTTGCGCGCGTCGTTGATGATTTGCTCACGCACGGTTCGATTCGCAGCCCGTGGATCGGCGTGCGTCTCAAGCAAATGCAGTCGAGCAACCCGCGCGACGTTCTGAACGCCGGCGCCGTGATCGCCACGGTCGATGCGAGTTCGCCTGCCGCGAAAGCCGGACTGCAACCCGGCGACGTGATCGCTCGCGCCGGCAGTCGAACCGTGCGAAATCCGTTCGACTGGAGCGCGGTGCTGCTCGACCTGCGCGTCGGGTCGCCCGCGCATTTGCACATCAAGCGTGGCGCACGCGAGTTCGACGTCGACGTCAACGTGGGCGACTTGCCGGAAGTGACCGCGCCAAAGGTGCAGGTGCTCAAGGAGCTCGAGCTCGTCACGGTGACGCCCTCGATCGCGTCCGAGAAAGGGCTTCGCAATCGATTCGGCGCGCTCGTCTTCAGCACGAGCCAGATGATCGCCGAGCAAACAGGACTGCAAAAGGGTGACGTGATTCTTCAAATCAACAATGCCGCGATTCGCACCGCGGATGACGTGGCGCGCGCGATCGACGCGTACGCCGGCCGCAGTGCTCTTCGCGTGCTCGTCGAGCGGCAGGGACAAGTGTACGTGACCGAGTTCGCGGTCCGATGAGCACTCACACACGGTACTCTTCGCCGCTCGCGGAGCGCTATGCGTCGACCGCGATGCTCGAGCTCTGGTCTCCCGCACAGCGACATGGTCTCTGGCGACGGCTGTGGCTGTGGCTCGCCGAAGCCGAAAAAGAGCTCGGCGTTCCCATTCCCGACGACGCGCTTGCGCAAATGCGGGCGAATCTCGACGGCATCGACTTCGACAACGTTGCCGCCTATGAACGCCGCTTTCGTCACGACGTAATGGCCCATGTCCACGCGTTCGGCGAAGTGGCGCCGTCGGCGCGCGGATTCATTCACTACGGTGCGACGAGCGCGTACGTCACCGATAACGCCGACTTGATCCTCATGCGCCACGGCCTCGGGCTGCTGCGCGGCAAGGTCATTCGAGTTCTCTCGGCGCTCGCGGCCTTCGCGCGTCAATGGAGGGACGAGCCCACGCTGGGCTGCACGCACTTGCAGCCCGCGCAACCGACCACCGTCGGGAAGCGCGCGACGCTGTGGATGCAAGACTTGGTGCTCGACCTTGCCGACCTCGATCATCGCGTGGCGTCTCTGCCGTGCCGCGGCGTGAAAGGCACGACGGGAACGCAGGCGAGTTTTCTCGACATTTTCGGCGGCGATCACGACAAGGTCCGCGAGCTCGACCGACGAGTCGCCGCCAAGATGGGCTTCGCCGCATCGATTCCCGTCTCCGGCCAGACCTACTCGCGAAAGCTCGACGCGGGCGTGCTTGCAATTGTCGCCGGGATCGCATCGAGCGCCATGAAATTCAGCGGCGACTTGAGAGTTCTTCAATCCGTCGGCGAGATCGAGGAGCCGTTCGAGACGGAACAGATCGGATCGTCGGCGATGGCGTACAAGCGAAACCCGATGCGTTGCGAGCGAATCGCGTCGCTTGCCCGATTCGTCGTCACGCTCGAACCGAACGCCAACCTCACGCACGGCGTCCAGTTCTTCGAGCGAACGCTCGACGACAGCGCGAATCGTCGCCTCGTCATTCCGGAGAGCTTCCTCGCCACCGACGCGATTCTCGTCCTCATGGAAAACGTCGTCCGCGGCCTCGAGGTACATCCAGCACGCATTCGCCGCCGTCTGAACGACGAGTTGCCGTTCATGGCGACGGAAGAGTTGATCGTACGGGCGGTTCGCGCCGGGGGCGACCGACAGGTCGCCCACGAACGCATTCGACAGCACAGCATCGAAGCTGCGCGCGCGTTGAAGGACGGCGCCGAGCGGAACGACATGCTCGACCGACTCGCGGCAGATCCGGAATTCAACGTCTCCGTCGGCGATATGCAGTCCGCCCTCGATCCAACGCGCTTCGTCGGGCGCGCGCCGCAGCAGGTCGACGAATTCCTCGCCGAAGTGGTCGAACCGCTCCTCGCCGGCCGCTCAACCACCGCAGAGCCGCACGAAGAGGTCCGTGTATGACGATCACTCAGCTCGGCCCGCTTCCCCTCCAGCATGTTCGTCGTGGCAAAGTGCGCGAAGTCTACGCCGTCGGCGACGATCGACTGTTGCTCGTCGCGACGGACCGCGTGAGCGCGTTCGACGTCGTGATGAACGAGGCGATTCCGCACAAGGGCGCCGTCTTAACGCAAATGACCGCGTGGTGGCTGCGAGAGTTCGAGGGCGACGTCCATCACCACATGCTCACGGCGGATGTGGATGAGATCATAAACGTGATCCCGTCCCTCGACGAACACCGCGCAACGCTTGCCGGTCGCTCGATGCTCTGCCACAAAACCGACGTCTATCCCATCGAGTGCGTCGTACGTGGCTATCTTTCTGGCTCAGCGTGGAAGGAATACAGCGCGGCGGGAACGCTCGCCGGTGAGCAACTGGCGCCCGATCTGCGTGAGAGCGAACGCTT
>JBDTAE010000239.1:0-15803 GCA_039924785.1 Gemmatimonadaceae bacterium | reverse complement strand
CGCTCAAGGTGCTCGGCCACATCATTGGCTCGCCGGGCGATCTGGATCGCACAGCGGACATCTACAAGTACTTCGACGCGCTGGCCAAGGCATCACCACGCGTCAAGGTATGGCGTATCGGTAAGACAGAAGAAGGTCGCGAGATGATTATCGTTGCCATCGGTGATGAGGCGACAATCAAGAACCTCGACCAGTATCGCGGCATGCTCGCGAAATTGGGTGACCCTCGCAAGACAAGTCCCGAAGAAGCGCAGAAGCTGATTCACAGCGCAAAGCCTGTGTACTATATCACGAGCGGTATTCACTCGCCCGAGTTCGGCGGGCCGGAAATGCTCATGGAGCTCGCATACCGGCTCGCAGTGGATGAATCGCCATTCATCACTAATATCCGCGACAGTGTCATCACGCTCATCACACCCGTGGTCGAGCCTGATGGTCGCGACAAGGCCGTGGACACGTACTACTTCAACAAGAAGCTTCCCAAGGGTGGCGAGCGACTGCCGCTCATGTACTGGGGCAAGTACGTGCAGCACGACAACAATCGCGACGGCATGGGCCAATACCTCGAGCTGACGAAGGCGACGACGAAGACGTTCCTCGAGTGGACGCCGACGGTGTTGCATGACTTGCACGAGGCGCAGACGTATCTCTACGCGTCGACGGGCACCGGTCCGTACAACGACGCCCTCGATCCGGTGACGGTCAACGAGTGGTGGTATCTCGCGGAGAACGACGTCATGGAGCTCACGAAGCGCGGCGTGCCCGGCGCGTTCACGTATGGCTTCTACGACGGCTGGGTCCCGAACTACATGTTTTTTATTGGGAACTCCCACAATAGCATCGGCCGCTTCTACGAAGTGCAGAGCTACTGCTCCGGCGCGTGTGAGAAATATCTGGTTACGCCGGGCGCGACCACTACGAGCAAGGAGTGGTTCCGTCCGAATCCACCGCTCGATTCGATTTGGTGGAGCCCGCGCGCGAACACGAACATTCAAGAATCCGCATTGCTCTTCGCCCTGAACCGAGTCGCGAAGGATCGCGAAGGGTTCCTGGAGAACTACTGGCTCAAGAGCAAGCGAGCGGTCGCCAAGGGAACGACGGGTCCGGTCTACGCTTGGGTAATGCCCGCCGGACAACACGCCAAAGAAAATGCGGCAGAAGCCGTGAACGAGCTCACGACGCAGGGACTCGAATTTCAGCGCGCCACGTCGTCCTTCCAGGCGGGGAAGGTGCGGGTCAACGCAGGTGACTACATCGTGCGCGGCGATCAGCCGTACCGCACAATCGCCGATATGTACTTCGCGCTCCAGAACTATACGGCAGCGAACCCGTCTCCGTACGACGACACCGGCTGGACCTTTCCGCTGATGCGCAACATCACCGTCACGGAAATCACTGATCCGAGTATTCTAAAGCAGCCAATGACCCTGGTGAAAGGCCACGTCACTGCTCCGGGTGGCATCACAGGTACCGGCAACACGGTCGTCGTCGAAAACAATAGCGACAACACGCTCGTCAGCTTCCGTTACAAGTTCCCGAATGTGAAGATGTCGGCGGCGGAAGACGCGTTTGACGCCGATGGTCATCACTTTGGCGCAGGCGCGATCATTATCGCCAGCGCGAATCGCGCGCAGCTTGAACCGGCGCTCAAGCAGTTCGGCTTGACTGCGTATGCCGTCGCGGCGCCATCAGTGAAGTCTCACGACCTCGACATTCCACGGATCGGCTACATCCATAGTTGGACGCGCACGCAGGACGAAGGCTGGGTGCGCGCCGCGCTCGACAACTACGGCGTACCCTACAACTACTTCGGCGAAAACCAACTCGCGAAGATGGGCGATCTCCGCAACAAGTTCGACGTGATCATCTATCCGCACGGCGGTAGCGGCGTGGGTGGCGGACGCGGTGGGCGCGGCGGTGCCGCGGCGGACATCCCCGTTCCGTACAAGAGCACGAAGGAATTCCCGTCGCTTGGATTCCCCGACTCCACCGATGACGTTCGCGGCGCGCTCGGCGAGGACGGAATGAAGGCGTTGTACGCATTCATTCAGCACGGCGGCACGGTGATCACGGAGGGCAGTACGGCACAGATCCTTCCGGAGATGGGCCTCACACCAGGCGTAAAAGTCGAAACGCCAAGCGGCCTTTTCGTGCGTGGGTCGATTCTGCGCGGCATCATATCGGACGCCAAGAGTCCGCTGGTGTACGGCTACAATGGCGCGGAGGTTCCGGTGTATTTCAATTCTGGACCGGTGCTCAATGCGGGCGCGGGTGCAGAGGCAGTCGCGGACAATGGAGCGGCCGGTCGCGGCGGACGCGCGGGAACCACCGCGCAGAACGTCACGCCGATGGCCAACTTGCTCAAACTCTCGGCGTGGGATCCCGACCATACTGGAACAGCGTACGGACTTGAAACGAGCATCGGGAACGACTTCAACGCGGCGAAGCCTAGTCAGCCGAATGCTGGGCGCGGCGGTCGTGGCGGCGGTGGTTTTGGCGGAGGATTCGGGGGTGGCGCAACGGCACCGATACCGGGCCTTTCCGCCGATCCGAATTCCTCAACGCGCGTTGTGATGCAGTTTCCGGAGAAGGCCGAGGACATGTTGCTTTCCGGCTCGTTAGAGAATGGTCAGCTGCTCTCGAAGCGCGCGCAGCTTGTGGATGAGAAAATTGGCACTGGCCATCTCGTCATGTTTGCGTTCCGTCCGTACTGGCGCTGGCAGACGCAAGGCACGTTCGCGATGGGCTTTAACGCGATCATGAACTGGAACGATCTAGACGCGGGCAAGTAATCAGCAATTCATTCCCGGAGCGGCCCGCGCAACGCGCGGGCCGTTTCGTCTTTTGGAAGTCACGGTGATGATCGGTTTCGCAGGATCGGAAATCGTTAGCCAGATATTTTCACGACAGACTAAGTGCGATTCATCGTGCAACTCGGCGTCTTGCCCCGTTGTCGGAGTTCACGGAACCATAAATGAACCACTTGAATACGAAAACGCTTGAGGTCACCTCGTTTCGGCGGCACCGCGTGGTAGTTGAAGTATCCGTCCACCACGCGGCCTAACCACCGACCGACCTCCGGTATCGGGTCGTGTCGCCACATGCAAAGCGCGCTTTCACCTCTTGGAGCTTCGCCCGAAGACGCTTCTTTCTCGTCCTACGTACCACAAAGAAGCGGCCGTTCGTTCGGGTCTTCCCGCAGATAGGCGTGAATCCAAGGAAGTCGAAGGTCTCCGGCTTCCTCTCCCCTCGCCGTTTTCCGCTGCGTCGCAGCGAATCGTCCAAATTCCAGCAAGCGCGTTTTGTCCGGGTGCAGTGCAAGCCCGAATTTCGCCAACCGCGCTCGCCACGCGGCCAAGCACCGCTCTGCGTCCTGCTGATATTGAAACCCATGACAATGTCGTCCGCATATCCGACCACGATCACGTCCCCGGTCGCGTGACGCGTCCGCCATTGTTGGACCCAGAGATCGAACAGTAGTGCAGGTACACGTTCGCCAAGTTGAAGACGTCGAGGCGGGTGGGCTCCGGCGGGCACGCCGACCGCACGCACCCGCACGCACGCACCCGCACGCACGCACGCACCCGCACGCACGCACCCGCACGGCAGAACGGGTTTGCGGCCCGCTGCCAGATCGCAAATGTCGCGAGCGGCACGCCGGTCATCCCGGCAAAAGCAAGCGCGCTCGGGCCACTCGTGCGAAAGGTGGTGAGCAACGCGGCTTTCGTCGCCGCGGGCCACCGGTGATACGGCGTGTGAGGCCGCGGGGAGCGAGGATTCTGCGATGAGGACTTTGACATGCGCGCCAACGTAGCCGGTGCGCTGCCCCGCGTCACCACGTCAGATCCGAACGCTTACGGGGACAATGGCGATCTGGTCGTCCTCGCGCACTGGACTTCGGCGCAACAGCGTATCGACGCGCGTTCCCGGCGGACGCGCCGCTGAAAAAGGCACCCTTCAGCGGGTAATGGTGATCGAACACACTGTCGACAGACACTTCAGGCCGGAATATCGTGTTTCCCGCGACGAATGCGTACCCGGCGCTGATGTTCTGGATACAGTTCGGCGCTACTTTGAAGCCCTTGTTCATGCAAAACAGGCCCGTGCAATACTCGCTAAGGTTCGACGATCTCCTTCTTTTCTGCCGGTTTATTTGGAAGGACAACCGCCGATGCACGCCACTGGCCCGTGGCCCGGTACAGCGGTTTCCGTCCAACGAGCACGACCTCAATAGTACACAGTATATCTCGTGGGACTCGAGCGTAGACCGAAAAGACTGTCTCTTCTCCGGGACTAAGATTGAGGAAAGGAGCGCGTTCGCTTCGCTTCCAAATAATCTCAACTTTCTCGACATACCCCTTCGGTGTAGGTAATTTTTGTGCGCGAAACGACAATCGCTGTGCAGACTCGATGGTCAACAGAATCGGCTCACGCTTCTCTGGTGTGACGCGAACCTGAGCTTCGTGCATCACCAGGGTTCCCCGGTCCCCCTTCTTGAGTCGAATGATGATTTGTAGGTAGTCATCACCCTCGCGATTCGGAATACGTTCGCAGGCCAAGTCGATACTCAGGTTCGTTATAAAAAACCCAGACACTAGCCGATAAAGGAAGTACATACCGCCAGCGACGATCGCACCCGCCTGCGCAACCTTGCTAATCCCGTCTGGGCTCCAGAACATATTGTTCTCGCACTTGAGGGTGTCGGTCCAACCTCTCGACTCTGGTCGAACAAAAGGGATATCGAAACACGACGCAAGGCGGGTTAACCCAACATCGGGCGGGTGGGAGGCACCTCTGGTTTGTCCATCCGGGAAAATCTGTGACTTGTAGACCATGAATCTGCAGACTATACGTTCCATGTAGATGACTATAAGTATCAACAAAACCCAGCGACGTGGTCGGCCAGTTCAGCGGAGGAGTCCATCAACCCAGCGAAGCGACCGGAGAGGATCGCGGAGCATGCGGACGATGAGCGATGCGAGCGTAACGGGGATCGCTGCGCGAAGTCAGGCCCACGGAGGCCGCGAACGTTTCGGCGAAGTCGCCGGAGGCTCAGGTGGAGTCGCGATCGAAGAGATCGGAGTCGTGGACGAAAAGATCGGAGTGGCGAGAGCATTCCGTCGAACGGTGCCGACTTCAACGCGTCGACTCGGCGCATCGCGATGCCTTTTTGGCGCACGCCGTGTTTTGCGTTCAAGAAAACCAGATAAGAAGTCGACAACACCGCGGGTTTCGCGTTTACGACCGCAAATTCGTACGGATCGTCGCCAAAAACGTGTGGCAGCGGAAAAAAGGCGGTCGTGTTTCTCCACAAGTGCACGTCAGGCAGTTCGCGATTCCGGCGGCGGTTCCCTCAGAACAATTCTGGATCGTTGGGAGAGGTGGAAGCGCAGAAAATCGGAGGCGTCGGCGCCCCGTTTACTTCTCCTTGGCGGCTGGCCCGACTCTGCGTCCAAGAATCATCTTGATGATCTTCTTATCTCCCGCCGCCGTCAACGAAGTTCCGAAGCCCATGTTGAACTCCCAATCCGGGCTGACGTTGAGATTGACGGCGTAGAATAGTTGGTGCCCCTGCTCGGCGATCGGGTCGATGCGGTCGATGGTACCCGTCGAACCGTAGTACTCGAGCGCGAGGTTCACCTCCTTCGTCAGGTCGTACCCAACGTCCACGTTCGGCGCGAACACGAACGGCGTCGATGACGTCGGGCCCCGGAGAGATTTCTCGAGCGCAGGGTTGACCGACACGTACCATGCACCCATCTGCTTATCGATGATGGGACGCAGCTCGTACGTCCACGTATCGCCGCTGAACGCAGCCTTCGACCATCCGATTTCCTGCGAGATGCTCACGCCCACCGGCCATCCCCAACTCTCGGGCGCGCGGACCCGCGGTCGAATGTGCGTGCCGACCCACTGCAGGCCCTGACCGTCGGGCTTCGACATGAACCAGTAGAAGCCGAGCTCCGACCAGTCGTTCCAGCCATGTGTGATCTCGAGCGTCTCGTGCACCGCGTGGTTTGTCGGAATCTGTCCGTCGATGAACGTTCGGCTTCCGTTGATCGTGTAGTTCGAATGCAGCTCGAACATCGTCACGCTTCTCGCTACCGTCTCGGAACCGTACACCTGAATTTCGTAATTCTCTTGCGCACCGGCGGTCAACGCGGCAACCGTGGTTAGAGCGCAGCCGGCGAGGACGCAAATGGCCTTTGAATGCATTGTCGTGGGCTTGGGTCGTTTTGGGACAGGATTGCCACCGATAAGAATACGACGAACTGCTCCGCGGCGCTGCCGTTCCTGTCGACATGACCACGGAACCGCCTCGGAAACGCCGTCGATCCTCGATTGACGACTGCTGCCCGACCGCGTATATCCGCCGCTGTCCCTCACAAGACTGCCGATGAAAGGCTGGTCCTTCGCCGTTCTTGCGTTGTGTATGATCGCGGTCGCCCCTGAAGCCTCCGCGGGCCAAGCGACGGTCGACTCGTCGCTCGCCCGCTACATCAACGCGATTCGAGCGATCGACAACCATGCGCACCCGATGCGACCCGTGGCATCGGGAACTCCGGCGGACACCGACTTCGACGCGCTGCCACTCGACGGGATTCCGCCGTTCGACATGCCGTCGCGACTCAAACCGGACGATCCGATCTGGCGCGCGGCCCAGGCCGCGATCTATCACATTCCACCGACACTGACCGGTGCCGCGTATCACACAGCACTAAAGGCCGCCGCAACCAACACGCTCCGCTTGCAAGGACAGAACTTCCCGGCCTGGGCGCTCGACCAAGCCAACATCGACGTGATGATGGCCAACCGCATTTCGATCGGCCCTGGGCTTGCGCCGCCGCGCTTTCGCTGGATCGCGTTCGCCGATCCGCTCATGCTTCCGCTGGACACGCGTGGAGAAGCAACGCGGACTCCCGACACCCGTTCATTGTATCCGCGCGAATCGAAGCTCCTTCAGAGATATCTCAAGGACATCGATCTGCGATCGCTCCCCGGCACGCTCGCCAACTATGTGAAGAACGTCGTTGCGCCCGTCCTCGCGAAGCAACGCGCCGGCGGCGCGACCGGAATCAAGTTCGAGGCAGCCTACCTGCGACCACTGGATTTCGACGATCCCGATCCGGCGCTGGCGGCGAGCGTCTACGCGAAATACGTCCGGGGCGGAACGCCGTCGCGCGCCGAGTATAAGGCGCTCGAGGACTACCTGTTTCGCGCAATTACCCGCGAAGCAGGGAAACAGAAGCTGCCGGTGCAGATTCACGTTCTCGAAACATTCGGCGGCTTCTACGCGACGCACGGCAGCGCGCCGCATTTGCTCGAACCGGCCTTTAACGATTCCACATTGCGCGGAACGAAGTTCATCATCGTGCACGGCGGCTGGCCGTTGGCCGGCGAGACGCTGGCGCTCCTCGGCAAACCGAACGTCTACGCCGACATGTCGATGATGGACATCATTCTGTCTCCGGCCACGTTGGCCGCGACGCTTCGGCAATGGCTCGGCGAATGGCCGGACAAGGTGCTGTTCGGAACCGACGCGTTCGACGGCGGCCCTGAACAAGGTTGGGAGCAGGGCGCGTGGGTGGCGTCGACCACCGCGCGACGCGCGCTCGCGATTGCGCTCAGCGGCATGATGCACGACGGCGAGATCAGTCGCGACCGCGCCCAGACAATCGCCCGCATGGTGATGCGCGAGAACGCGGCGGCGGTCTACGGACTACCGAAATAACCAACGGGCCGCAGCCTCGACCGGCGGCTCGGTAGTTTGGACAGCTCCCTCGGTTTACCAACGCGCGATGTCGTCGCACAAACGCGGATCACCACTGCGTGAGCTTGCCCGCCTTGATCTCGAGGGGATCGGCTTTGCGAAGGCCGGCGACCTGGCTGCGGTTGAGTATTCTATGATGCGGCGATCGGTCGATCGCTTTCTCCAGATCCCACAGGTCGTCGTCGCGATCGATCCACGACGTCCCGTATTCGCGCAGGTCGAACGGCTCCGAGTACCAACGAAGCGTCTTCTTGCCGCCGCCGAGGAAGTACTCGTGGAAGTATGAAACGGCGAGCTCGCGGAGATCGCGATAGATCGGTTCGCGATATCGGAGCACGGCGTGATTCGTTTTCGTGATGCCTCCCCAAAAGCCGCCGACTTGAAACACGGTCACGAGATGGTCGACGTCATCGTCGGACGTTTTGAGATCGAGAATGAGGGGCGGATGTCCACGCATCCACAGCGCTAGCGCCGCGACGAGCGCGCCTTCCATACAGTGCGCTTTGTTGCGGCGAAGGGTGACGAGCGGCGAAGTGCATGTCTCGCCGCGCCGCTCGAAGTTGATCGGAATGGTCTCGAGAAAATCCTGAATTTTTCTCGGCGACGTCAGCCGTTTGAGAACTCGAAATTCCGGTGCCGCGGCAGTGCGAGGATCGGGTCGGTTCACGAGGCGGGCTTAGGGTCGTTTTCCCGTCGGCCCGGAGAGGGTCGGCGGCCTGGCATGCGGCGGTTCATGGCCGGGCGCGCGCGGCGCGATGTGGCTCGGCTCCCGCGCCTCGCCACGGCCCGCGCGACCATTGACGAATCCCCCCGGGTAGAGCACTGGATACTGCACGTATCCGCCATAAGGATAGTATGATGCCGGCGCGTAGCCATTGTACCCGTTGTAGCCGTCATACCCGTTATACGTCGAATACGGATTCACCGAGGAAAAACAGCCGGTCGGCGGACAGACATACATCGTCGTCATGGGAGAGTAGCCCGTTCCCGCGATGGCCGACGGCGGGTACGAGGGACTGAAGCCGGGGCGATTCAAATACTCGTCGACATCGTGCGACGTCGTTGTCACGGGACCGGCATTCGCGCGAGACGTACTGGCCATGATCGCTTGCAGGACGGAGTTGGGAACGTCAGCCCGCGACAGCGCGGAGAGCTGATTGCCGTCGACGTCGAAACTCTGGTCACTGGCCAAGACCCACGAGCGAACTGCCGACGCATCGAGGCCGTGCACCGCGTCGACAATCTCACTCGGCACGATCGGCGCGGACGCCGCCGCGCGCGCCGTCCTGATCGACAACTGTGCTGATCCAATCGCCGCTGCGGCCGCTGCGGGAACGGCGGGCAGAAGATCGATGGGGTGGCGACGGTCGACCGTCGCAATGGACCCACCGCCCGACCGCACCGACTGAACGAAGAGCCAGTCGCCCGCGCCCGACATCGCGTAAATCGTCGACGACGCGCCCTTCGAACCGCCTGAACACGTGTAGTCCGCGCGTAGATACACGCGGCTGCCGGTGCCCGACCAATTCACCGTCTCGGCGCCCTGGCAGCCCTGTCCGTTGATCGAGTGCGATCCGACGCTTGCGTCGAGGCGGTCGCGCGCCACGATCTTGCCTCTCGCAATGGTCAGCGCTTCGACAGCGGGCGAACCGACGATCGGAATCACGCACGTTGCGCTGGCGGTGACCCCGTGCGCGACGCTGGTGTCCGACGACGGCGCTGCACTCCAGCACCCGAGCCAGGGTGTCCACCGCTGATCGGCCTGTCCGCGGGCTGAAGACTGCGCCGACGCCGCACCGGCCACCGCCAGCGCTCCAGCGACCGCGAGCGCGATTGCGCCAAGATTGACTACGAAGCGTTTCGACATGGGCACCACCGATTGACCTGCTTCATGAGTACACTCTGGGACACGCGTGCGCCAGCGGATTACCTTCGATCTTTCGCTATTTCACCGAGCCACTGCCCATGTCCTCACTCTCGCCGTTGAATCCGCCAACCGAAAGCGTCGTCGACCGCTTCCTGCGCTACGTCCGCATCGATACGCAGTCCCAGGAGGACCAATCGACCGTTCCCAGCACAGCAAAGCAATGGACGCTCGCCAAGCTGCTCGCCGAGGAACTTCGGTCGCTCGGCGCGACGAACGTGCGGACGAGCGAGTTCTGCATGGTGTACGCGTCGATCCCCGGAAACGTGCCGGCCGACAGCGCACCGCCGACGATCGGCTTCCTCGCGCACGTCGATACGTCGCCCGCGGTCACCGGCGCAGGCGTGAAACCGGTCATGCACGAGAACTACCGGGGCGGCGACATCACGCTGCCTGGCGATCCGACTCAGGTCATCACCGTCGCGCAGAATCCCGTGCTCAACGATCTCATCGGCGACGACATCATCACGACGGACGGCACCACGCTGCTCGGGTCCGATGACAAGGCGGGCGTCTCCGTGGTCATGACGCTCGTCGAGACGCTGCTCCGGAATCCAGAGATTCCTCATGGCCCGCTCGCGATCGCGTTCACCGCGGACGAAGAGGTTGGCGTGGGAATTGAAAAATTCGATGTCGCCGACTTCGGCGCGCAATTCGCTTACACCGTGGACGGCGGCGTGCTCGGCGAAATTAGCGACGAAACGTGGAGCGCCCGTCTCGCCACCGTGACTTTTTTTGGCAAGAGCACGCATCCGGGAACGGCTAAAGGCGTGATGATCAATGCGGTACACGCGTACGCGGATTTCATCAGCCGACTGCCGAAGGAGATGCTGCCGGAGACGACCGAGGGACGAGTGGGCTTTATCCATCCGTACTCCGGCGTTGCCGATGTCGAAGAGTCGAGCATCAAGATTCTCCTTCGCGACTTCGAAATGAGCGGGCTCGCGGCGAAGGAGAAGATGTTGACTGAGCTCGCCCGGAAGACCGAGGAAGCGTTTCCAGGCGTGACAACGCGGATCGTGGTGAAGGACAATTATCTGAACATGAAGGAAGTTTTGAAGAATCATCCCGAGCTGGCTGCGAACGCGATCGAAGCGGCCCGGCGCGCGGGGCTGTCGCCTTTCATGAATCCGATTCGCGGCGGGACCGACGGTTCCAAGCTCACGTTCCGCGGGCTGCCCTGTCCAAACATCTTCACTGGCGGGCACAACTTTCACAGTAAGTTGGAATTCAATTCACGCCGCGGGTTGGAGAAGACAACGGAAACGCTCGTGCACCTCGTGCAACTCTTCGTCGAACAGGCAGAGGGTAGAAGCCGAAACGCGTAGGCGGCTGGAGTCGAATCGTTGGCGAGCAGCAAAGTCGAATGCGGCGGGCTTCCACACCCGATGAGATTCTTGTTGTCCGCCGGACTCACCCACCGCGCGGCCACCAACAATTCGCAACGTTCGGCTCCTTTAACGCCGCACAC
This sequence comes from Gemmatimonadaceae bacterium, assembly GCA_039924785.1. Lineage (GTDB taxonomy): Bacteria > Gemmatimonadota > Gemmatimonadetes > Gemmatimonadales > Gemmatimonadaceae > JAQBQB01. The sequence goes on along the minus strand of JBDTAE010000239.1, from coordinate 4,637 downwards.
TCCCGTGATTCAAGATTTCACATCGCGAGCCGCGAAGACTGTCTCGCTCTTCGCCGCTGGTCTCGCTTTTGGTGCCTGCTCAGACGCGGCGCCGCCGCAGCAGAAGGCGCCACCGCCGCCGCAAGTCGGCATCGTGTCTGCCACACCGATGACGGTCCCCGAAGCCTACGAATTCAGCGGACAGGTTCAGCCGTTCCGCCGCGTCGAGGTGCGGTCGCGCGTCGATGGCATCATCATCGATCGCCCCTTCACCGAAGGGAGCGTCGTTCACAAGGGACAGGTGCTGTACAAGCTGGACCAGGTGAGATACGACGCGGCGTATCGAAGCGCGCTGGCGCGCTTCAACAACGCGAAGCGAACCGTCGCGCGGCTCGAGCCGTTGCTTCCCAAGCATGCGGTGGCGCAGCAGGACGTCGACAACGCGCAGTCGGAGCTCGAATCATCGCAAGCGGCCGTGGACGCGGCGAAGAAAGACTTCGACGACACGGAGATTCGCGCCGAGATCGACGGACAGGTCGGGCGCGCGCGTCTCGAGCTTGGCGCTCGCGTCAGCGGACCGACCGATCTCCTCACGACAATCGACGAGCTCGATCCGGTGTACGTGACGTTCCATCCATCGTCACAGCAGCTCGCGCTCTGGGCGAGCGATCCGCGCTCCAGCGCGCTCGTTCGGCCGGGCAGCAGCGTCGCGGTTCGCGTAGTGTTGCCCGACGGATCTCTTCTGCCCCGCGTCGGCGCGCTCAACTTCGTCGCGCCGTCGATCGACTCGGCGAGCGGCACCGAAGAGTTCAGAGCAAAGTTCTCCAATGCCGATCGCCGGCTGTTGCCGGGCCAGTTCGTGAATGTGCGTCTGGACGGATTCGCCCGCTCGAATGCAATCGCGATTCCGCAGCGCGCGGTGCTTCAGGGCCTCGGCCGTCAATACGTGTATGTCGTCGGTGCGGGCGACTCGGTGACGGCGCGCGACGTGAAGCCCGGCCCATGGAGCGGCTCGCTCTGGATCATCGACGACGGACTCAAACCCGGAGATCGCGTCATCGTCGACGGAACGCAGAAGGTTGCGCCAGGACGCGTCGTGAAACCGGTGCCGCTCACGGACAGTGCGACCAAAGCGACCGCTGACGGCGCGAAGAAATGAGTGAGCCAGTGAACGTCCCGTCATCCGAGGTCAGCGCCGAGCCGAAGTACTTCTTCATTCGGCGCCCGGTACTCGGCGCCGTCATTTCGATCGTCATCACGCTGCTCGGATTGTTCGCGATTCGGCTGCTTCCAGTCGCGCGCTATCCGCAAATCACTCCGCCGGCAGTGCGCATCACCGCGAATTTCCCCGGCGCGTCGTCGGAGGATGCAGCGCAGGCGGTCGCCGGTCCGATTGAGGAGCAGCTCGCGGGTCTTCAAGGAATGCTCTACTACGCGTCGGCCAATGCGGGCGACGGCACGTCGACGATCACCGTGACGTTCGACGTCAACCGAAACCAGGACCTCGCGGCAGTCGATGTTCAGAATGCTGTAAAGCTCGCCGAGCCGCAGCTGCCGGATGCGGTACGCACGAACGGCATCACGATTCTCAAGGCGAATACCGACATTCTCGCAGTGGTCGCGTTGCAATCGGATGATCCCCGGTACGACGCGACGTACCTGGCGAATTACATGAAGCTGTTCGTCGTCGACGAATTGAAGCGCGTGCAGGGTGTTGGAGACGCGACGCCCTTCCCCGCGCGCGACTTCTCGATGCTGCTGAAGCTCGATCCGAACAAGATGGCGCAGCTTGGTCTGACGATTTCCGATGTCTCAGATGCGGTGCGCGAACAAAATGCAACGAACCCTGCCGGCCGGCTCGGCGCGGAGCCGTCGCCGCCGGGCACGCAGCTCACGCTGCCGATCACGACGATTGGCCGGTTGCAAACGGCCGACGAGTTCAACGATATCGTCATCCGCGCGCGACCCGACGGGGCGGTCGTTCGCCTGCGCGACATTGGCCACGCCGAGCTTGGCGCGCGCAGCTACGATCTCGAAGGTCGGTTGAACGGCGTTCCGACGGCGTTCACGCTGCTGTACACGCGCCCAGGTGCAAACGCTCTCGACGTGAAAGCCGCCGTGGTGAAGCGCATGAACGAAATGCAGGCGGCGTTTCCACCCGGCGTTCACTATAAGATTCCGTTCGACACGACACCGTTCGTCAGCGCGTCGATTCACGAAGTCGTCATCACGCTCGTCGAGGCGATGGCGCTCGTGACGCTTGTTGTCTTTCTCTTTCTCCAAAGCTGGCGCGCGACGCTCATCCCGATGCTCGCGGTGCCGGTTAGTGTGATCGGAACCTTCTTGGGACTTCTTGCGTTCGGCATGTCGATCAACGTGCTGACGTTGTTCGGCCTCGTGCTCGCAATCGGCATCGTCGTCGACGATGCCATTGTCGTCATCGAGAATGTCGAGCGCATCATGGCCACTGAACATCTGCCGCCGCGACTGGCGGCCGACAAGGCGATTCGTCAGGTCGGCAGCGCGCTCGTCGCAATCGTGCTCGTGCTGTGCTCCGTGTTCGTGCCGGTGGCGTTCATCGGCGGCGTGACGGGCGAGTTCTTCAAACAGTTTGCGATGACGATCGTCATTGCCGTCGTGCTCTCGGGCATCGTTGCGCTCACACTCACGCCGGCCTTGTGCGCGATGCTGCTCACCGAAGAAACCGAACGCCACACGACGGGATTCTTCGGCTGGTTCAACCGCCAGTTCGCGCGCGGCACGAATGGCTACGCGAAAACCGTCGATAATGTGTTGGGGCGGCCGTCGGCATGGATCGCGGTTTTTCTGCTCATGATCGTCGCTGCGGGTTTCCTCTGGCGGAAGATTCCGACCGCGTTCATTCCGACGGAGGACAAGGGGTACATGGCGCTTTCGGTGCAGTTGCCGGACGCGTCGTCGTTGCAACGGACCGAGGCAACCGTCGCAAAAATCGAAGGCATCCTTCGCTCCGAGCCCGCGGTCGTGAACATGGTTGCTCTCGTCGGACTCGATCTGTTGAGTCAGTCGAACTCGACGAACGGAGCGACGATTTTTCTTAATGTGAAACCGTGGGACCAGCGCGGCGCGCACGACGCGCTCGATTCGCTCGCCGCCCGAATCAACGGCAAGCTGTTCGGACTCCCCGACGCAACCGCATTCGGATTCAACCTTCCGGAGGTGCCTGGACTCGGCACCACGGCTGGCGTCGAGATCAACTTGCAAAACCGCAGCGGACAAGACATCAGAACGTTCGCGGGTCACGTGCAGGAATTCCGGCAGGCCGTGAACCAACTGCCGGCGGCGGGGGCCATCAACACGACGTTCCGCGCGAGCGTTCCGCAGGTATTCGTCAACGTCGACCGCACGGCGGCGAAGGCACGCGGCGTGAGTCTCACGGAGCTCTTCGCGACGATGCAGGCGTTCCTGTCGTCGCTCTACATCAACGATTTCAATCTCTCCGGCAAGACCTATCGCGTTCAAGCGCAAGCCGAGGAGCAGTTTCGCCAGGCGCCGAGCGATATAGGACGTCTGTATGTGCGCGGAACGAACAATACGATGGTGCCGGTCTCCGCGCTCACGACGATCGGCTTTCGCAGCGCGCCCACGGTGGTGACCCGCTTCAACGGTTTCACATCGGCGCAGTTCACGGGCGCGCCAAAACCGGGACACAGCTCTGGCGAGTTGCTTCGCGGCGTTGATGGATTAATCAGCAATCAATTTGCGTCATCCGGCCTTGGCGTGTCGTATTCCGGACAGTCGTTTCAAGAACGCGCATCGAGCGGCGATGCGGCCCTCGTGTTCGTGCTCGGGCTCATTCTCGTGTTTCTCGTGCTCGCCGCGCAATACGAAAGTTGGTCCGTGCCATTCGCCGTTCTTTTCGGCGTTCCCTTCGGCGTGCTCGGCGCACTGCTCGGCATCTTCATTCGCGGGCAACCGAACGACATCTACTTCCAGGTCGGGTTGATCACTGTCGTCGGGCTTGCGGCAAAGAACGCGATCCTCATCGTCGAGTTCGCGAATGAGCTGCGCGGTCGCGGCGTTCCCGTTCGCGAAGCGGCGGTCGAGGCGGCGCGCGAGCGTCTTCGTCCAATTCTCATGACCTCATTCGCGTTCATTCTCGGCGTTTTGCCGCTGATGCTCGCGAGCGGCGCCGGCGCGGCGAGTCGTCACTCAATTGGCACGGGCGTGTTCTCGGGGATGCTCTTCGCGACGACGATCGGCATCCTCTTCATTCCGCTGTTCTTCGGCATCGTTCGATCGCTCGCGGAGCGCGCGTCGAAGCGTCCGAAGACGGCGGCGGCGGCGACCGTGGAGCGCGTATGACGCGACGCACCTTTAACAATTTCATATTGATTGCCCTCTCGGCAACGGTCGTTGCTTGCGTTGTTGGGCCGAAGTATCAACCGGAGCAGGTCGTTAGCGCGACGCAACGCATCGGCGTGGAGCGCGGCAGTGATTCGACCCGAAGGTTCTTCGACTCGATTGCCGTAACGAGCCGTCGTGACTCGGTTCGTCTGGCTCCGCCATTTCGCGGCATGCCCGTTTCCCCATCGAACCCGCGCGTCGACCGTCGGCCGATTGGCGCCGACTCGCTCACAAGCATCGCATGGTTGGACATCATCAATGACACGACGCTG
>JBDTAE010000238.1:0-10997 GCA_039924785.1 Gemmatimonadaceae bacterium | reverse complement strand
GACAGTTCGGCTTCAGGCAACGCAGCGAGTTTTGGGCGACCGATGAAGGGCCAAACAAGGAGAATGCGCGGCCGCAGCGTCCTTCGCAAGCAGCGTTTTGGGGGTTCAGTCGCTCTAGCGACTCAGTGTTACGCGAGCAAAATTGAACGGAGCACTAGCAGCGAATCCCTTCACCAGATCCGACCATGGGCTCGACTCGGCGTGATTTTCTTCAGCGCTCCGCGAAGGCCGCGGCTGCCGCTTCTCTTGCTCCTCTCGCGCGCGGCGCTGCTGAGGTCGAGGCGACCGTCGGCGAAGGCGCGAAAGCACGAGGTCCGCTCAAGGAGCAGATGGTGCGAGCGCGGCCGGTCGCGTTGTCGAAGGTTCGCGTGACCGACGGTCCGCTCAAGGTCGCGCAGGACAACGACGCGAAGTATCTGCTGGCGCTCGAGCCGGATCGCATGCTCGCGTACTATAGAACCCGAGCGGGATTGCCGCAGAAGGCCCAACCGTATGGTGGGTGGGACGGCGGCGGTCGCAATCTCACCGGTCATATCGCGGGACATTATTTGTCGGCCGTGAGCCTGATGTATCTCGCGACGGGCGATTCGCGCTTTAGAGATCGCGCGAATATCGTCGTCGCGGGTCTGAAGGAAGTGCAGGACAAGAATGGCGACGGGTATCTCAGTGCGCTCGAGGGCGGACGCGAAGCGTGGGCGGCGGTGTCGAAGGGCGACATTCGCTCCGGCGGCTTCGATCTGAACGGGCTGTGGTCGCCGTGGTATACGCTGCACAAGACCTTCGCCGGCCTGCGCGACGCGTATCGTCACACGGGGAATTCCAACGCACTCGACGTCGAAGTGAAATTCGCCGCGTGGGCCGAAGGCGTGCTGGCGCCGCTCACCGAAGTGCAAATTCAGAAGATGCTCAACACTGAGCACGGCGGCATGAACGAGGTGCTCGCCGACCTGTACGCCGACACCGGCGACAAGCGGTGGCTCGACCTGTCGTATCGCTTCGAGCATCGCGCCTTTACCGATGCGCTCAAGCGCGGCCAGGACAATCTCAACGGCAAGCATGGCAACTGTCAGATTCCCAAGCTGATCGGATCGGCGGAGCGGTACGCGTATACCGGCGACACCGGCGACGTGCTCGCGGCGAATTTCTTTTGGGATCGCGTGGTCGAACATCATTCGTACGCGACGGGCGGTCACGGTCTCGCGGAGTATTTCGGCGCGCCGGATCAGTTGAGCGCGCGTGTGGATGGACGGACGTGCGAGTCGTGCAACGATTACAACATGCTCAAGCTCACGCGACGCCTGTTTTCGTTCCGGCCAGACGCGTACTACGCCGACTTCCATGAACGCGCGTTGTTCAACCACGTGCTCGCGAGCATGGATCCCGAGGACGGTCGCACCAGTTACATGGTGCCCGTTGGCCGCGGGGTGCAGCAGGAGTATCAGAATATGCAGCAGAGCTTTACTTGCTGTGTGGGCACCGGCATGGAGAGTCACGCCCTGCACGGCTACGGCGTTTACTACGAGTCGGACGACACGCTCTGGGTGAATCTCTTCATGCCGTCGACGGCCACGTTCACGACGGCGGGCGTCGACCTCACGATGGAAACGGGCTTCCCCGATGGCGACACTGCGAAGATGACGCTCGCCATGCCGAAGCCGTCGACGTTCACGCTCGCCGTGCGTCGTCCGAGTTGGGCGGGAGACGGTTTCACGGTAAAGGTGAACGGCTTAGCGGTCGAACAGCCGACTTTAGCAAACTTGAAAGCCGGCGGCGCGGGCGGTCGCAACCTGGGTGAAGACGATCGTGTTTTGCAGCCGAGCTCCTATGTTGAGCTCAAGCGCGCGTGGAAGAGTGGCGACGTCGTCGAGCTGACGTTGCCAAAGTCGTTGCGGCTCGAGCCGACACCGGACAACAAGTCTGTCACGGCGATCATGTGGGGCCCGCTCGTGTTAGCCGGCGACCATGGCCCGCGGCAGGAGCGGCGCGGAGAAGGCGTGAGCATTCCCGTTCCGGTGCTCGTGGCCGCCGACAAGCCCGTCACTGATTGGGTCATTCCCGCGGAAACGGGGGCGGGCAACTACAAGGCGGCCGGCGTCGCGAGATCGCCGTCGCAACCCGCAATCGCGGGCGACGTCTCCCTCGCGCCGTTCTACCGCACGCAGCGGCGGATGTACAGCGTGTATTTCGACGTGCTCGCGCCATCAGAGTTCGATAAACGCGCGGCGTCGATCGCCGCGGAGCGCGAGCGTGTTCGTCGAATGGAAGCAGCAACGACGGGCTTCGCGCAGCCGGGCGAAATGCAGCCAGAGCGCGACTACAACTATCAGAGCGAACCCGCCGATCGTCCGGTGAATCGCACGAACGGCCGCGCGAATCGCGGCGGCGCCGGCTGGTTCTCGTTCGACATTCCGGTCGATCCAAATGCCGACATGGCGGTCGTCGTCACGTACTTGAACGAGCTCGGGCTGCCGCCGGCTTCCGGCAATTTCCAGATCCTGCTCGACGGAATGGCGGTCGCGAAGTTTGAGCCGAACTTGAACGCGGTCGGGTTCTTCGATCAGCAGTACGTCGTTCCGGCGGCGCTGTCTCGAGGAAAGTCGAAAGTCACGGTGAAATTTCAGGCGGCGGCGAATAGTCGCATCGTACCGGTGTTCGGCGTGCGAATGATTCGGGCAAAGGACGCGTGAGGGACTGAGCGCATGCAGGGTGTTCCCTGCACGCGTCGCGGTCGTCCGCATGCGTTCAGATCTGACGTGGTGAATTCACCAGCAGAGTGTCTTCAACCGTATGTTGAGGTAGCTATGCAGAGATTCTGTCTGTTACTTCTGTGTGGATTCGGCTGCATGACGGAAACGAGTTCCGGTACAGCCGCCGTTTATGGTCATGTTTCTCGTACTACCGGTGCGCCGTGGGCGAGTGCGACGGTCGAAATATTGTGTTTGGCAACGGGCGACACCACGAGGGCGGAAACCGACAGCAGTGGAGCATTCGCCGTTAACCTCGATTTTCCAGGCGTGGTACGCGGCAATCAGGGGACATCGACAAGCTGCCGGTTTGCCGTACCCAGCCTCCAGGCTCCCCAAGCAGCGACTACGCGTGTTATTGGTATCTATGCAAGCCTGGAGCCCATACAGACCGTGAGTCTCCAAGAGGGATCGAAGTGAGCGCGACGTTAGACGTCGCCGACATTGAGCACTCGACCGGTTGAAACTGAATGGTGTGCCTGCCGGTGTGAGATTGACCGATACCATCTTCGCCCGGGGTTTTGAGTTCGAGAACCCCGTCAGTCGTTGACCGTTCACTCGGCGGAAGCGTGAAATGGACTGCGCCGCGCTACGCGCGGCGCTCTTATTGGATTCCCTTGCAGGTTCTGAACTCGGGCGTTGAGGTAGGTAACGACATTGGTATTTCGACGAGTACAACCTGAATTGATCGTCGCGCTCGCGGTCGCGTTCGATGACGACGTCGCCGACCAACTCAACGTGCGCACCTTCCACGGCTTCGGCGTCGCGGGCGACCCCGCCTGACTGCCCCGGCGGGGATGAGCAAGCTGTGATGCACCGCGACCGGGTTCATTTGTCGGCTTCGTGGTCCCGCCGGGCTAACGAGGCGCGGTGCAGAAGTGTTAGCCAGTGCCGGACGCTCAGGTTGCACACTTCGTCCCCGCCGACGAACTTCTTGGTGTGTGCAACGCGTCTGTCCGGAGATACCCATGACTGAGTCGTCGAGCCCAAAAACGCACGCACGAGATATCATCGACCGGCTGCCCGACGATGCCAGTTGGGACGATCTCATGTACGAACTCTACGTCCGAGAAGCCATCGATAGCGGGTTGGCTGATGTCGCGGCTGGCCGGACGATCCCACACGACCAAGTAAAGAGCCGACTCCGCGAGATCCTCCGCCGCGCGTCGTGAGCCGACCGATACAATGGTCCGCGATCGCCATTGAGCATTTGGCTGATATCGCCAAACATATCGGCCATTATCGGCCATAGCTCTCCTACGTACGCCGAACGCATGATTGATCGCATCGTGGCGCGCGTTGACACGCTCAGCGAATTCCCGGAAATGGGCCGCGTCGTGCCTGAGGCTCGAGATGAAGACATCCGCGAGATTTTCGAGCGGCCTTATCGGATCATTTATTTTGCTCAAGCCACGCGCGTCGATGTTCTTGCGATTGTGCAACGGCCGGCAGCAACTCGATTGGCCAACTTAAGGGGAGATCGGGACGCGCGCTGGCTGACGTGCGAGAAAATTTTGGACGCAATCACGGGCAAGGGATTCCTGATCGGAGGATTCGAACGAGCAGAGCCGGTGCCGCCGGCCGGAAGCTGCCCGCGATCGTCGAACTGGGCGGATCGGAAGGCGGCTTGGGCGCGGGCGCGGAGCATGATGCGACATTGCTGCCCGAACATGGTTATTTGGTTCTGCAGCTCGCCTATTTCGATCCGCCGGGTTTGCCGAAAGAACTTGGCCTCGTCCCGCTCGAATATTTCGCCACGGCGATCGCCTGGTTGCGCGCGCAACCAAATGTTGATCCGGAGAAAATCGGCGTAGCAGGTGCACCTTCAAACGACCGTGCAGCCAGCGAGTTAGTCAGGCAGAAACCCAATCGATGTTCGTTGCGCCCGTATCGAGGTTCCTAGTCTAAGACGCTCTGTGGCGCCGGCCCCGTGTCCATTCGCGAAGCAGCGCGGCGCGTGGGACGCGATGTGAAGGCGGTGCACGGCGACGTCACGGCGCTGCTCAACGCGGGGATTCTGGATCGCCATGAGAGCGGCGGCATTGTGTTTCCATTCGAGACAATCCAAGTGGACTTCACGCTGCGCGCGGCGTAGCGCCGACACCGGACTGCGCCTTGCCCGCTTTTTCGGCGCGTCGGAATTCACGCCGACAGAACGAAACCGCCCGCACCGCCAGAATTCAGCGAAAGCGTGATGCGTCAAAGTACTCGCGACTGACCGCTGCATCGAGACCAGCGGCCGGCCGGCCCGTGAGTGCCCGTAAGAACCTGTCGCGGTCGTTACCGGTCGAGCACTCGCTCAAAATAGGCGACTAGATCGATGACGAGCGGCTCGGAGGCACCTGGCGGCACCCACTCGATTCGCTCGGCGAATAGTTCGGGCCTCGGTTCGGATGGCGTCGAGCGCTCGATCATGCGAGCGTCCAAGTCGACGATCCAATATTCCGGGACGCTTTCCTCGCGGAACAACGTCCGCTTGGCGACACGGTCAGCGCGCGCCGTACTCGGCGAAAGGACTTCGACCGCCAAGAGCAACCGCCTCACCTCATCGAAGTCCTCGGGTTGCCGGCCGTTCACGAGGGGCACAATGAACACATCCGGCTGCACGCCGCGGCGCTGTGAGAATATGACGTCCGCCGGAGCGACATACACTCCCCCGGTCTGGTGCTGATCCAGATAGTCCGCCAGGAGGCGCGCCAGCTGCAAGACCGCCCGCTGATGGCGCATCGACGGGGCCGGGCTCACGAACAGTTCGCCGTCAATGACCTCGTAGCGATTGCCGTCGTCCGGAAGGTCGTCGCGATCGGCGACCGTCCACTGGCGTTTGAGATTGGGCATGACCATAGCATAGGCGCCCCAGCGCCGAGTGAGCAAGTGAACATGGCGGCACAATACCGCCGGCTCAGTTCAGGCCCACCACCATTCCAGCGCGACCATGGTCAATCAAATGCGATTCGACTGACTCACCGCCAGTCGCCTTCACGACCGCCGGCGAAAGTCACGTCTTGGGCCGAACGGAGAGTGTGCGCACGAGTTGATCCAGGAAGGCAAGTCCGTCGTAGTATGACTTTACGCGCACTTTCTCATCGCGGCCGTGCATGTTGCGCTCTTCGCCCTCGTAGAAGATGCCGCTGACGCCGAACGTCGGGATGCCGGCTGCTCGCATGTATTTGCCGTCGGTCGCACCCGTGCTCATTTCCGGGACGACGGGGATGTTTCCCCACATCTTCTTCGTGATGGACGAGATGGCACTCTGGAGGTCGGGAGGCAGCGGAAGAGGATCGACGCCGACCTTTCCCGACAGCGGCTGGGCCATGAACGTGATCTTCACGCCCGTGTCTCCGACGACTCGCTCCAGCGTCGCTTTCACAAACTCATACGTCGACGTCGGCTCCACTCGGCAATTGACGTTCGCGGTGGCGATCTGCGGCAACGCATTGTAGGCGTGACCGCCGAACAGCCGCGTCGCGACGCACGTCGTCCGGAGGACCGACGCCAGGTGGGGGTCTTTCGACAGGAGGGCGTCGGCTTTCGCGTCTTTCGGGTTGGCGACGATCGCTTTCATCGCAGCCGCGATCTGTGGATTCGGCTGCGCAATCGATGCCTGCGTGAAGTACGCTTTCGTGATGGGGTTCAGCACGACCGGGAAATGATACTCGCTTATCTTGATCAGCGCGTGCGACAGTTGATAAATCGCATTGTCCGGGCGCGGCATGCTGGAGTGACCGCCGGAATTTGAAGCGGTCAACGTGAAGTTCACCGACACCTTTTCGGCGGCCTGCACGCCGTTCGTGACGGGCTTCGCGTTCACGAGCGAACCGTCCGCGCCTTCATTGATTGCATATTCGGCATCGATGAGATTCTTGTGCTCCGTCGCGAGCCAGTGCGCCCCGTTGGCGTCGCCACCCTCTTCGTCAGCGGTGAGCGCGAGGATGATGTCGCGATCCGGGACGATACCTTCGCTCTTCATACCGAGCAGGTTGGCGACGAAGATCGATGCCATCGACTTGTCGTCCGCGACGCCGCGGCCGAGGAAGAAGCCGTTCTCCTCGTTGAGGATGAATGGGTCGCGCGACCAGTCGGCGCGAAGTGCGGCGACGACGTCGATATGCGCCAGGAGGAGAAGCGGTTTGGGCGCGTTCACTCCGCCGCGACCACGATAGCGCACGACCAGATTGCCCTTGGTCGGCTTGCCCGGTGGGATGAGCACCTGCACGTCGTTCGCCGAAAAGCCCGCGGCGCGAAATCGGGCCGCCATTGCTTCGGCGGCCTTCGTCACGGAGCCGACCGAATCGACGGTGTTGATCTCGATCAGTTCCTTATAGACGGAGTGCGCGAGCTGCTGGTGAGGCGTGAGCTGCGCGGAGACGGGAACCGCGACGGCGAGGGCAATCGACGCGAGCGTCGAGGCAACAGACGAACGAAGCATTGGATTTCTCGGTGGAGTGGGCAACGTCAACAATAGCTCTTGGCGTCCCGCGGCCCAACCCGGTGAGGCTTGAACCTGGGCCGCACCAGGGATGCGGGAACCTCAGCTGAGGCTGAGCCAATACCGTTTCTAACGACGCGATCGCACTCGTCTGATCCAATTCGCGCACCACCTTCGCACGCCGCATCAGTTCCTCGCGCGCCTTGAGCGGCAACACCGCGGCGTGATCCGACAAGTCGACGAGGAGATCCGGCGTGACCTCCATAGATGCCGCGATGGTCTGCACGGATTGGCCGGTATCACGCAGGAGCGCAAGAAATGGCCGCGGCCGCGATGCTTGCGTCGTCACCTGATTCGGGGCGTGGGAAGGCCGCGCGCGCGAGACGGTGCACGGCCTTGGGGTCCTCGCCGCTCATCCACATCTGCTCAATCTCGGGCTTGCACTCGAAGCGCAGCTTGTCGTCCGCCGAGTCGAACGTCTGGCCGTGCTCAGGGATAGCCATGGCGATCGCTACTCCGCGCGGAATTCGAGAAAACTCATATCGATGTCACACTCGTCCTGCCGGTCGAGCGCGTCGTACAGAATCGCGCGCGCATCGAGCGGCACGCTGATCGTTCGACCGTCCACCAGACGGGCGATGATTTTGTCTTCCGTCACGTCAACTCGCAAGGCTCGCGGGTCGTTACTTGGTCTCGCGGCAGTGCTCACGCCACGCCTCCTGTATCCGGGGCCGATACTCCAAGATAATACCGCGGATGCGCGTGAGTTCCCGCGCCGAAAAGCCGCTGCCGCCTGCCAAGGCGAGCGGGTCCAGCCAGAACTTGCACGTCGCACGGCGAATGGGTTCGAGTTGTCTTGACCCCCGCGAGCGCGACACCTAGAGTCCATACATGACCGGTTTCCAGGATTATCATGAGCGCATCGTGCTTGATCCCGAAGTTCGCTTCGGCAAGCCCGTCGTTCGCGGGACTCGCATCACGGTTGGCGATATCCTCGGGTACCTTGCCGGCGGCATGAGCGAGGGTGAGCTCTTGGCCGATTTTCCCCAACTCACGCGAGACGACGTCCGCGCGTGCCTGGCGTTTGCGGCTGACCGAGAACGCCGGTCCAGCAGCGTGTCGGCCACCTAGCCCCGTACCCGCAACGACGGGCACGCCGTGAAGCTGCTCTTCCACGAGGACCTGTCGGCACGACTCGCGCGCGACTTGGCGGATCTCTATCCCGAATCCTCGCACGTCATCGATTTCGGACTGGGCGGAGCGCCGGACGTGGCGATCTGGGCGCGCGCGGCCGCCGATGGTTTCGTTCTCGTCACCAGGGATGAAGACTTTCAACGGCTCAGCGTGCTCCGCGGCGCGCCGCCCAAAGTAATCTGGATTCGTCTCGGCAACTGCGCGACGCCCGATGTGATTCGCCTGCTGCGCTTTCGCAACAAGCAGGTTCGCGTGTTCGTTGAACAGGCGGATTTGGATTTTCTTGCCCTCGGATAAGCGTCGCACCATCCATTTGCAACACGCGTCCGTCGGTTCGCTCAATGAGACGCTTGAATCGCTTCTTCGCCGGCGCTCAACGGCGACGACTGGTCGCGCCGAGCATTCGCAATCGTTATAATCGACGCGTCATCGTTTCGGCGCGCGTTCCAAGCTGGTGTGGTAAGCGGCTCAAGCATCGATGCTACCGTGCCACTCCGGGGATTTCGTGTGTAAGTCGTATTTCGTCATGTGAGCAGGAACTGCGAGGACAAGCCACGCAGTGCTCGCTCACAGAAGTCAGATTCGTTGGAACTCAACGCGCCGCGAACGATGCCATAGTAGTTCCTGTCCGCTTCATTCCGGGCTGCCGCGCCAAAATATCTGATTGAGCCAATGCCCCGCGCGATTGCAGAATTCAGCGAGTACAAGGCCGTCGCCAACATTGTGGCGCACGCTTTCAATGCGGGCGAACAAACTCATGACGCTTGTGTCGAACGTGCAATCGCAGCACTCGGCAAGGCGAAAGGTTGGGTAACACCACTCGCCAGGCGCTACCTCCACGAATTTTCCGGCAACGCTCGGCCACGACAACGCGATGTTGCGCGCTTTCTCTTAAGCGAAGCGCTGCGGAGTGATGAGGCCTCGATCGGAACAAAGCGCAAACACATCAACGTGCGCGCATGGCTCACCGGCCCTTGGCAAATGCGCCCTGTCGCGGTCGCGGTCGATTGGAATGTGCCGGCGATCGAATCAATCGAAGCGCTCGCAAGTTGGTGCAGCGTATCCATCGACGAACTCGCCTGGTTTGCCGATATCAAAACACTGGGACGCAAGAACCGCAATTCGCCGCTGCATCACTACCACTATCGCGTAGGCGAAAAACAGAGCGGCGGTATTCGACCAATCGAAGCACCGCAAAAACGAATTAAGCAAATTCAGCGAAGAATTCTCGCTGAGATACTTGAACGCGTACCCCACTATTACAACGCGGCGCACGGGTTTGTTAAAGCCCGCTCAGTGCAAACGTTTGCTGCCCCACATGTCGGCAAGCGCGTGGTCTTGCGAATGGATTTACAGGATTTGTTTCCTCGCATCAGTCGCGCGCGCGTACAAGCAATATTTCGCGCATTTGGCTACCCCGACCCGTTGCCGATGCGCTCGGCGCCTTGTGCACGAACACCACGCCGTCAGGCGTGCTGAGCAGCCAACAACATCAAACGTTGAACACGCGAATGTTGTTCGATGCGAGGCAGCTGTATTGCCGGCCGCACTTGCCGCAGGGTGCGCCCACATCGCCAATGCTGGCCAATATTTGTGCGTATCGTCTTGATGCTCGCCTTACGGGCCTCGCCGATTGGGAAGGCGCTGACTACACGCGGTACGCCGACGATCTCGCGTTTTCTGGCGACGATGAATTCCGGCGACACGTGGAGCGATGCGCAATGGAAGTTGCGGCGATTGTTTCCAGCGAAGGCTGGGGCGTACATCATCGTAAGACGCGCATCATGAAACAAAGTGTACGCCAGCATTTAGCGGGAATTGTTGTCAACGAAAAACTCAGTGTCACGCGCAAAGACTACGATACACTAAAGGCCGTCATTGTTAATTGTGTGCGACAAGGAGCAAGCAGTCAGAACAGAAATGGCGTTCCCGATTTTCGCGCGCACCTGGCTGGACGCATTTCCTGGATTACATCGGTGAACGCCGCTCGTGGAAACCGTTTGCGAGCTATGTACGACAGTGTGAAGTGGTAAATGAAATCGTAACCGACGAACTATTATTGAAAGCACAAGCGTGAAGATGTAAATGAAAGCGAGCATTCCGTTCTTGCAATCCGACGGGGGAGGGACTGCGCGTGCGCTTGACGAAGACGCTGCCGCTGTCGCCGCGTCCGCGCGTCGACGCGGTGCACGTGATGACGTGTCACGCGTCGAAGGGGCTCGAGTTTCCGTGCGTGGTGGTCGTTGGGCAAACGCTTCCCGCGATCGATGACACGTTCGAGTGGCTGCCGACGGCGCTTCGCCCCGAGCGATCACGTGAGGAGTCGCAGGCGAACGCGCTGTTGTTCGTCCGGCTCACGCGCGCGAAGCGATCGGTGGTCGTCTCGTTTCCGCGTCGCGCGTCGTCGGGAACGCGAGGGAGAGGCAAAGCCGTCGTCCCGCTGCTGGAGCGGTGGCGCGCGGCGTTCGATGTCCCAACCGTGCAGTGGACGACCGAGGCCATTTCGAATCCTCTAATATGCGGGCAACATCTGGAACGTGCCGCTCCCGAGTGAGGTCAAGGCCGGCGTGCTCGGGGATTCCGTCTGTCCGCTGGTGTCGTATCTCGAGACGTACGTCGGGGCGCGGTTC
>JBDTAE010000237.1:0-5380 GCA_039924785.1 Gemmatimonadaceae bacterium | reverse complement strand
GCGAGCCGTAGCTCGTCTGCCCGTCGTGCCGCGAGAGCGCATCGGATGGAACTACGCTCCCCATCATCTTCAACATGTCGCGATCGGCGTTCAGCGTCAGATCACCGCTGATCTTCTTCCAGCTCGAGCCTCGATCAGTACTCTTATATAGAAACTGCGAACCCATGAACCAGGTTTTCGGATCGTGATGCGACACGACGATCGGTGTATCCCAGTTCCACCGATTACCCGCGCCACGCCCGTCAACGGCGCCGCCGGCCGCGCCTTCACCAACTGGCGCCGCCGCCGCCGCACCGCCGCGCCCACCTCGAACGCCACCCGCTCCAGCCGCCGCGGGGCGATCGCCGGTTCCCGGACGCGCGCCCTGTCGCTCGAGCGTTTCGATGTTCACCCACGCCGCGTTTCCGTTCTGCGACGATTGCAACACCATCGAGTTGTTCGTCGGATCGAAGTGCGCATGGAATCCGTCGCCGCCGCCGATGTTCCACGCATCCCGGTCCGCGATACCATTTCGATTGCGCACCGCGCTCGGCACGCACCAGACGCCGTTGTCCTGAAGCCCGCCGCAGACGCGGAACGGAACACTGTTGTCGGCGTCGATCTCGTAGAACTGGCCAATCGGCATGTTGTGACGGAAATCCCAGGTCCGGCCGCGATCCCATGAAATAGAAACGCCGCCGTCGCCACCGATGATGAGATGATTGGTGTTGTCGGGATCGACCCACAGCGCGTGATCCTCACCATGCACGTCGCTGAACCGCTCGGTAAAGGTCTTGCCACTGTCGTTAGAGAAATAGAAACCGCGATTCGACCCGAGCGTGTAAATGCGGTCGGCGCTCCGCGGGTCGATGCGGATCTGCGAGTAGTAGTTCGGACGCGAATTGAGCGACGACGTTTTCTGCCATGTGACACCGCCGTCGAGCGTGCGATAGATGCCGCTGTTCGGCGCGTGCGCCTCGATCGTCGCGTAGACGATGCGCGAGTCCGTGGGCAGAAGCGAGATGCCGATTCGACCGAGCTCACCGGTCGGAAGGCCGCCGCCAAGTTTGGTCCAGGTGTTCCCGCCGTCAGTCGACTTGTAGATGCCGGAGCCGACGCCGCCGCCGTTGTATCCCCACGTGCGGCGCATATGCTGATACGTGGCGGCGTAGAGCGTCTGCGAGTTCGTCGGGTCGATCACCAGATCTGTGGCGCCCGTGTTCTCATCGACGAACAGCGTTTTCTTCCACGTGAGGCCGCCATCGGTCGTCTTGAAGACGCCGCGGTCGGCGTTCGGTCCCCACAGATGCCCCTGCGCCGCGACATAGACGTTGTTCGCGTTGCCAGGATCGATGACGATTCGCGCAATCGCGCGAGTGTCTCGAAGCCCCATGTTGGACCACGTCTTTCCGCCGTCGGTGCTCCGGTAGACGCCATCGCCCCAGCTCGAGCTCTGTCGCGTGTTCGCCTCACCCGTGCCGACCCACACCGTCGACGGCGCCGACGGCGCGACAGCCACGGCGCCGATTGACATCATGGCGTCCACACTGTCGAACACTGGAGACCACGAGACGCCGTTATTCGCACTCTTGAATAGGCCGCCGCTCGCCGTCGCGACGTAGATGGCGTCCGGCTCGCCGCGAACTCGCGCGACCGCGATGTCGTCGATGCGCCCGCCGGTATTCACCGGGCCGATCGACCGCCATTTGATGAATGAGAATGGAGACTGCGCGACCGTGTTCGAACCGGCAGCGACCAGACTGAACGCGAACAGGGCACAGCTCTTTGCAAAACGGCGAGACACGAGGCGCTCCACGAGGCGAGTTGACGATTCGGACAGCTAAATATCATCCGTCGCGCGCCGCGCCGGGGCAAGGGTTCGCGCTACTTCTCGCCGCGTCTATTTCGTCGAACTCAGATCGCGCCGACCGCCTCCCACACGGCGCGCATCCCACCGCTCGCCAACAACGATCGCGCCGTATCCGACGGACTCGGCTTGCAGGCCGCCCATTGAAAGTGCGGAAGGTCCTTCATCTTCCACTCTCCGCCCCAGCGACATCCCGCCGCGCGAAAGTACTCAGCGATGCTCGCGAACCAACTCTCCGGTTGATCCCATTCCTTTGAGCGCGAAATCACGTCGACCGCGAGTCCGTATCCATGCCAGCTGTACAAATTACTCTGCGCGTTCGTCACGGTGTCGTGCGGAGGGATGACCGTGCGCCCGCGCGCGTAGTAGTTCGCTTGCAACTCCTGCGAGCGATAGCTCTCGTACACAATCGCGTCGAGACCATTCGCGTTGCAGTCCGCGATGGCCTTGCTCACGGCGTCGCGAAATTTCGGCGCGAGCACGTCGAGCGTTTGCATGACTTGAACTGACGAAGTCCCCGCGCTCATATCACGCCCTCCTGCGCATGCCCCGACGACCACTCGTGCGCCTCATAGTCCGCGCCTGGTCCCGGCGCGCCAAGCGAAGCAACCGACGCCGGCGTAACAGCGCCGACAGGAATCGCGACTGCCGCGGGCGCGGCCGCCGGCGAGACGATGGTCACGTTCGAGTCTCCACTCTTCGGCGGTGCATCGGAGCTCGACGTCGACTTCGGCTTCAGCGTCGACCGAACCGTCATCACTTTGCCGAGCAGGTCAAACCAGAACGGCGCGCCCAGCGATACCGCGAGTCCTGTCAGCAGCCATCCAAAAAGCCTCATCAAGCCGAATCCAGGATCGGGCCACCCGATCGGCAGACTCAAACTGTCGAGGTGCGTCCAGAGACTGGCGACTTCGGCCGGATTGGTCGCGACGGCTGGAGCGCCAGGCACCGGTTGCGTAACGCCCGCCGGCGGTTCCTTGAGCACGGAGCCGGCCATCGCGACGGCCGCCTGCCGCTGCGACGGGTCCGCGTAGAAGCTCAATGCCAGTCGCATCGTATCGACGTTCACGATGCCGGCGATTGCAATGCCGAGCACGATGAGAATCAGCTGAGACCGACGTTTGTACCATCCGGACACGCGATCCATCGAGCTGTTGAACCACGTCTCGATCGCCAGCTGGACGTTCTCGAGCTCTCCTTCCGACGTATCGATTGCCGACAGGATGACGCGCTGCACCTTGCTGTTGCCGATCAGCGAGATGTTTTGCCGAATCGTTGCGATCGACATCACTGGCGCGCCGAGTCCTGCCGCGCTCGCCGATGAAGAGTCGCGGCCTCGCGCCGCCATGTCGAGCACCGCCAGCGCGAAGCTCCGCGACGGAATGTACGACGGAAGATCGCGCGCCTTCTTCGCCGCCTCGTACGGACTGTGGTACAGCGAGTTGATGAGAGGATGCTCATAGAGATCCTTCGTCAGCGCCGGATCGTGCAGCAGCTCGGTGATTCCCTGATGCAGAAAGCCAGCGCGATTCTTGAGGAACACTTCGAACAGCTCGCGCAGCGCGGTGCACGCCAGGCTCAAAATGAGGTAGACGAGGATCAGCCCGATCGCGACGTCGAGCATCACGGACCCGAACATATTTCAGCGCTCCGTGCTAAAAGAGATGTGGAATGAGTTGCGCTCCGGTGCCGATCAACGCGCGCCAATCGTGGCCGAGCACGGCCGACACCCGCATGGCACCCCAGTCGACGAAGCCACCCAGCCTGCGGCCCGTGCGGAAGGGCGAATCGAGCGGACGGTCGGTCGGCGAAAACGACGCCATGCCGAGCGCGATGTTGCCCGGATGAAGAAGGTTGCCGATGGTGCCGCGCGTCGACGTGGTGTCGAACGTGTAGACACGAAGTCCGACGTTCGCGCCGGACACCAATCGCAAGTTCGTCGCGTTGCCGTCCGTCGTCAGGTCGGTGTTTGTGTACGCCGCGACGAACTCCAGAGCGCCAGGACCGCGGATATTCGGCCCGAACCCAATGCCCGGAATTCGCTCCAGCACGTAGTTCACAGATGTCTCAACAGGATTGAGACGTGGCGCCCCGGGCCCAAACTTGATTTCGTATCGCCGAAGCTTTTCCGTGCTCGCGTTCTGCACGAGTTGAATCGCGCGAGTCTGGAGCTGCTCCATCGCGCCGACATACATCTGATATCCCGCCTGCTGTTGCGCCGCCAGAATCCGCGGCCCAAGTCCATTCGGCTGCGGCAGCACGATCTGCTGCAGACGAAAGAGCGCGCTTCGAAGCGCCGGCTGTGCGGCACGACCGGCCTTGTCCCGATCCCATCGCAGAATATCGAGAAATCCCGGTGGCTCGGCGGACGCTGCGGCCGCGAAATCGTCGATGCTGAGATCCGATGCGCGGAGCTCGCGAAGAACCGTTGTCAACGAATCGAGCGCGCGATGACGCGCGGGATCGACCGATGCAAGATTGATTGCCGAATCGCCGGCATGAAGCGCGACGAGAACGCTGTCGAGCGTGATCGTCGCACCCTGCGCAGGCACTGCGCTCGACCACAACGTGACGAGTGCGATCGAACACGCGAGGCTGAGCGCCGCACGCTGCGCCGCTCGACGAATAATTGCGGCGCGCGTGGTCATACGAGCCACGTCTTGAGATCCGACGAGTGTCGCGACACGTACGCCGACCAATCGTGCGGATTCTGCGGCGCGATCTTCGGCGGAGCGTCGGTTTGCAACGCCTGTTGCAGAATGGCCTGAAGGTCCGCGGCCTTCATGTCGACCAGCTCTTGCGAATCGATCTTCGAGATTTGATTCGGCAAGTTCATGTAGGCCCAGTCGAGGCGGTCGCGAAACAAGTAACCGCCGACGGGATCGAGATTGCCCGTGATGGAGACAGTTTGCTTCACCGCGGGCAGCATTGTGCCAAAGCCGTCGTCCTGCGACGGCAGGAACAGACCCTCGGGATTCATGCACGCCAGGTCGCTCGCGCGCGGCACGGCGAAGCTGATGTCCTTCGCGATCGTTCGGATGAGTTGCACCGGTGACGCCATGAAGATGACGTTGTCGAACTGAACGCCCTGCGCCGGGCTGAGTTGTTGTACGGGATCGTTGGCTGCCGCGTGAATTGCCTCGAAGACATGGAAACAGCCAAGGCTATGGCAGATGATCGAGAGATGGCGCTGGGGCATTGGAACTCCCGCTTCCGCGCCGTCGAGCAACATTTGGCGGATCTGCCGCAGCAGCGCCGTGAGCAACGCGTCGCGTGCCGCGAGCGAGAGGATCGGCCAGATGACGTCGCCGAGGAACGACGCGACGGTGTTCCCGAGTCCGGGACCTCCCATACGAGCGTGCAAGGCGTTCGCGAGTTGCGTGATCGCGAGCGGCGACTGCGTGCGCTGCGAGAACCACTCGTTGATGTAGTCGTAGTAGAACATGTACACGGCGTACGGCCGCGGTTGCCCTGCGAGCGCGCTCGTTACCTGCGCGACGAGCGGGTCGTAGTCACCGGGTTTCGCGGAGCCGA
>JBDTAE010000236.1:0-16889 GCA_039924785.1 Gemmatimonadaceae bacterium | reverse complement strand
CGCACGGTGGCGGTCGCCGCCGCCGCGGACGACACGACCTTCCTCGATGCGGTCGCTCGCCGAACGCCATCGCTGACGCCGAGTGTGGATGTCGTTCGTCGCGCGCTGTCCGAAACACTCACGCGTCGCCAGTTTGCGGCTGTCGCGGGGGCCGTCATGGACATCGAGCAGCAACTTTCGACAACTTTGCCAAAAGGGTCATGAGTATTTCCATACAGGACGGCGCCGCGGCGCTGCGTCAGGTTCGCGACGCGGTGGCCTCGCGCGTGATCGGCCAGGACGCGGCGATCGACGACGTGCTCGTCGCATTCCTCGCGCGGGGTCATGCGCTCATCGAAGGCGTGCCCGGCACCGCGAAGACGCTGCTCGTGCGAACGGTCGCCAGCGCAATCGCCGCCCGGTTCACCCGAATCCAGTTCACACCCGATCTGATGCCTGCCGACGTAACCGGTGTCGCGGTGTATCGCGATCCGGCGCGCGGGTTTGAATTTCAGCCCGGCCCGCTGTTCACGGATCTCTTACTGGCCGACGAGATCAACCGCGCGCCGGCCAAAACCCAGGCCGCGTTGCTCGAAGCCATGGCGGAGCGGCAAGTGACAGTCGACGGCAAGACGCATGCGCTCGATCCATTGTTCATGGTGCTCGCCACGCAGAATCCAGTGGAACACGAGGGCACATTTCCATTGCCCGAAGCGCAGCTCGACCGCTTCCTGCTGAAGATCGTCGTCGGCTACCCACCGCTCGACGCAGAGCTGGAGATTCTGGCGCAGCACGAGGCAGGGTTCGACCCCGAGCGCGGCGGCGCGATGAAGATCATCGACCCGATCATGAACGCGGACCTCGCGCGAGAGTGCCGCGTGCTCGTCGACGGCGTTCGCGTCGCGCCGGAAATTCGCCAGTACATCGCCGCCATCACGCGCGCCACGCGCGAGGATCCATCGCTCGTGCTCGGCGCCTCGCCTCGAGCGAGCGTCGCGCTGCAACGTGCGGCACGCGCGGGCGCGGTGCTCGAAGGACGAGACTACGTGGTGCCCGACGACGTGAAGGCTCGGGCCCCCGGCGTGCTACGTCATCGAGTCGTGCTGTCGCCGGAGCTCGAGGTTGAAGGTCGGTCGACAGACGACGTCATCTCCGCGACGCTGGCGCGAACCAAGGCGCCGACCTGACCGTGCTGTCCGGGATTGCGAGCCGCATCCGTGCCCGGCGCCCGTTGTGGGCCGTGTACCCAACGCCACGACTGGCGAAGATTGCGTGCGGTCTCGCATTTCTGTGGTTCATTCCGGGCGCCGTTGGCGTAGGCATCGCTACTGCCGCTGCGATCGCGCTGGTCGCGGCCGCGGCGGCCGACTATGCCAGAATTCCCAGACGCGACAGCATCACCGTCACGCGCGTCGCTCGGCCAGTCGTCGGACTCGGCGACAGCGAGCAGCTCGAGTATCGCGTGGCCTCGTCGTGGCCATGGCCATTTCAAGTTCTCATATCGGACGAGAGTCCGCCCTCGATCGACGCCGACTCCCCGACCGACGTGTTCGTCGTGCCGGGTCGCGAGACGTTAACGGTTCATGTCCCCGTCGTCGCGAATCAACGTGGCAAGTTTGCCCTTGGCGCCATCGCGCTTCGGGTGAGAACGCGGCTCGGGCTCGTTCAACGGATCTCACGCTTCGCGCTCGACGATGATCTCGTGGTCGTTCCCTCGCTGAGCAACGTTCGTCGCTTTCGTTTGCTCGCGATCCAGAACCGCCTGAGCGACGCAGGCGTTCGAGCGTTGAAGCAGCGCGGCGAGGGCGGCGCATTCGCCGGATTGCGCGACTACGTGCCCGGCGACGATCCACGCATGGTCGATTGGAAAGCGACCGCGCGGCACACACGTCTGATCACGAAGGAGCAGACGGTGGAACGGGCGCAGACGGTGATTTCGATGATCGATTGCGGCCGCGCAATGACGCAATCCGCCGGCAAGTACTCGCGGTTCGAGCACGTGCTCTCGGCGGCGCTGGTGTTGAGCGACGTCGCGGCGACGAGCGGCGATCGCGCCGGCATGATCGCGTTCGACGACACCGTGCGGGCGTTCGTTCCTCCGCAGCGCGGCACGAATGCACTGCGGAGTCTGCGCGTCGCGTTGAGCGGATTGGACGCGACGATGACAGAGCCGGACTACGCGTCCGCGTTTCGACTTCTCGCAACTCGCCAGCCGCGCCGCGCGTTGGTCGTGCTGTTTACCGACGTGATCGACGCGCGCGTCGTCCGCTCATTCATCGCCTACGCCGGCCGCGCGACCCGGCGGCACGTGCTCGTCGTTGTCGCGATTCAGAATGAAGCGCTGCTCGCCGCAGCGTATCCCACCACGCAGGGATCGCTCGCGCTCTATCGAAGCGCCGCGGCGGAAGAGCTAATTCGTGAGCGAGAGGAGGCTCTCGTTCGCATGCGTCGCGCCGGAATCACCGTGCTCGATGTTCTGCCCAGCCGCATGGCCGTCGCCGTCGTCAACCGCTACCTCGAGATCAAGGCGCGCGGGCTTCTTTGATCCCGCTCCGCCGCGGAGATACGCGTACAGCAACAGGGCAGTCACAGCGGACACGATCAGCTTGAGCTCGACCGGCCAATAGGGAATCGGTGACACCATTCCCTCGAGCGATCCCGCGACGACGAGCATCAACGTCGAACACGCCATGAGACGAATGGCGCGGCCGGAATTCTCACGAAGTGCGCGCTTCCGCGTTCGGTTGCCCGGAATCACCAACGCCGCTGCGATGAGCAAGCCCGCACCTCCAGCAATACAGATCGCCGACAGCTCGAGTACGCCGTGTGGAGCGACGAACGCGACGATCAACCAGAGAATTCCCTTCGACGCATACAGGCCGAGAATTCCGCCGAACGACACACCGTTCATCAGGAGAAGAAAAAGCGTCCCAATTCCACCGGTGATTCCGAACGCGA
The DNA here is from genome assembly GCA_039924785.1 of Gemmatimonadaceae bacterium. Lineage (GTDB taxonomy): Bacteria > Gemmatimonadota > Gemmatimonadetes > Gemmatimonadales > Gemmatimonadaceae > JAQBQB01. The sequence continues at coordinate 13,952 of JBDTAE010000236.1, read as the reverse complement.
ATGCGGCGATCGTCACCTGCACGTTGTTCGCGATGATATTGCTCGACATCACGGGCCGAAACACCTGCGGGTCGTCGATGTAACCGTCGCCATTCTTTGCGCGATCCACGCCGCTCTGCGCGCGGTCGAGCATGCTCACGGGAATGAACGTCGGCGCGACGCTCGGGTCGCGAACCACGGCGACGTACGCGATGGCTGCCGGCAAGAACATGAACGCAGCCGCGATGAAAATCGGAACGAACGACCGTCGCACTTCGGCCGGCACGTCGTACACCATGAAGTGCAGCACCTCGACAAACTTGCTGCGACGATCGCGATAGAGCAGGTTGTGCGCGCCCGCCACCAGCCTGCCGAGGTAGAAGAGCTCATCGGTCGCGCCGCCGCGAGACGCACTCCGCAGCCGCGCGAGATCGGCCGACAGCGCTCGATACTCAGCCACGAAATCACGAACTCCTTTTTCTCCCAGTGATTTCAGCCCGCCCTTTTGTGCCAGCACGAGCTTTGCCGCGAAGGCAATCCACCGCGGCGAGCTCGTGGCGACGATCGCGTACCGCTCTCGCGATGCGCCCGTCGCGCCTCGAGCGGCCGCGCCTTGCTCTCGGGCCGTTCGTTCGGCGGTGTAAAGCTGCAACAGACGCGCGCTGTCGCTCGACGATTCATCGCCGGGCACCGCGCGCGCGAGTCGCGCAAAAACTTGTTCGGTGAGCTGCCGGCGTCGCTCCGGTTCGAGTGAGCTTCGGCGGCTCACCCACCGGTCCAGCAATTGAAATTCGGTATCGTCGAGACGCGCGGCGAAAATCGGCTTCGCGTCGGCGCTCATCCTCGCCGAGACGGCGGGCGCGTTGCCGAATGGCTGTGCCACCATTGTTTCGCGAACGACAATCGTGCCCGCGACGATGTCGCCGAGTCGCTTTCCAGATTTTGAAATCGCTGCCGAAGCGATGCCGATCGCGTACGTAAAGCCCGGCTGCAGGTCGACCATTCGCATGAGATTCCGCACAGACGATGCTGAGAAACCCACCGAATAGCCGCCGTCGCGAACGACGCGTAGTCCGAGCATACGCTTGCCAGGCGTTTGTCCGTCGCGCAGGCCCTCGAAGAGCAGGTAGTAGCCCCAGAGGATTGCGAACTGAATGAGCACGACGATCGCCAGCGCCCACGCTGTCGACATCGGCGCGCCGGACGCATGTCGGTCCTTCTCCGGCGTGATTGCGAACAGCCCGATGACGATCGCGATGAACGCCGCGAAGCAAATCAGCAGGTCGATGAATCCCGCGGCGACGCGAGAACCGATGCCCGCGATCGTGTATGACACGACCACGAGCTCCGGCGTTTCGATGTCGACGGTTTGCGCGAGCTCGCGGCCCGCGGAATTCGCCATGACTACCAGATTCTCGCGCGCAACGAGTCAGGGCGAACCATCGGATCACCTTCCTTGCAACCAAAGGCGGCCTTGAACTCGGGCATGTTCGCCAGCGGCCCGTTCACGCGCCACTTGCCCGGTGAATGCGGATCGGTCTTGAGCGCCTGCAACTGTGACTCCGGTCGGTCAAGCTCGCGCCAGATCTGCGCCCAAGCCAAGAAGAAACGCTGTTCCGGCGTGAAGCCGTCGATCTTCGTACGCGGCTTGTTGCCGAGCGCCTTTTCCAGGGCGGAGTACGCAACGGTGAGTCCGCCCAGGTCGGCGATGTTCTCACCGAGCGTGAGACGACCATTCACGTGCGACACGCTGTCGACGACGGTGAAGCCGTTGAATTGGTCAACCACGAGCTGCGCCGCCGCCTTGTACTTCGTCGCGTCTTCCGGCGTCCACCAGTCGCGCAGGTTGCCCTGTGCGTCGTACTGACGGCCGGAGTCGTCGAAGCCGTGCGTCATCTCGTGCCCGATCACCGCGCCGATCGCGCCGTAGTTCACCGCGTCGTCGGCGGTTGCATCGAAGAACGGCGGCTGAAGAATGCCGGCCGGAAACTGAATCTGGTTCAGCGACGAGCTGTACGACGCGTTGACCGTCGGCGGCGTCATTCCCCATTCGCTGCGATCGGGCGCCTTGCCCACGCGTGCCCAAGTGCGCTTTGCATTCCACTCGCCGACCACTTTCTGATTGTCGTAATAGGAGCCGGTCTTGATCGCGAGCGTGGAGTAATCGCGCCACTTGTCCGGATATGCGACTTTTCTCAAGAACGCATTGAGCTTCGCCACAGCCTGCACCTTCGTAGGCTGGCTCATCCAATCGAGACCGTTGATGCGGTCGCGAAGCGCCGACACGAGATTGTCGACCATTTTCACCGCGCGCACCTTTGCTTCAGGCGTGAAGTTGCGCTTCACCCAGTCCTGGCCCACAGCTTCGCCGAGCGCGCCATTCGTCGCGGCCGCGCATTGCTTCACGCGCGCTTCCTGCTGCTGGACACCGCTCGTGACCTGCTGCCAACGAAACGCCTCTTTGCGGAACGGGCTGCTCAACGAGCCCATCGCGCCGCTCAGGGTATGCCATCGCAAGTACGCTTTCCACTGATCGACCGGCGTATCGGCGAGCAGCGGATCGAACGCCGTGAAGTACGAGGGAGTCCGCACGTTGATCGGATATGCACTCGTCACGTTCGTGGCGCCCAACTGCTGCAAGTACCGCGTCCAATTCATATGCGGCGTCATCTTCGCGAACTCCGCGAGATCCATCTTGTGGTAGTTCGCGACGGGATCGCGCATGTCGGCCGCCGGAATCGAGATCTTCGCGATCGACGTTTCCAGCGCGAGAATCGACTTCGCGTCGTCTGCCGCCTGGCTGTTTGTTTCACCGAGCAGCTCGAGCGAACGCGTGATGTGGTCGACGTAGTCGGCGCGACGCTTGGTGGCGCGATCGCCTTCGCCGAGGTAGTCCTCACGATTCAGGGTGAGACCGCCCTGGTTCGCGGAGACGATGACCATCTTGCTGTTCTTGGGATCCGTCTGCGGTCCGAGGCCGAACGGCGCCAAGCCGCCACCCCCGCGACCGCCGCCACCGCCACCACCACGTCCCGCACGGGCGCCGAACGCCTTCGCGACATCGTCGGTGGTCTTGATGGTCCCGATTGCGTCGAGCGCCCCCTTGATGGGCTTGAAGCCGGCCTTCTCCATCGCGGAGGTATCCATGCAGGCCGTGTAAAACGTGCCAATCTTCCATTCATTCGTGCCGACTTTGGTCTCGGCGTCGCGGACGAGGTTGGCGTCGTCGCGCACGATGCCCTGAACGACTTCCTGATTCTTGTCGCCGAGCATTCCGAACGAGCCGAGGCGGGTCTTGTCGGGTGGAATGGTGTTGTGCTTCAGCCAGTTGCCGTTAGCGAACTCATTAAAATCGGAACAGGCGGCGCAGGTCGTGTCGAGGTTCGCGCGGTCGATAGCCTTTGGAGCCTTTTGCGCGGACGCGTTCGCTGTGGAAAGAATGCAGATCGCCGATGCGGCGAGTGCGCTGAGAGTGATGCCCTTGGTCATGGCGGACTCTTTGGTATTGGGACAACTGTGGCGGCAGTCTTCTGGGAGCGAAGCTGCCTTACAATCTCAACGCACGCGAACCTTGCAATGCTGGAATTCGAAAGGCGTCTGGTGGCGTGTTGCGGAGGCGGTGGCGGCGAGATTAGCCGCGGAATTCGCGGAATCGTCTCGGAAGATCGCGGAAGACTCCGGTGTGTCGGGGCTAGGGCAGGGGAGGGTCGGGCTTTCGTGCGTATTTGTTTGCCGCGGAGTCCGCGGAATCCGCGGAATACCACGGAATCGTGGGGCGCGAAGGCCCTCCTCGGCGCGAGGGACTGTGTCTTCTTTCTTGACTGCCGGGCCGGCAACCGCGGCCCGAACGAACTCCCGATGGGTAGTCTAGCGGCAACAAAAAAGCATCCTAAAGAAAGCTTCTCTCTCACAAAGAGCCGCCCGCAGGGTGACGATGATTCGCGTTTGGAGCGACCTTTTACAGTCTGGTTTTTCCGCGAACATCCCCCAGTCTTCCGCGAATTCCGCGGCTAAGACGGTATCCAGCCGGCCTGACCCAAAGAATCGAAGCGTGCGATGACCGACGAACGCAGCAGACTGAGCGAGACCCGCGACGGAAAGTCACCGTGGCGCCTTTGGGGACCGTACCTCTCGGAGCGCGCTTGGGGGACCGTTCGCGAGGACTACAGCGCCAACGGCGACGCCTGGAACTACTTCCCGCACGACCACGCTCGCAGTCGGGCGTACCGGTGGAACGAAGACGGTCTCCTTGGAATTTCCGACGACGGCCAGCACCTCTGCTTTGCGCTTTCCATGTGGAACGGACGAGACGCGTTCCTCAAAGAACGTCCATTCGGTCTGACCGGTCACGAGGGGAACCACGGCGAGGACGTCAAGGAGTATTGGTTCCACCTCGACAACGTCCCGTCGCACGCCTACATGAAGGCGTTGTACAAATATCCTCAAAGGGCGTTTCCGTACGAGCAACTCGTTCGCGAGAATGCGGCGCGCGGCAAGGACGATCCGGAATTCGAGCTCCTCGATACCGGCCTGTTCGATGAGGACGAGTATTTCGATGTCGCCGTGGAATACGCCAAAGGTTCGCCCACGGATATTCTGGTGCGAGTCACGATCTCGAATCGCGGACCGGCCAATGCGCCGATCGATCTCCTTCCGACCCTCTGGTTTCGCAATACGTGGGCGTGGGGCTCGCGCGGTTATCGGCCGTCGCTGACGGCGCTCGACACCACCGACGGTTCCACGCAAATCCTCGCCGTCCACGAGGCACTCGGCCGCTATCATCTGACGTGCGAAGGCGGACCGGACTTGCTGTTCACCGAGAATGACACAAACGTGCAGCGGCTGTACGGGGCGCCGAATCCGTCGCCGTACGTCAAGGACGCGTTTCATGAGTATATTGTAAATTCCACGGCGAACGCCGTGAACCCGGCGCGCGAGGGGACGAAGGCGGCGGCACACTATCGCATCGTGGTGCCCGCCGGCGGATCGCACACGGTACGTCTCCGTCTTTCCGCCGAGGTCAACGGCGCCGCCGCGTTCGGACCCGACTTCGATGCGGTGTTCGATCGCGAGATCGCGGCGGCGAACGCGTTTTATGAACCGCTCGCGCCCGCCGAAGTATCCGACGACGAGCGACTCATTCAACGACAAGCGTTCGCCGGGCTGTTGTGGAGCAAACAGTTCTACCACTACGACGTCCGCAAATGGCTTGCCGGAGATCCGGCCCAACCGCCTCCGCCGGACGAACGCTGGAACGGGCGCAACAAGAACTGGACGCATCTGAGCAACCACGATGTCATCTCGATGCCCGACACGTGGGAGTATCCGTGGTATGCGTCGTGGGATCTCGCGTTTCACACGATCCCGCTCGCGATGATCGACCCGCAGTTCGCGAAAGACCAACTTCTGTTGCTGCTTCGCGAATGGTTCATGCACCCGAACGGACAGCTTCCCGCCTACGAATGGGCGTTTGGCGACGTGAATCCGCCGGTCCACGCGTGGGCGGCGATGCGCGTCTATCAAATCGAACGGCGCGCCACGGGGGTCGGCGACACGAACTTCCTCGAACGCGTCTTTCACAAATTGCTCATCAACTTCACCTGGTGGGTCAACCGTAAGGACGCCGACGGACGCAACGTGTTCCAAGGCGGCTTTCTCGGCCTCGATAACATCGGCGTCTTCAATCGCAGCGAGCAATTGCCCGGCGGAGCGCGCCTCGACCAGAGCGACGGGACCAGCTGGATGGCGATGTTCTGCCTCAACATGCTCGCAATCGCATTGGAACTTGCGGCGAACGACAACGCGTACGAGGACGTCGCGACGAAGTTCCTCGAGCACTACTTTCACATTGCGCACGCCATCAACGACCGTGCGGCCGCCGCGGGAGACGATGACTCCGACCTCTGGGACAACGAGGACGAGTTCTACTACGACCTGCTGCGCCTGCCCGACGGAAGCAAGACGTACATCCGCACGCGGTCGATGGTCGGGCTTATTCCGCTGCTCGCGGTCGAAACGATGGACCCCGCGGTGCTCGACAAGCTCCCGGCATTCCGCGATCACCTCGAGTGGTTCCTCGTGAATCGCGCCGATCTCGTTGGCGACGCGGCATCGGTCACGCGCGCGGGAGAGTTGAATCGACGACTGTTCGCCGTGGTCAGCGCGCCGCGTCTTCGCGCAATCCTTCGACGCATGCTCGACGAAAGCGAGTTTCTTTCGCCGTACGGCCTGCGGTCGCTGTCGCGCTGGCACGCGGACCATCCGTATCGCCTCGACATCGGCGGGACGATTGCCGGCGAGGCGGACTACGAGCCCGCGGAATCGCGCAGCGGATTGTTTGGCGGAAACTCCAATTGGCGGGGTCCGGTGTGGTTTCCGCTGAACTACCTGATCATCGAATCATTACAGAAGTTCGATTGGTATTACGGGCCAACCTTCACCGTCGAGTACCCGGTCGGCTCGGGACAGATGCTGACATTGTGGGAGGTGTCGGTTCAGCTGTCGCGAAGACTGATCAGCATTTTCATACGCCATCGCGATCGGCGCGCGGTGTATGGCGGCGTCGAGCGCTTTCAGCACGACGTCAACTGGCGCGACCTCATCGTCTTCAACGAATACTTCCACGGCGACAACGGCGCCGGACTCGGCGCATCACATCAAACCGGGTGGACGGCGCTGGTCGCAAAGCTCATTCAGCAGAGCGGTGTACCATCGGTGAAGTGACCGGTCTCGCGTGAACCCGGCCACCGGCCGACCCCGCCCGACCTGCTCCACGCGCGGCCCGAGACGGCGATCCGCCTGCACGATGCCGGCGGTCGCGGGCTCCGCGTGCGGCACCAAACGGCGAACGCGGAATGGAACGGAATACGCGGACAGACGCGGAGACTGCGTTCAAAGCAACTCCGTTGAGAGCGATGGTGTTGAGAGCGATGGTGTTGAGAGCGATGGCGTTCGAAGACACGGCATTCGAGCAGGCGCGTTCGAAAAGACCCCATTCAATTGGTTTTCTTGCACCCGAATCCGCAATGGCGTTGCTCTGTTGAACGCAGTCTCCGCGTCCGTCCGCCCAATTCCGCTCCGGTCCGCGTTCAGCAGTTAGGCACCGTTCGATCCCGCTTGATCAGCCGCGATAGCGCCCGGGTTTGCCGAGACGATGCCGGCGCTGTTCGACGCAATCATGGCGGGTTTCGCGACGATCACCGCGCCGATCGACGCAATCATGGCAGGTTTCGCGAGGATCATGGCGCCGGCCGACGACACGTGGGTTGTTTTCGCGAGGGTCATGGCACCTGCCGACGACACCTCGGTCGTTTTCGCGAGGGTCATGGCACCTGCCGACGACACCTCGGTCGTTTTCGCGAGGATCATGGCGCCTGCCGACGACACCTCGGTCGTTTTCGCGAGGACCATGGCGCCCGCCGACGACATCGCGCCGCTGTTCGAGGCGACGACGGCGTCATTCGCGACGGCAACTGCCACGTTCGAAGCGTCGTCTGCCTTTTCGGCGCTCAACACGGCTTGTCAGAAACACGGGCTAGCTAGAACGTTTTCACGATGAACGACACCGGCGCGAGACCCGGAGCCGTTGCCGTGACTGTGTAGCGGGAAACGATCGCCAGCGTGGTGAAGTTCACACTGCTGTTGCCCGCCGTTCCGCTAACCGCCGTTGTCGGCGAAATGGTGCCGCCCGTCGTCGTCCAAGCGACGTTCACGTTCGCGATGGGATTTCCGTTGGCATCGGTGGTCTTTACCGTGAGAAGCACCGAACCGGTCGCGGTCACCGTCTGCGAATCCGGACTGACCTTCGTCACGAGCGTCAGCGTCCCGACCGTTCCCGTCGCCGAGATCGGCACCGCAGCGCCCGTGATGGTCGCGCCGAGAGAGTTCGCTCCCGCGGCCGTGCCGAGGGTCCAGGCGGTGGTCGCGATCCCGTTCGCATCGGTGACACCGGTCTTGCTCGGAACGCTGCCACCACCCGTCGCCACGTTCCATGTGACCGTATCGCCTGATATCGCGGCGCCGCTCGCGGTCTTCACACGCACGAAGACCTGAATCGTGCTTCCGGCGACCGCCGTTTGATTGTTCACCACACTGTCGACAGTGATCGTCGTTCCGTTGGATGCCGTATTCGACTCGGTGGACGATGGCGAAGTTGCGTCGGCGCCGCACGCGGCGAGACCAGCGGTCAGTATGGCTGCGGCACTAAAACCCACCAGCCGGCGAATCAACGTTCCCATTCCCAAAATCTCCAACTGGTTCGATTGCGACGGACACACGATCAAACGCGGATGATAGTACCTGGCTAGCCCAACGGCGTTCCCACTGAAGCCGTCACCGAGGTCTATCTAAGCGGTTCTCGCCCGTTCCGAAATATCGCTAAATCCCACGAGGCGTTCACCCTCTTCATCCCAGAGGCTGAGGCGCAGGGTCCTGAAGCTGTCGCGGACGTGGAGGACGGTGACCTGGTGGAACACCGGGTTCTCGTCGTGACACTGCTTCAGCTTGTAGTTGGGAATGCGCGGTCCGAGGTGATGGACGTGGTGCACGCCGATGTTGCCGGTAAACCACTGGAGCACCGGCGGAAGCGCGAGGTACGAGCTGCCTCGAATCGCCGAAGTGGAGTAGTCCCAGTCTTTGTGCTCCTTCCAGTACGTGTCCTCGAACTGGTGCTGCACATAGAACAGCCAGATGCCGCCAGCGGCGGCGATGTAGATCGACGGGAAGTAGATCAGGAAGACGGCTTTGGGTCCGATCCACAGCGAAAACGCCGCGAGAAAGAGCGCGATGCCGATATTGGTCGTCCAAACGCCGCGCCCCTCTCGGCTGTTGAGGACGATGCCCTTGTCGAGCATGCGGTTGTCGATCATGAAGTGAATCGGCCCGATGAGAAACAAAACCCACGGGTTGCGGCGGATGCGGTACTTGATCCGCGCCTTGCGGCCGAGTGCGAGGTATTCACGAATGGTGAGTGTGTCGACGTCGCCGTGACCGCGTCGCTCGAGATCCCCTGACGACGCGTGGTGCAGCGCGTGGCCGTGCTGCCACTGCGCGTAGGGCGTGAGGGTCAACACGCCCGTGAGCCATCCCACAATCTCATTGGCGCGGCGCTTCGGAAAGAAAGAGCCGTGCGAGCAATCGTGCATGATGATGAACGTTCGAACGAGCAGCCCGCCGGCGGGCACGGACAGCAGCAGCGTGACCCAGTAGGGCAGGACAAGCGACCGGTACATCACGTAAAACAGCGCGGCGAGCGGAATCAGCGTCGTCGCCATTTGGGTGATCGAGCTCGCGACGTCGGAGCGTTGATAACGGGCAATGGCGGCGCGCCACGTGGCGCGATCTTCCACGGAGATTCCGGTCATTCAAATTTCCTCATTTTTGCGATATTGGGGCTCGGGTGGGACCGACCGCGGTGGGCCGATAAAATACTACCCCGTAGTAACGACAATGCCCCGCCCGACGACACGTCGAGCGGGGCATTCCGTCGGGCGACGAATCGCCCTTGGCTAGTCGACTAGCGGCCGAGCTTCGTGACGTTCTCAGCAGCCGGTCCCTTCTGGCCCTGGACAACGTCGAACTCGACGCGCTCGCCTTCGGCCAAGGACTTGAAACCGCCGCCCTGGATGGCCGAGTGGTGAACGAAGCAATCCTTCTGACCATCCTCGGGCGTGATGAAACCAAAGCCCTTCGCGTCGTTGAACCACTTGACTGTGCCGGTTGTACGCATTGCTGAACTCCTAATTGTGTTGGTGTGTCGGAGTCCGGTGATGCCGTACTGGCCGACGTACCTAGGTGTATTTCGTGATGGTTACCCTCACGATGGGGCCGTCACTGCGCGACCGGTCACGCGTGACGCCTGAAACAAAAAAAGGGCCCAAGTGCTGCTGGGGCCCTCAGTGATCCCAGGAATGTATCGAACGTCCGGTACCAAGGATTATAGCACCCGGGATGCGGGCGCACAATAAAAATCTTTTGAAACGACGATTTACTTTTCGAAAATACTTAATGAGCCTTCGTTCCTCGGTCGAGTTGACCGATGGTTGCCGTCGAAGGCTTCCGCGTCTTCTGAAGACGCGCCGCCACCTTCTCCGCTTGCTCCAATACTCTCAGCACATTGCCGTTCGCCAACTTCGCGAGGTCCGTGTCGCTCCAGCCACGCTTTGCCAACTCCGCGAAGATCGCAGGATACGTCGACACGTCCTCGAGGCCGACGACATTCTCTGTGATCCCATCGAAATCGCTGCCGATCCCAACGTGATCGACGCCTGCCACCTTGCGCACATGCTCGATCGCGTCGGCGACGTCGCCAATCGTCGCCTTGGGACGCGGATGCGACGCGCGCCACGCCTCGACTTCCTTTTTCGCCGCCGCACCGTCCTTCGGGTAGTGCTTCTTCGCGGCCGCCGTCGCTGCGTCGAGCGCATTGTCGTCCGCATACACCGCCGCCGACACAAACGAATTCACGAACGGCACCATCACGACGCCGCCATTCTTCGGCATCCGCGCGAGAATCGAATCGGGCACGTTGCGGCGATGGTCCACCAGCGCGCGCGCTCCCGAATGCGAGAAGATCACCGGCGCCTCGGTGACGTCGAGCGCGCTGCTCATCGTGCCCGGAGACACGTGCGACAGATCGACGAGCATTCCAAGCCGATTCATCTCGCGCACGACCTCGCGGCCGAAGGGCGTAAGCCCATGATGCTTCGCCGTGTCGAGCGCCGCGTCGGCCCAGTCGAGCGTCACGTTGTGCGTCAACGTCATGTACCGCGCGCCCATGGCATAGTACTGACGTAGGACCCCGAGCGAGTTCTCGATCGCATGTCCGCCTTCGAGGCCGAGCATCGAACCGATCTTGCCCTTCTTGATACTCGCGCGAACATCGGCAGAGGTCGGCGCCCATTCGAGCTCCGGATACTTCGCGATCATGCGCCGCGCAATGTCGAATTGCTCGAGCTGCACGCGCGCATATCCGGGAACGCTCGACACCGTGCCGTTTGGGGCGTAGGTGTTATCGCCCGGTTCACCCGGGATATAGATGGACCAGAACTGCGCGCCCACGTGTCCTTGCTTGAGACGCGCGAGGTCCGTCATCCCCGGTGTGCGCTTGGTGAGGTCATACGCCTCGACGTCATGCGGATGCACCGAGTCTTCACGAATGCGCCACGGCAGATCGTTGTGACCGTCCATGACGGGCGAGGCGCGTAAGACTTTGAGCGCGCGCGCCATGTTAAGATCGGTGCCTTTTTCGCTCACGGGCATTTTGGTCTGCGCGGCGAGACTGGTTGCAGCGAAGAGGACGAGAGTGGAAAGCGCAACGGACGGTCGCATGATGGCGGTGTGGATGCAGGATTGGGAATCATGACCTAGGTGAGTATACCGCGTGGCTGCGATAGCGACGAGGCTCCCCGACAGCCGCTATTGACACCACGAACGATCGCCCATACTATCTCCTAAGATTTTAGGTATATGATGACGTTGTGTATCCTCACGAATGTCGACAAGTACCTAAATAGATAGGAGAAGCGTGCCTCCTTCGTTTACCGAACGCGAGCTCGACGTCATGGCCGTCTTGTGGGAACGCGGGCCGTCGACCGTCGCGGAAGTCCGTGAGCGACTGGCTGACGAACTCGCTCACAACACGGTGCAAACCGTACTCCGGATCCTCGAAGACAAGGGTTACGTCGCCCACACGGAGGAAGGCCGGGCGCATCGTTTCGCCGCAACCGTGAAACGGGACATCGCCGGCGCGACCGCCGCATCGCGCATGATCGAAAAGCTCTTCGGCGGCTCCACCGAACGACTCCTCACGCACCTCGTCAGCGAACGCGACATCGACTCGGCCGAATTGCGCCGGCTGCGTCGCCTACTCGACGAAAAAATCAAAGAGGGCGAAAAATGACGGCTTCGTGGATGCTCTCCTGCCTGCTGTGGGCTGCGTGCATGGCGGCTGCGGCGTGGCTCATCGAACGCCTGTTCCTCGCGGCGCGACTCCCCGTGCGCAATGTGTGGTTGGTCGCAATGGCGGCCTCGGTTGCCGGTCCGGTGCTGAGCGGATCGGTGCTCAAGACGAGATCGTTCAGTGCCGCAACCGTGGTTGCAGCGCAGCGTGCGGTCGCTGTTCCCGCGCGCCCGAATTTTGTGCGTCTGGCGGCTGCTCGAGAGCGCCGAATTGTGGCAGCAGTTCCGCGGCGAGCCTCCGGCTTTATTCCGGGAAGTTTGATGCCGGTCGTGCGCGCGCTGCGGTACGATGGGTTGCTCGCCGCATTGTGGATTGCTTCATCACTGGCGCTCATCGCTTACATCGCGGGCGGCATCGTCCATCTCCGAAACCTGAGGCGGGATTGGCGATCTGATACCGTCGACGGCGTCCCGGTAATGGTGTCGACCGACACCGGCCCGGCGGTCGTCGGATTGTTCTCCGCCGAGATCGTGATTCCAGAGCAGGCGCTGTGGCTTGATAAGGACGAGCGAGGACTCATGCTTCAACACGAATTGGAGCATCTCGCCGCGAACGATTCCGTCGTTGCCGCGGTCGCTCAGGCCATCGTGGTACTGATGCCGTGGAATCCCCTGGTCTGGTGGCAGCTGCGACGATTGCGCGTGGCCGCGGAGCTCGACTGCGATGCGCGCGTTCTGAATGTCTCATCGGACGTTGCGGCGTACGGCCGCTTGCTGCTCGACTTCCGCGTTCCTCGGCCGATTCGAGAATTTGCTGGTGTCGGGTTCACGTCGCACGCCGCCGAGTTGGAGCGACGCATTCGCTGTCTCGCTCGCAGACCTACCGTCGATCGCCCTACGGCAATCGTTTCGAGTCTTGCCGCAGCCGCGTTGGCGTTCGCGGTCGCCGGCACGATGCCGTCGCCTGCCCGCGGCGCCGAGCGTGTGGCCCGAGGGACTGCGGCGCCTAAGCTCGCGCAACGTCGCGCTCCGTTGCGGGTTGCTGTGCCAAAGTTCGACCCCAAGCTGGCGGATACCGCGCGTCTTCTAAACCTGTTCGGAAAGAACTACCGCGCGGCGGCTCCGGCTCTTGCCTCGTCGCCGACAGTCGAGTCGACCGCAGGGGCGCAGGGCGGCCCAGAGAGCGGAGATTCGTTGGTCACGATCCGCTGGGAGAACGCACCGATCTCTGAGGTGCTCGCGGCATTCGAAAGATTCTCCGGGCGCACGATCCGAATCTCACCGGCCGTCACCGGGTCCATCTCGGCGAACATGATGAAGCAGCCCTGGCGCGCCGCTCTCGAGCAGGTCATGCGTGCGAACGGCTATGGACTGATCTTCAATGACGACGGCTCGATCGACGTCGACACGCTGGTTGCTGTTGTTCGTCAGCGCGTCTCGAGCTCGCTAGCCGCAATGCGAGCGCAGCGGACAACGTCTGACGCGGCGGTCGCGCAGTATGACGCCGTGGGATGCTCCGCCTCGCCAGACCCGACGGGCCAGACGTCGATCACGTTGTTGCTGAGCGACGAAAACGCCGCGCACAGCGGCCAGGTTCTCGTGAAGACGGAGGTTCAGGCGCGCGGAACTCAGTTGGAGTTTTATCCGAAAGGGAGCGCGACGCCGTCGCACACGTGCAGCGGAGGACCGGGTACCGCGCTCAGACTATTTGGGCGAGCGGCGCTCGAAGGGCGGATTGTCGTTCGGCTTGGCGCGCCGGCGACGTTCACCGTTGCCACCGGTTCGGGGCGACAGCTGGCCGACGCGGTCAAACTCGTACCCGGAGGAGAGGGCTACTCGGTGGGTTGGCAACCGGCAAAGCCCTAAGTAGCGAGGCTGGACGAAGGTCGCGTCAAACGAGATGGTGACGGATTCGTGACTCCGCGTCGCGGCCGAGGGTAGCTTCGACGGGCGTTCTGCGGCATGTTCCGTTGGCAACTTGCCGGGCTGCCGCCCAAGGAGCGCTTGTGACTTCGCGACGTGGATTCGTCTCTTCCGTGGTTGGTGCAAGCGTGTCACTCCCCGTGATGCGCGGA
>JBDTAE010000235.1:0-6728 GCA_039924785.1 Gemmatimonadaceae bacterium | reverse complement strand
CGCCTTTCCGCCGTCGGTGCTGCGATAGAGGCCGCGGTCGTCGCTCTTCTTGTGGATGTTGCCCTGCGCCGCGATCATCACCAGGTTGGGATCGTGGGGATCGACGACGACTGCGGGAATCTGTTTTGTTTCGTCGAGCCCGAGGTGCTGCCAGGTCTTGCCGGCGTCGCTCGACTTGTAGACGCCGTTCCCCTCGTTGATGCCGCCGCCCGTGATCAGATCACCCATGCCGACGTAAATGACGTTCGGGTCGGACGGCGCGACCTGCACGCTTCCGACCGACGAGGCCTCCTTCACGTTGTCCATGATCGGGTACCAGGTGGTTCCGGCACCGGTCGTCTTCCACACGCCGCCAAGCGGCAGACCGATGTAGAAGGTCCCGGGTTGTCCGATTGCGCCGGTGACCGCGGACACGCGCCCGCCGCGGAACGGTCCGATGTTTCGCCAGACGAGGCCCGCGTACATGTCGGGATCGATCGGCGGGCGAGCCGCGACCGGCCAGAGGCCGACGGCGACGATCAGCGGAAGGAAGCGATTGCGCATATAGAAAACTCTAAAAAGAAGGCGCCGGCCGGTGCTCGTGATGGCGCGACGAGCGGCATTCGCGGCAAGCGGCCCGGCCGGCCGCCTGTGCGATACGTGTAAGCTGCGTCGTCCGGGACACTGCGTCGAGGTGCATGAGCAAGCCTTTGCGCGACGCAAGCGGAAACGCGGCTAGCGGACGCGCCCCAGGTATTTGTCCAGCCATCCGAGGACCTCCCGAACGAGCTCCGGACGCTTCGCGCGGACATCATGCGGGGTTTCCAGCACAACGTGCCGTTTGTCGCCTGTTGGCGTTCCGAGGAGGTTGAAGAGCGGGAGCTGCGAGCGCTCGAGCGAAAACGAAAAATCGTACCGGCCGTTCACCATCAGCACTGGAATCTTCAGGCGCGGAGCGAAATCAGCCTGATCCCGCCCGGACGACGCCCGGTCAAGGAACATGCCGCCGTCGAGAAAAACGTCCGTCTTGAGGCGATCCTGGAGCAACGTCGTGAAGATCACGCCCTCGGCCGATCCCATGCTCACGCCGAGATACGCAAGGCGCGTCGTGTCGATGTCGGCGCGCGTCGCGAGGTAGTCGAGCGACCGTGCGAGATCTTTAAAGCGCTGGACGGTCAGCGTCATTTCCTGCGACGCGCCCGGCAGCACCGTTCGCACGCGACGTTCGTAGGTATCCTGATAGATCGGGTACAAAACGGCGCGGCCGCTCTGCACCACGTAGTCGAAGAAGGAGACGTCGCCCAATGAGTCGCTGTTCGTCAAGTCGATGACGCGAGCGCTCGGAAAGAACACGACGGTCTGATACGGAGGCCGGGCGCGCTTCGGCACGAACAGGTAGGCGGCCATGCGTTCGTTGCCGTACGCCGTGTTGTACGACACACGTTCTTCTCGCCAATCGTCATTGTCTTGCACGACCCGCTCGACCTTCGCGTTGAGCGGCGTGCGGTCATATGCATACAAGAGTTCATATGCGTGGAATACCGGGTCGGACGCCGGAACGAACTTGGAGAAGTCGCGCTCGAGCGGTTTGATCTCCGCGAGCGCGCCGGCGGGAAGCGGCTCGACGTTCCGCACGCAGCGAAGCCCATTCGCCGGCGATCGATCGAACGGCGAGAGCGCTTCCGGCTCGCTGTACAGATACGACTCCGAATTCCACGCGCCGCCGAGGATCAACCGACGGTTCGCGGCGACGGGATTCGCGACCCATTCGCGAACGTTGCCAGCCATGTCGTACGTGCCGAAGCGCCCAACGCCCTTGAACGCCCCGACCGGCGCCACCTTGTCTTTCGAGATATTGCTCAGCTGGACAAGCTCCGAGGCGACGTCGGGTTGTGACGCGTAGTACCACTGCGCCATCGCCGGCAGCGCCTTCCCAGCGAATGCCGCGTACGCCGATGCCTCGTACCAGCTGACGCCCTGCACCGGGTAGTCGCCTCGCCCATCGGGATAGTGGCCGCCCTTCCACGTCGACGGTCCCGCGCGTCCCGTGCTGTCGCGAAACCGGTCCATCGCGTCCGCCGCCGTCACCTCACGCGTGCCATCGACGAATGTCTCCGTCCAATACTGCGGTCGAGTGTAGCCACCAGCGTCGATAAAGTTCTGGTATTCACGATTCGTGACTTCGTGGCGGTCCATGTAGAACGATGGCAGCGCGTACGGGCCGACCCAACCGACGAAGGCGATGAAATCCGCCCACCTGCTTCCGTTCGCGTACACCATTCCCGCCGGCGCCGCCTGCGCCGAGTCGAGCGCGAAATGCATCGTCTTGGTGAGCTCAGGAGCGGTCACGACCGAACCGACCGCAGGGGCGCTCAAACGCCATCGGAAGTAGCCGTTCGGAATCTTCACTCTTGAAAGCGGCGTCGTCCCGACGTGATACCACGCGGTATCGGGCGACGTGTAGTCCTGAATGTCGACGGATGCGCCACCAGGGGACGACGTCACCGACGTTTCGACCATCATGCTGTCGAGCAGCGCGTTGATAGTCACGTCGGTCGGCACGTACCTCTGCGCGCGCTGAAGCACGAGGGACGCAGCAAGCGTGCGATCGTGCGCGACGAGAGACGCACTTTCCCTCGGCGCCTGCTCGCGCGCCCAATGTTTGTGCTCCGATCGTTGATAGAACCAGAATCCGGCAACTACGACGCCTACGGCAGGGATTCCGGCCAGGGCAAACGCGAGTGGCGACCGACGCGAGGTCTTCGTCGGGATAAGCGCGCCCGCGCTCAGCGTCGCGAGCACCAGCGACAGATCGTTGCCGAGTTCGGACGCCGTTGGATATCTGGCCGATGGATCTTTGGAGAGAGCCCGGCCGACGATGCGCTCGACTTCCGGAGGCACGTCGACGCGCTGCGATCGAATCGGTGCCGGAGTGGCGGTGGTGATGGCGTGCAGAATTCCCATCATGCCGGCGCCGGTGAACGGAGGAACGCCAGTTAGAGCTTCATAAAGAAGGACGCCGAGACTCCATAGGTCGGTGCGCGCGTCGACCGCTTCGCCGGTGGCTTGTTCCGGCGACATGTACAGGAGCGTTCCGACCGCTCCTCTGGTTTCGGACATCGACGCCGGCGTCGATGGGTCGCGCGGCGCGAGAAGCTTCGCCAGGCCGAAATCGAGCACTTTGGCATGGCCCCTTGTCGTCACCATGACGTTCGCGGGCTTGAGGTCGCGATGGACGATTCCTCGGTCGTGCGCCTCCTCCAGGGCCGCCGCGATCTCGACGCCGAGGGCGAGGGTGTCGCGCAACGACATCGGGCCCGTTTCCAGCTTCGACGCAAGCGACTGCCCGGCGACGTACTCCATCACGATGTATGATGTGCCGTCCTGCTCGCCAACATCGAAGAGGGTCGCGATGTTCGGCTGGCTCAGCTTGGCGAGCGCACGCGCCTCGCGGTGAAAGCGAGCCCGTGCTGTTTCGTCACCGAGGGCATCGAGGGGCAGCACCTTGATGGCGACGTCCCGATCGAGGCGGTCGTCGCGCGCGCGAAAGACGATGCCCATGCCCCCGGCACCTACTTGCTCAACGACGGTATACGGTCCGAGGCTCGAGCCCGGTGCGATCGTCATTCGGTAACTGTGAGCGTCGAAGAAATGAGATCGGGAAGTGCGAATAGTGAGAGTTTCGCGCGGCGAAGGGAAGCGCCGACGGTCGTCCGCCAACTGCCGCCGGGCTTCCGGTGTCTAATCGCGGATTGACCGTTCGTTTTCGGAACAACCGTCCCATTCGCGGACGATTCGACGCCGTATCGCAAAATGTAACTGCCGGTGGGGCAACGGGATGAGAAGGGGAGGCCCGGGCACGGGTATTCCACTGTCGAAACCGGCTCGTCGTCCGAAACTGTTCACGTCGTTTCTGCGTACGCCGATATTTGACTTCTATAAAATTGCCGCTTCATATTTTCCTACGACCGATGCCTAATTCGCAAATCATCAGGCGTGCCACTTTGGCCGCACTCCTTGTCATCGGCGTTGCGAGCGGCGCGTCCGCGCAGGCCGGTCGCGGCGGACCGCCCCCGGCGGGGATCGGCGAAGTCCAGGGGAAGCTCGCTGATTCGGCGAGCGGGCGGCCGGTCACGGGCGGTTCGGTGACCGTTCGACGGGCCGGCGATTCGACCTTCGCGAGCGGCGCGCTGCCACGGGAGGATGGTTCCTTTCATGTCGACGGGCTCGCCCTCGGCCGTTACACGCTTCGCGTTCGCGCAATGGGGTTTGCGCCGTTTATACGCAACGACGTGATGGTGACGGCACAGAACCCGGTGGTCGACGTGGGAACGCTCAATCTCACCGTCGTGGCGACCAAGCTTGAAGGCGCGCAGATCGTCGCGGAGCGGGAAGAGACAGTGCTCGCGCCGGATCGGAACAGCTACAACGTGAAAAACATGCCGGCGGCAAGCGGTGGTACGGCGATCGACGTGCTGCGCAACATTCCGCTCGTCGAGGTCGACGGCTCGAACAACGTGAGTCTCCGGGGCAACGCGAACGTCGTCATCCAGATCAATGGCCGCTCGACGCCGCTCAAGGGCGACCAGCTCGGCGCATTCCTCGCGCAGTTGCCGGCGGGAACGGTCAAGAACATCGAGGTCGCGACGAACCCGTCCGCGAAGGACGATCCCGAAGGAACGGCCGGCATCATCAATATCGTGCTCAGTCAGGAAGCGGAGCTCGGCTTGAGCGGTGGCGTCTCGGTCGGCGCCGCGACCACCGGCCAGACGAACGCCAACGCGAACATCGGCAAGCAGCAGGGCAAGCTCACGGTGTTCGCGTCTGGAAACGTCTACTCCGATCATCGCGAGACGTCGGGCACCATTTCGCGCATGAACCTCGTCATTCCAGTTCCGGCATTTACCGAGACGTCGCTCGATGGACGCCAAAAACCGTTGTCCGGCGGCGGAACGCTGCGCTCCGAGTATCGCTTCACGCCGCGCACGACGCTCTCGCTCGACGCCTTCGCGTTCGGCGGCCATTTCGGCGGCGACCAGTCGTCCGACTACACCGATTTCGACGCCGCCCGCGTAACGATCGGTCTGTTCGACCAGCAAACTTCGCAGATTTCGAGAAATCTCTCGCAAGACTATGATCTCACGTTCCGCCGGCTCACCGCGAAGAATCAGCCGCTCTTCTCGATGGAAGTGGAATACTCGAACAACTTCAACACTCAGGATATCGATCTCTCCGGCCATGTCTTGCAGGCCGACGCGTCGACGCCGGCCACGATTCCGACGGAGCACGATCACACCGTTGGCCGGTATCCGTACTTCAATTGGAAGACGGACTACACCGCGCAGTTCGGGTCGTCCACCAAGCTCGAGACTGGCCTCAAGTACATCGCCCGCACGACGACGAACGACTTCGACGCTGCATACCTGAACACGACCGGCGGACGGTTCGAAATTGCGCCGGCTCGCACGACGGCGTTCGACTACCACGAGGACATTGGCGCCGGCTACGCACTGCTGTCGAACAAGGCCGGCAAGGTGCAGACGCAGGCCGGTCTTCGTCTCGAGGATGCCGCGACCTACTTCGACCTCACGACGGCCGGACTGCAGTACGATCGCCGGTACGCGAGCGCGTACCCAAGCGCGATCGTGTCATACAATTTTACTGATTTACGACAGGCGAAGATCAGCTATTCCCGGCGCGTGAGCCGGCCAAATCCATACCAACTCAGTCCGATCGAGTATAAGCAAGACACGCGCAACGTGTTCCGCGGGAACCCCGACCTGCGCGCGGAGTACACGGACGCAATGGAGCTGGGATATCAGGAAGCGCATTCGTGGGGCTCGATTCAGCTCAACCCGTACCTTCGCCGGACCGCGCACGCCGTGCGCAATATTCAGTTCGTCGATTCAACGGGCGTATCGGTGAGCACCTTCGACAACGTTGCGAGTTCTCTCACGTACGGCTCGGACCTCAACATCAACGCGCATCATGGGCCCTTGCAGATCGGCGGTGGCGGCAGCCTGTATCATTACTCGAGCGACGCATCGAACCTGTCGGGCAATCTGTCGGCGCACGCCGTGGTGTGGTCCGTGCGCGCGAACGGAACGTGGAAGTTCTCGCCGCGGTCGGACGCGCAAGCGTTCATGTTCTATCGTGCGCCGTTCGCGACCGAAGGCGGATCGCAACTCTCGTCGGTGTCGATGAATTTCGCGGGCCGATACAAGCTGTGGGGCGACCAGGGCAACATCTCGCTGCGGGTCTCTGATCCGTTCAAGCTTCAGAAGTTCGGATACAAGACGGCGAATGGATCCGTCGTCGAGTTCAGCCAGCGCTTCTTCGGATCGCGCGCCGTGTTTCTCACGATCACGCGCAACTTTGGACAGGCGCTCAAGCTGCAGCCGAAGCAGCAGGATCCGGATGCGACGTCCGGCCAGCCGGGCCCGCCGCCGGCATGAGGACTCGGCGCCGCTGGGCAAATCGTTGGCCGGCATCGTTGACTTGACGAATTGAAGCAACGTTTGGTCGGCGCGCGGGGCAACAAGTCGGCCGGAATAATTCCGCGCCATTCCCCCGAATGTCCGCGAAATCCGCGGCTACCCGCAGCGCGAGCCATCCGCCGAGGACCGTTAGAAGCGCGAATCGGCTCGCTACATTGCGGTGCAATGACGACCGCGAATCCCGATTTTCACTTTCGAACGGCCGACGAGTGCGGGGCCGCGCGCGTTGGATGGTTTGCTACGCCGCACGGG
>JBDTAE010000234.1:0-21797 GCA_039924785.1 Gemmatimonadaceae bacterium | reverse complement strand
CGTATTTCTACGAAGAAGACAATTGGACGGACGACATGGAGCTCGGGGCCGCCGAGTTGTACGGGCTGACGCGGGAGCGGTCCTTCCTGCGCGACGCTGAGCAGTTCGCCGCGCAGGAGCCGGTGACCCCGTGGATGGGCGCCGACACCGCGCGGCACTATCAGTGGTACCCGTGGCATAACAACGGTCATTATGAGATCTGGCGTGGAGCGCCGGCCGCTGAAAAGAAACTCATGGCGGAGTATTACCGGCGCGGCTTGGAGGCCGTCGCGGTGCGCGCGCGGATGAACGGCTTTCGCGTTGGCATTCCGTTCATCTGGTGCTCGAACGACCTGATGGCGTCGTTCGCGACGCAGGCGTACCTCTATCGCCAAATGACGGGAGACAATCGTTACCGCGAGCTCGAACAGTCGGCGCTCGACTGGCTCTTCGGTGTGAATCCCTGGGGCGTTTCGATGGTGATCGGACTGCCGCACGACGGCACGTTTGCGAAAGACCCGCACTCGGTTGTTTCAAAGCAACTCGGCATTGAGCTGACGGGCGCGCTGCTCGATGGTCCCGTCTACGCGTCGATCTATGGAAATTTGCGCGGTATCAGGCTGAGTCACGCGGATGACTATGCGGCTTTCAATACAGGGTTCGTCGTGTACCACGACGACATTGGCGACTACTCGACGAACGAGCCGATCATGGATGGGACGGCAAACCTGACCTACCTGCTCGCCGCAATGAGCGGAGGGAAGCCCAACGCGCGGGAGTGAATGCATCCGCGCGTCATCAGCCTACCAGATGGTAATCCGGAACGTGGGTTGCGAGTTTACTGCGAACTCGGTGTGAGCAGCGGGCAATACCGTTCGCGAAGAACGCGGTGATGGTGCAGTTCATGACCGGCGATGTGGAACGCAAGTCCACGAGGGGATGCGGCATATCCATTAACGGTGCCGATTCGCGTCCACGCATCGTCGTCGAAACTGTGCAGCAGTGTGATGAACGAGCTTCGCGCTGCGTGATAGTTCGCCAGCAACGCGGTCACTGATTGGCGTTCGAAATGCGCGAACTCCGCGTAGGTATTTTCGTCCAAGCTCGGAAGCGCGCGCAGATCTCCACGAGCAATATAAAGCGCGCGATACGCGAAGATGCGTTCGTCGTCGGCGAGATGACCGGGTACCTGTCGCACGGTCCACTTGTCTGGGCTGTAACTGACATCGGCACCGCTCTCGCCAAATTGCGTGAACAGTGCAACGGTCTCGGCGCGCAATTGCTTGAGGGCCGCAATCGCGTCGTCGCCTGGCACTGCGTCGATGTCCGATTGCGCGTAGTCGGCATACTCGCCGGGGAGTGGACGGCCGGTGACGTTCATGCTGTTTGGATTGCCAAAGGCCAGCCTTTCGAAACCAGCAGCCTCTGAAAACGAGGCATCGGACGGTAATTTCGATCGGAGTCGTGGGAGTATGTGGCAAGACCCCACGAGGCGCGAGCGGGTAACGGAAGCAGATGCCTACGTAGACGTCCTTGCGCGTGGACCCGATGCGAGTCGTGCGCAGCGACGGAGCGTATGGGGCCCGCTGTCGCCTTGCATTGCGGCTATTGTTCGTGGTGTGGCAACGACGCGGCAACGACGCCGCGAAGACTGACGAATGGAGCGACGGAGCGCACGGCGGATGTCGGAACGTGCACAGACTTTGGGTGAGGAAATCGCCAACTCGGTAAGTCATGGCGTGGGTTTGGTCGTGAGTATTGCTGCGCTACCATTGTTGGTTGTGGCGGCCGTGGGGCGTCACGACCCGGCGCAGGTGGTCGCGGGCGGCCATCTTTGCCAGCACGCTGGTGCTCCTGTACGGTACCTCCACCGTGTACCACGGGCTGCCGCGGCGATGGCAGCGGGCCAAGCAGGTCATGCGCGTGGTCGATCACAGCGCGATTTATCTGTTGATCGCCGGCAGTTACACGCCGTTTGCGCTCGGAGCTTTGCGCGGCCCCTGGGGCTGGACGCTGCTCGCTGTCATCTGGACGCTGGCGGCGGCCGGGATCGCGCTCAAAGCCGGTATCGGGTTCCGGTATCCGCGCCTGTCTACCGCCGTGTACCTGCTCATGGGGTGGCTTGTGATCGTCGCTATCCGCCCACTGATGCTCGCGGTGGGCGTGCACGGTTTAGCGTGGCTGCTCACCGGTGGCGTGTGCTACACCGCGGGCGTGCTGTTCTATACCAGACCTCGCATGCCGTACGCGCACCTGGTGTGGCATCTATTCGTGCTTGGCGGCAGCGCATGCCATCTCGTGGCGGTGTCGTTGTACGCCAGCGGGGGTACGCGATAGCCGCGCGCGGAGGCGTTCGGCTTCGCGTAGCTCGAGAACGGGCCGACATTGTGGCATGTGAGCATATAGAAACGCTGAACTTATCCTCCGCGCTCACGATACGACTGCACCGGTTCCCTGGGCGGAGCAACGTCGCCAGGGGTTTCCTGTCGCAATGTCAGCGGTCTTACCGATTCGGAATTCCGCGCGACTGGGTACGTATGCAATACGCAGTATTCTCAGGTGCCCGCGCCTAATAGCGCTACGAGCGCCGGCTGCGACGCTCAGGAGGCTCGATGAAAATGAAAAAGTCCGCTGGCAAGCCAACGTGGCGCTGTGGCAAGTCAGGCGCTCGCACACCGGCGCGCTTACGAAGGCCGACATCGCGAAGATGACACCGTCGTATGACGCGATGAAGTCCAACGTGGCCGCTATTGTCGAACCGAGCGAGAAGGAACGGTGGCAAGCCAATTGCGACCTCTGGCAATCGGCGCTGAACGCACCGGCGAGCGCATCTGCTGCCGAGAAACAGAAGATGCAAACCGCGCTCGGTACGATGCAGGCCAACGTGGCGAAAATCACTGAAGCGCCCGAGCAGACGCGTTGGCAGGCGAATCGCGATTTGTGGAAGGCGACCGTCGGCAAGATGTGACAGGTATCCGCGCCCGCCCGCGTTGCCGCGCACTCCGTGACCGCCGCGATCCGCACGCTCACCGGAACGTCAACCAGGAGCAGGGAATGTCTGAGTCGCTCGGAGCAGAGGTCGAGCTGCCGATGCCGTTTGCCGCGGCGAAGGACGCCACGCGTGATGCGCTCAAAGCTGAGGGTTTCGGCATCCTCACGGAGATCGATCTTCAGGCCGCATTCAAAGAGAAGCTTGGCCGCGATTTCCGTCCGTACGTGATACTTGGCGCGTGCAATCCGCCTCTCGCATTCGCCGCAGTTACGGCCGACCCCGCGATCGGGCTGCTGCTGCCCTGCAACGTGACGGTGGAGGCGCGAGACGCAACGCACTCTGTGGTCCGGCTCGTTGATCCGCAGATGATGCTCGCTTCGTCTGCCCGTGCGCTCGCACCGGAGCTCAAGCAGGTCGCAGATGATGCGAGTCAGCGAATGAAGCGCGTGGTGGAGGTGCTGCGCCACACGAAAAACGGCGCTCTCTGACAACGTTTGTGTCGATAACTCGGCGACCACCTCTTCCGTCGCGGCACCGACGGGTTACACGATTGCGTAGTTCATCATCATGCCCATGTCCTCATGCACCAGGTTGTGGCAGTGCAGGAGGAAGCGGCCTCGGTAGCGATCGAACGCGGCCGCGACCGTGACGCGCTCGCCGGGGTACACGAGCACCGTGTCCTTGAGCCCGCGTTCCCAAGGCATGATGCCGGCGCGGCCGCCGCGGCGCTCGATTATCTGGAATCGCACTTCGTGCATGTGGACCGGATGCGGGAACGGACTCTCGTTTACGAACGTCCACAGTTCCGTGTCGCCGAACCGCACCGTTTCGTCGACGCGCTCCATGTCGAACGCGCGGCCGTTGATGTCGTGCTGCATCATCGCGCTGTTGAACTGAAACGTGCGGGTGCGTTTCGCCGTGCGCGGATCGAGCGACGCGATGCGGGGGAAGGCGCGCGGCTTCCACGCCACTGGCGTCACAGCGCGATCGACCGTGAACTCCACGAGCTCCATCGCGGCACCCTGCGCGAGCCCGCCGGCGCCCATCCGGCCCATACCCATACCCATACCGCCCATCCCCATGCCGCCCATACCCATGCCGCCCATGCGCGCCGGCGACGCGAACGCGGCGGACATCAACATGACACGCGATCCTACGGCGGCTTTGCCGAAGTCGATCAGCAAGTCGACACGTTCGCCGGTGCCCATATCGACTTGCGTAAGCGTAACCGGCGCCGGCAACAGGCCACCGTCGTTGCCGATGAGCGTCATCGGCTGTCCGTTCGAGAGCGCCAATCGCAGTATGCGCGATGTCGTGCCGTTCACGACCCGCACGCGATACGTTGTGGTTTCGACTGACTTCGATGGCACGCGAATGCCATTCACAAAGGCCGCATCGCCGAAGAAGCCTTCCATCTGCTCGAACATCGCGGGCTCGTACGCGAACGTGCCGTCGGCAGCGAGGCGTCGATCCTGAATCAGCAGTGGCAGAACATGCTCGCCCGTCGGCAATCCGAGCGCGTCTTCGGCGGCATCGCTGATGAGCAGAATTCCGGCCATGCCGCGATAGACCTGTAACCCGGTGCGATGGTGCGGGTGCGCGTGATACCAGTAGGTGCCGGCGCGATCAATGACCGGAAATTCGTACTGGTAAGTGCCACCCGGAGGAATCGCGAGACGCGGATGGCCATCGGCGATCTCCGGTACGCGCAGGCCATGCCAGTGCAGAATCGTCGGTTCATTCAACGCGTTCTCGAGCGTTATGCTGGCCGTGTCGCCGGTGCGCACACGAATCGTCGGTCCTACAGGGCCGTCTCCCAGGCTCCACGCCTCAACCGCCGCCCCCGGTGCAATCTCGACCCGGCGGACGGCAGCCCGGAGCGTGAGCCTATCAGCCGACACGCTGGGAGGCATCCGGAGCGGTGCCTGCTCGAACGGCGGGCGGACATCGGAGAAACCTAGGGTGCGGAGGAGACGCACACCGTCAACCAACGCAAAGGAGGAAGTCAGCGACGCGAGTCCTGCGGAGCTGCAAAGCGCGCCGAATTGGCGACGCGCACCCAGCGCGACCAGGCTTGCGCCGCCAATCAGGGCTTGTCGCCGGTTCATATCACGTCCTCGCGTTTCGTGCGACGTTCGGTGTCGACGTGCGGCGACCGTTCAGTGCGACGCTTGATTGACTACCGCCAAATCGGAAGTTCCTAACGAAAGTCCGGCGTGCTGTCATTCTTATGGGACTTCGATGTGGTCGCCCCGCAACTGAAGCCAGCCAGTCTCCCACGGCGATGATCACCTGGCCCGCGCAAGGTGCCAGCACGCGCGCGCCGTAGATGCGATACGCGCGGAGGTCGGCCGGCTGCACACCACGGGCACGAAGCCCAAACCCGTTCAGCGCCATGAGATCGACACCGTAGGATTGCCCTCGCCAAGCCCGGTAGCGAGGAACTGAAGAGTCGAGCGTTTCGAGGTGCGACCATTGCGCGCGGGCACCAACACCAGCCAGCTGATAAGGATCAGCGGCGCAGCGAACGGCACTGCGTACAGCCAAGTCATGGCGCCATCCTGTTCGACAGATCGATCACGGTGCGAACTCGTAGACCAGCGAAGTGAGGTCGCCCACAAAGTATGGATTGCCCCCTTTGGCGGCCCCGCCGCGGGTCGGCACCACCATGCCGTGGCGCAACTGGTATTTTGAGACGCTGCAGTCCCAAGGAAGCATAACCATATCCTTAGATTGCGCGCCGCGATGAGACGGTTCGCCACCGCCGAAGCGCGAATCGGTTCGAGGGCGTGCGTCGTTCAATCTCCGTGCTCCATCGGACAAGAATCACGATCACGACGGCACGTCCGGCACGGTGTGCGAGAGCTGACGAATCGTATCATAGATCTCGTTTAGCAGCTCACCGGGACGACATTGGCGAATACTCAACGAACGAGCCGATCATGGATGGGACGGCGGACCTGACCTACCTGCTCGCCGCGATGAGCGGAGCGAAGCTCATCGCGCCGGAATGATGCACGTGACGCGTCAGGTGACCCACGACTGCATTCTTCGCGCGAGCCACGCTCGTCGCCGGCTTCTATAGAAGGACGCTCATTGGCTGGGGGCGGCGGCCTCGCGCTGGAGCGACTGACGTAGTGATACGTCACCACGCGGTACTACGGGCGGTATGAGGCGAGTTCGCGCACGCCCGTGGGTGTCGGTATATTCGCCACTCCCCAGCGATTCATGCCCATGCAGATTCGAATTCACCTCGCGGGCGCGTTGCTCACCGCCAGCGTGGCCGCCGTTGCCATTCTCCCCGCCACGGCCGCCGCGCAGACGCCGGCCGCCCACTGTCCGACCAACGAAGACCTCCGCCATACGCGCGCACTCGGCGACCCGCAGCTGTCGCCCGACGGGCGCTTGGTCCTGTTCTCGGTAACGGAGCCCACCGTCGCCGGCGCGTCGGCTCATCTCTGGGTTGCCGACGTCGGCGCGAACACGTCGCGCCAGATTACATTCGCGCCCGCAGGATCGAAAAGCGGCGAGCGCGCCGGCGCGTGGTCGCCCGACGGGCGTGCCATCTACTTCGTCGCGCGTCGCGGCAAGCACACACAGCTCTACCGGTTGACGATGAACGGCGGTGAGGCACAGCCGTTCACCATCAAGCTCGTGCCGTCAGTGGATGCGTCGACCGCGCCCGACGCTATTGTTGGCTCAACGCGGAAAGCGTCGCCCGATTCGGTCGAGGCCGACGTGTCGAGCTACGCGATCTCACCGGACGGGCGAACGGCGGCGGTCGTCGTGCGCGATCCTGAAACACCAGGTGAAGAGAAACAGAAAACCGAGCGGGCCGACGCGAGCGCCATCGATCAGGATCTTCACGGCGCGCGCGCATATCTCATCGACCTCAGCTCATCGAAGGTGACGTCGATGGAGGTGCCACCGGACGTGAGCGAAGTCGTATGGTCGCACCACGGCGACCGCCTCGCGGTGGTGACGAGCCCGATGAACAACGCCGGCGACCTGGGCCCCGCGGACAAAGTGTGGATCGTCGACGTGGCGAATCCAGCCAGCCCGAAGCAGTTGGCCCAGCTGTCCGCAACCGCGGGCCGCGTCATCTGGTCGTCGAGCGACACGAGGATCTTCTTCGCCGCGCAAGCCGCGGCGGACACACCGCCTGGCTACTCGGACCTTTATGTAGTGACGGTCGCCGGCGGCGACGTCAAGAATTTGTCGAGCGGCTACTCCGGCTCGGTCAACGGACCCGCCGTCGCCGAAAGCGACGACGCGGTGATTGCCGCCGTCGAGAACGGGACGCGGAGCGGCTACGCGAGATTCAGCGTCGGATCGAGTACGCCAACACCGCTCGCGATCGACGGCAGCGTGGTATCGGCGCTCGCCACGAACGACCATCAGACCGGCTGGGTCTACTCGAGCACCGACGCGGACAAACCGCAAGCGTTGTACGTCTCATCGACGCTCGGTGGCACAGGCGTTCGCATCCACGCGCCTCTGACCGCAGGCGATGACTGGCGCGCCGTGAAAGCGAGCGTCGTGCAGTGGAAGAATGAGGGCCACACCATTGAAGGACTCTTATATCTCCCGCCGCAGGCACAGAACGGCAAGGTGCCGCTCGTCGTCGCCGTGCACGGCGGCCCACTCGGCGCGTGGACTGTCAGCTATTCGGCGTTCGCGCAGTTCCTCGTCGGCCACGGGTGGGCGGTGTTGATGCCAAACCCGCGCGGCAGCAGCGGACATGGCGCTGCATTCGCGGCCGGGAACAAGAACGACCTGGGCGGCGGCGACTATCGCGACATCATGACCGGCGTCGACGCGATGATCGCCCGTGAGCCGATCGACGCGACGAAGCTCGCCGTGTACGGCTACAGCTACGGCGGCGAGATGGCGGGGTTTATCGAGGGGAAGACGGACCGCTTCAAGGCCATCGTGTCGTGCGCCCCGGTAATCGATCAGTTCAGCGAGTACGGCACCGAGAACGGATCGTGGTACGACCGCTGGTACTTTGGCAAACCGTGGGAGCGGTTCGAGGACGCATGGCGGCAGAGTCCTCTCGCCGGCGCGAGCCACGCGAAGACGCCCTTTATGCTGCTGCAAGGCGAAGGGGACACGACGGATCCGCTCGGCCAGTCGTTGGAGATGTATCGCGCGTTGAGACAGGCCGGAGTCTCGGTGCAGCTCGTGACGTATCCGCGGGACAACCACGGGCCGCTGAGTCGGAACATCAGCGGAGGGCCAAGTCCCGAGCCGTGGCATGGGTTCGATGCGCGGCAGAGGATCGTGACGTTTTACGAGGCGGAGTTTGGGCGTTGAGCTCTCTATCGCGAGGACGCGCCCGTCCTCGCGATAGCTGAAGACAGCACTTTTTAGTATTCGCTCTGCGCCGCGGTGAAGGTCGTCGTTCCGAAACCGAAACAGCGATTTCCGCGTTAGTGCCTGCGGTGTCGTCGGTCTCCGTCAACCTGTCCCCGCGGTGTGATCCATGAAACTTGCCGTCGTCACGCGGAGCTACCTCCGCACGCCCGGGTTCACCGCCACCGCACTCCTGACGCTGGCGCTCTTCCTGGGCGCCAATCTCGCCGTGTTCGCGGTGATCGACGGCGTGCTCCTTCGCCCGCTACCATTCCCGCGCGCCGACGAACTGGTCGCGATCTACAACACCTATCCCAACGCCGGCGTCGATCGCGACGGCAGTTCCGTGACGAACTACTACGAGCGCCGCGGCAAGATCCCCGCGCTGTCTGCGGTATCGCTCTACCGCAGCGGTTCGGCAATCATCGGTGAGACCGGCGCCACCGAGCGCGCCGACATCCTTCAAGTCACATCGGACTTCTTCACGACGCTCGGCGTCGCGCCACGGATCGGCCGCACCTTTGCCGAGGATGAGATGGATGTTGGGCGCAACAACGTCGCGCTGTTGACTGACGCATTCTGGCACGAGCGATTCAATGGCGACAGCGCCGCGATCGGTCGCACGATTCGCATGAACGGCGTGCCGCGCATCATCGTCGGCGTTCTGCCGCGCGATTTTAGTTTTCTCTCATCGAAATCACGGATCATCGTGCCACTCGCTTCCGAGGCGGCGAAGCGTGGCCCGAACGAACGCCACTCCGGCAGCAACGCCGAGATGATCGCGCGACTACGCCCAGGCTTCTCAGTCGCCGACGTGCAGAACCAACTCGACGCCCATAACGCCGCCGTCGAGCGTGACGATCCGCAAGCAAAGCTGATGGCTGATGCCGGCTTCAAATCGATAGTGCGATCGCTGCACGGAGATCACGTCGCTTCCATCCGTCCGATGCTGCTGCTGTTGCAAGCCGGCGTCCTGATTCTCGTCCTGATCGGCGTCGTCAATCTTGCCAACCTCCTATCGATTCGAGCCGCGGCGCGCGCAAAGGAGCTCGTCATTCGCCAATCGATTGGTGCGAGCCGCGCGCACATCGTTCGTCAGATCCTCGCTGAGACGCTCGTGTTGACGCTCGCGGGCGGCCTTCTCGGACTAGCGGTCGGTGATGCGGGCGTGCGCGCAATCGAACTTCTGGGTGTCGACCAGCTACCGCTCGGCGCGCACGTGGCGGTCGACGCTCGCGCGGCGGCGCTCACCATTTTGGCCGCGTGTGTAATAGGTGTCGCGCTCGCGCTACCAATCGCGCTCTTTCAACTGCGCGGCCAGCCCGCCGAGATGCTGGGAGCGCAGTCGCGCGGCGCAACGGCCGGTCGCGGTGCGAACAACCTGCGCCATGCTTTCATCGTCGCGCAGGTGTCGTTGGCGTTCGTGCTGCTCGCCGGATCGCTACTGCTTGGAACGAGCCTTCGGCGTGCGATGCACGTGTCGCCTGGGTTCAATGCAGGCGGCGTCCTCACCGGGCAGATCAATTTGCCGCGCGCGTCGTACAGCAGCGTTGCATCGATCGTCGCGTTCGCCGACCAGCTGGACGAAACGATGGCGCGTCAGCCGGGAGTCGTGGCCGCCGGCGCGATCACGAACATTCCATTGAGCGGAAACACGATCAAGAGCAATGTGACGGCGCGCGGATATGCGCCGCGCGCGAGCGAGTCGCTGCACGGCCACTACTCGTATGGCGTGACTGGCGACTATTTCGCGGCGATCGGCGTTTCGTTGCGCGAGGGTCGTTATCTCACGACGACCGATTCGCATCGCGATGCTCGCGTCGCGGTCATCGATGAGGATTTTGCAAAACGTTATTGGGCTGGGGCGACTGCGGTCGGTCGGCAGATCTATCGCGGCGGCGACGAAGGCAACGCCGCGTTAGCGTACACGATCGTCGGCGTCGTCGGCGCGGTGAAGCAGGCTGACGTCACCGAGGCGGCGGGGCAAGGCGCTGCATACTTTCCGATGTCCTTCGATGTCGACGCCACTTTCTATATGGTAGCCCGCACGCGGCAGGTGTCCGATGCATTTGGAGCGTCGCTTGCGCGCCTGGCGCGTGGCATCGATCCGGAGCTTCCGGTAACGTCGGTGCGACCCATGGACGCGCGGGTGTCGGACAGTCTGGCCGGGCGTCGCTCGCCCGCGCTGCTGGCCGCCGTATTCGCGATTGTCGCGCTGCTGCTTGCGACGATTGGGACCTACGGCGTGTTGAGCTACGCCGTCGCCCAGCGTCGTCGTGAGATCGGCGTTCGTATCGCCCTCGGCGCGCAACCGCACGAGATCGGCAGACAGTATCTCGCCCGAGGACTGCGCTTGCTCGGAGTCGGAGTTGCTATTGGAACAGTCGGCACGTTGGCGGCCGGTCGAATGATGCAGCGCGTGTTGTTCGACACGCCGGCGGTCCATTTGCCGACGCTGTTCATCGCCGCGGCGATCATTGGCGTCGCGTCGCTGCTGGCGTGTGTAATTCCGGCGAGGCGTGCGGCGGGCGTCGATCCGATGGTTGCGCTCGCGTCCGAATAAGCGCAACGACTGGAGCAAACATGTGGGACGAGCGCTACGCGGTACCAGAGTACATCTACGGCACTGAGCCGAATGCTTTCCTCGCGGAACATGCACGGCTGTTGCTCGGACCGACCCTTTCCTTGGCCGAAGGTGAAGGCCGGAATGGTGTCTTTCTCGCGTCGCTCGGCTTGGACGTGCATGCGGTGGACCAGTCGGAAGTGGGACTGGCCAAGGCACAAGCGCTGGCACTCTCGAGGAACCTCACCATCCGAACAGAGGTTGTGGACCTCGGTCACTTCGCGCCGACGCAAGGCTACTATGGATCCGCCGTTTCGATCTTCGCGCATCTACCGAGCGCAATCCGGAACCGACTCTACCCTCTCGTCGAGCGTTCCTTGAACCCCGGCGGCATTCTTATCCTCGAAGCCTACTCCGAAGCGCAGCTTGCACGGGACACAGGAGGGCCCAAGGATGTGGACATGCTGATGACCGCAGCCAAAATCAGAAGTGAGTTTCCGAATCTCCAACCCCTGCTCCTTCAGGAGGTGCAGCGAGAGGTTCGCGAAGGCAAGGGCCACACAGGCCTGGCGGCAGTGGTGCAGTTCATCGGCAAGCGGCCTGACTAGCATCTGAAACTGCCGCCGCACGTTGAATGCAGTCCGCTGGGCCGCGTCAACCAACCACGGGTGCTGAACGCTGATGCGGCTATTTCGTCAAGGACATCGGGATCTCGGTCCCGGGCGACTCGTTCCTGAGAAACGCCTACGCCGAGGAGATCGTTCCCATTCCGGATTCGCCGCAGAGCATCGCGGTGTCGACTCTACACGAGCGTGAGTCCGCGCAATGCCGGCACGATCATGTTCGACAACACGACGCAACGGACCGCGCTCGGCCCGGGGCACACGGGGTCGAACCGCATTGTTTCGCGGGCCGACAGCCGCTCGCATCTACGCGTACAACAACGAGAATACAGAATTCGGGTTCCGCAGCGTACTGGTTGCGACGGATGGGCTGCATGAGGAAACTGTAAAAGGAGGCCTCATCAGCGGCGTCGACATCGCGTACAGCGGCGGTTTCGTCTTCGCGACGACGGTCGAGGTCGTCGATGTCGCGGCACTGCAAGAAGTCGGAACGATTCCAGCGAGTGGACTCGTCCGATCTGACGAAACGCGCGGCCGCGTGCAAAATGGTGTGCTGAGGAACCGACGGACTCGCCCTCGGCGGCGCAGCAAGCATCGGTTTGCTTCGCGGCGCATTGGTCGGTCCGTGACCTACGCCGATCACCGCACCAATGGCTTGGTGCACGGCCTCGTCGCCGAACGGCACTGCCCCAGCCTCCGCGGCTAGACCTTGAGGGCTGCTAGCGATCCGCTTGCACGATGCCGCGGTCGTCGTCTCGGTGTGCTGCACCAAAGGGCGAACGCGGACCGGAGCGGAATTCGGCGGACGGACGCGGAGACTGCGCTCAAAGCAACAGCGTTGAGAGCGATGGCGTTCGAAGAGCCTGCATTCGAGAAGGGCGTTCACAAACGCTCATTCAATTGTTTTTTGCTAAAATCGCTTCTGGCGGTACTCCTGTTCAACGCAGTCTCCGCGTCCGTCCGCCGAATTCCGCTCCAGTCCGCGTTCAGCAGTTGGCCACAGTTAGCCACGCTCGATCCGCCGCGACAACGATCGGTCCTGACGAGACGACGCTCACGCCTTTCGACGCAATCATCGCGGGTTTCGCGAGGATGATCGCGCCTGCCGACGACATGTCCGCGCTGTTCGAGGCGACGACGACGACATTCGCGACCGCGATTGCCGCGCACTGCATGTCGCCCGAACACGCGACCGCCGACACACCGCGGCGCAGAGCTATTCCAGCCGCATCGTCAAATAGGACATTCGGCCGTCACGCTCGATCTGCAAGACGACACGCGCGCCGACGCGGGCAGCGCGGACTGCGGCCAGCGGATCGCTCCGCGTCTCCACAGGCGTTCGATTGACCGCGTGGATGATGTCACCCGCAACCAACGGGTTCTCGGCGAACGTGGATTGTTCGAGCCTCGCCGCGACGATGACTCCGGATGCAACCCGCAATTGCGGCAGCATGTTCGACATGTCGCCGGTGACCTCCACGCCAACGATGCCGAGTTGCGGGATGCGGTTCGCTCTCGGCCGGGCGAGATCGATGAGGCGATCGGACTGCCGGTCCTGTTCGATCACGCCGAGCTTGACGGCCACCACGGACGTGTCACGCAAAAGGCGCACACTGACACTGTCTCCGGCCCGGTGCGCGCGCATGATGATTCCGAACACGGCGATGGTTGGTGTTGGTGCTCCGTCAATCGACACGATGATGTCGCGCACGCCTACCCCGGCGTCGGCCGCCGGAGCATGCGGGGCGACATCGGTCACAAGCACGACGCTCGCCTGCGAAAGGTGCAATCCGTTCGCCAACTCGGGCGAGTTCGCTTGGATGTTGATGCCGATCAAGCCGTGCCGCACATGCCCAAACGCGCGCAGATCGGGAATGGCAGACTCGATGACGGCACTCGGAATCGCGAACCCGAGGCCTTCCCTGCCGCCGGACTTGGTGACGATGGAGGTATTCAGTCCGACGAGCTGTCCGTCGGTGTTTACGAGCGCGCCGCTATTCCCAAGATTGATCGCGGCATCTGTCTGGATGTACAACGACGCGACGTCGGCATCCGGCTGGCGCGCGACGGAACTGACGACGCCCATCGTCACGGAATTGCTGAACCCCTCCGGAGCGCCCACGGCGAACACGAGCTCGCCCTGACGGATCTTGTGATAGTCCGCGAGCGGCATCGCCCGGAGTCCGGCGGCGTTGACCTTGATGAGTGCGAGATCGAGATCCGAATCGACACCGACGATGCGAGCATCCACGATTCGACCGCTCTCGCCGCGAAGGAATTGCGACACTTGATCATCGGTTGAATCGCCGCTGATGCGGACGCGTACGCGATCCGCACCGGCGACGACGTGTGCATTCGTGACGATATAGCCGTCCGCGGAGACAACCACGCCTGAACCCAACCCGCGCTCGTGGCCGAGGGTCACGCCGACGTTGCTTGTCGCCTCGTCGGCGACGACTCCGAATCCGCTGACCATCACTTCGACAACGCTCGGCGAGACCTTGCTCACCAGGGCTTCGTAGTCTGCGCTCAAGCCGCGGAGCGACAGCGATTGCTTCCGCGCGCTCGCTTTTGCCTGCGTTTTTGCTTGCGCGTGGGTGGTGGCAGGAACCAGCACGAATATCGTCGAAAGCGTCAGGAATCGTCGAACACGCATTGGTTTCATGGACGGACGGTGAGGCCTGATTGCGGGGTGTACCGGTTGCTACCCGCGAGTGTCGCGGTCGGATCGCGTTTATTGGGAAATACTCATGCGATAGAAATCTTTGCGAGCGAATCGCGCTGCGGTCGCGTAGCACTGATAAAGGGGGACGCAATCACGCGGATGGCGGCCGCTACGGTGCGGCCGTTCTCTTGGCCGTCGTCGCGTTGGCCGGTTCGCTGGCGTCGAGCCACCTCCCGGCGACCGTCATTACGGACGCACATCGGCGTCGTTGACCGTCAGCCCCCGAGCACGAGGTCTTTATGCGGTTTATATTAGACAACGCTTACGCTCAGCTTAACGAGCGTGTGGGGGGATGCGTCTTTCAGTCGTGAACCCATCAGGACCGAACCAATGAAACGCCCATTGCACTTCATCCTCGTTCGAGCGACCGCAGGCGCCCTTGTCAGTGTCGCGTCGTGCAGTCACAATCCGCGCGCCGCGTTCAGCATCGATACGGCGCCGGCCGTGAACCAGGATGTGGTCGTCAACGTCGAGGCGACCGGAGTGATCGAGCCCGTCGACGCAGTGCAGATCAAGTCGAAGGCGTCGGGGCAAATCGTCAAGATGCCGGTCAATGTCGGCTCGCGGGTATCGCCCAACGAGTTGCTCGTGCAGGTGGACCCGCGGCAAATGCAGAGCGAGTACGACGCGGCCGTCGCGGCGCTCAAGTCGGCACAGGACAACCTGGCAGCGCAGCGGATCGAGCTGAGCCGCGAAGATACGATGCTGGCGCAGCGCGTGGTGACGCCGCAAGAACACGAGGCTGCCGGAGTTTCCTAATAGTAGCGCAGTGTCCGCCGTCGCCACTGCTCAGACCAACATGCAGGTCACGGCGATCAATCTCGCGGACGCCACCGTGCTTGCGCCGATGGCCGGCACCGTGATCGACAAACAGGTCTCGCTTGGTCAGGTGATTGCGTCCGCAACAAACGTTGTCGGCGGCGGCACGACCCTGGTCACGATCGC
The DNA here is from genome assembly GCA_039924785.1 of Gemmatimonadaceae bacterium. Classification (GTDB taxonomy): domain Bacteria; phylum Gemmatimonadota; class Gemmatimonadetes; order Gemmatimonadales; family Gemmatimonadaceae; genus JAQBQB01. The sequence continues at coordinate 6,615 of JBDTAE010000234.1, read as the reverse complement.
CGATCTCGGCAAAGTGCTGGATAGCGCGCTCGTGAATGAGAGCGACATCGGCCGCATCAAGGTCGGGCAGGACGTCAGCGTGTCGGTCTCGGCGTTTCCAAATCAGACCTTCCACGGAACCGTCACGCGCATCTCGCCGGAGGCCATCGTGCAACAAAGCGTCACGATGCTTCCGGTGCTCGTCTCATTAGACAATACTGCTCGCCTTTGGCTCCCCGGGATGAACAGCGACGCGACGATCGGCATCAGTCGATTGGTCGGCGCCGTGACCGTGCCGAACGACGCCATCGCCTCGGTGGCGGAAGCTCGTACCTTGGGCGCGGAATTGTCGGCATCGCCCGCGTCCGATAGTGGCTCCGCGCCGGGCTCGGGCAGGGGCGCAAGGAATTCTGCTCGCGGCCGCCGCGGGAGCGCGGATGGGACCGTCGCATTCGCTCGCGCCGGGAAAGCACCGCGCCGGCGGATGGCGCACTTCACCGCGGCATCGTCTTCGTGCAGAACACAACAACGAAGCGGTTCTCAGCGCGGGCGGTTACGCTGAGCAGCGGGAACTACGACGTGACAAGTGTCGTCTCGGGTCTCGCGCCGGGTGAGCGCGTCGCGCTGCTGAGTGACGTGCGAGTCCAAGCGAGCCGAGACACCACGCTGCAGCGCATTCAAAGTCGATCGGGTCTCAACAGCCTCACCGGCGGTGGCCGGTCCGGAAACGGTGGCAACCGGGGCGGAGGCCGCTGACCATGTTGCTCATCGAAACGATCTTTGTCGCGTTTGAATCGCTGCGCGTCAACATCCTTCGCTCGCTGCTCACGATGCTCGGCATCGTGATTGGTGTCGGTGCGGTCATCGCGATGGTTGCGCTCGGGCGCGGCGCGCAGGATTCGGTGTCGACGCGCATTGCGGCGCTCGGGACGACATTGCTCACCGTCGTCCCAGGGCAAGTCGCCGTGGGAGGCGTCGTCTCACAGAGCGACCGCGCTCCGTTATATGTCGAAGACGCCGATTCGCTCCGGGCGCAGGGCACGTACCTCGCGGCGGTCGAGCCGGAGATGGCGCGGCAACTGCAAATTCAGTACGAAGGGGCGAACACGAGCACACAGGTCATTGGCACCACGTCGAATTGCCTCGACGTCCGGCGTTACGCGATAGCGGCGGGTATGATGTTCTCGAAGGCAGACGACGATGGCCGGCGGCGATCGGCCGTCCTCGGAGCGACGGTCGTCGCGAATCTGCACACTACTCCCGCAGCGCTGCTCGATTCAACAATTCGCATCAACGGCATTCCGTTTACGGTCGTTGGCGTCTTGTCGGCGAAGGGCGGCGCAACGGGGTTCTCCGATCCAGATGATCAAATTCTAATTCCGCTCAACACCGCGCGATTTCGCGTGCTCGACACTCGGTTGCTGCGAACGATTGACGTGCTCGCGCCGTCGGAGGCGATGATTCCGAAGACCATGGGCGACATCGAGCGCATCATGCGCCGAGCCCATCATATTCTTCCCGGAAAGCCGGACGACTTTCAGACGCGCAATCAGGCCGATTTTCTGAACGCCTTCGCGGCGACGACGCAATCGTTTACGACGCTGTTGGCCGGCATTGCCGCGGTGAGTCTGCTCGTTGGCGGGATCGGCATCATGAACATCATGCTCGTCTCGGTGACTGAGCGAACGCGAGAGATTGGCATTCGCAAAGCGCTCGGCGCGACGCACCGAAACGTGTTGCTTCAGTTTTTGACGGAAGCCGTCGTGCTGTCGTTGTTGGGTGGCGTGCTCGGGTCGTTGCTCGGCTTTGGCGGGGCGCTCGTGATGCGCGCGGCGGTGCATTGGAACGCAACGGTAAGCGCATCATCGGTGCTCATGGCGTTCGCGTTCTCGGCGCTCGTGGGTGTGGTGTTTGGAGTGTGGCCGGCGCGGCGCGCGGCCCGCCTCGATCCCATCGAAGCGTTGCGCTACGAGTGAGCCCGAATCGCGCGCGAGTCGCGGGTCCGCGCTTACTTTACAGATTTCTGCTTACGACGCGCGATGCCGCCGAGGCCAATCAGTCCGGTCGCCATCAAAGCGAGGCTGGCCGGCTCGGGCGCTGCCGAAAGCCCAACCGGCGCGCTGTCGACAACTTCCCACCCAATGCTGTTTGCATTGCCGCTGTCGGTTCCACTCGAAACAATGAAGTAACTGGCGCCCGCACCACCGAACATCAGGGTATCGGTCGCGCCATCGCCGTCACCCGCAGGATACGGCGTATCGAACGTTCCAAGCAGATTGTTCAGCGCGTCGTACGCCTGGATCTCAGCCGGAGTATCAGAGTCGCCCCCATTATCGCCGAAACCAAACGTAATGCTGCCGATCGCTTGGGCGAACGAAAAGCGAAGGGGCGAGAAATCGCCAAGACTCTCTGTCGCATTGTTCGATCCTACCGCGCTGAGCAAACCCAGAAGCGAAACGCTAACGTTCTGAATCTGTACGAAACCTCCCGGATTTTCCGCGGTAACGGTCAGCGTTTGCGATCCTGACGACGTCACGAACGTCGTGTACGTACCCGGGGTCGCCGATTCAAAATTGAAGCTTTGTGCGGCACCAACGGCGGGTACCACCGCCGAAGCGCCGACGATGAGACCAACAATCCATGAAGCGCGTTGAGCGGGATGCATTGATTGGACCTTGGCTGGGGATTTGTAAACCAGAACCGATCTAAACCGCAAGAATGGGTCCGAGCTCAACCGTTAGCTGACGCCCGGCGTGCGACGTTCAATTGGCGAAAGGAATGAGGAACTGTTGCACGCAGGACACACATCGTTGCTGAGTCTCATCGTCATCCAGTATATCGGAACCCTCATTGATTCGAGACTCCACCGGGTCCACCGCCTATCCGCTGCGGACAACTCGCCTCGCCTGGCACCGATCACACTGGCGCGGTGCACTACTGGCCGTGACGCGTGACTCCGTCGTCAAACGCCATGATTCTCTGTCTATATGACGCTCATCACTTTCGATCGATCGATGCTGACGTCCACGCCGTGGAAGAACGGCGGCGGCCGCACGCAAGAGATTGCGCGACTGCCGATCGGATCAGCGATCGACGATTTTATCTGGCGCGCAAGCATCGCCGAAGTGTCCTCGAGCGGTCCGTTCTCCCGGTTCCCGGAGATCGATCGCATTCTAGTTCTGCTAAACGGCGACGGTGTCGGCCTCTCGTCGCACGATGGGCGCACCGATCACCGGCTGACGACTCCGCTCGTGCCATTCGCGTTTTCCGGCGACGACCAGATCGACGCGTCACTCCTCGGCGGCGTGTCGACTGACTTCAACGTCATGACGCGCCGGGGAGCCGTGCGTGCCGAAGTTCAGATACTTCGCAATCGCGCGGAGTTGGCCGAGTGTGCGGCTGGCGTGCTGTTTGTTGTAGGAGGAACGTGGACGTGTGACGCGCGGCTCTCACGAAATTCGGAGGCGACGACGTCCCTGCCCAACACGATCACGCAAGCTTCCGGAATCTGGTGGAACGAGCAACCAATCGCTTGGCACCTTGTGCCCGACCGTGATTCCGCGGCGTTGACCGCCGTGCGAATCTGGGAGGACGTTTAGTTTGGCCGCGAAGCTGGCAGACGTTGCTACCGCTGCGGCGCCAGCGGATTTTGCCAACGCAGCTGACGGAACTGCGCAAAATCGCCGTCGGTCGAACAGAGACTGGCTCCGTGTTCGATCGCGAGTGCCGCGAGATGTGCGTCGGTCGTGAGATTGACTGCTGCGCCCGCGGCCGCGAGTAGCTCCCGCAGAATCACCCAATGCTGGTCGCCCGCCGTGACAAGCACGACGCAAGGCCGATCGAGCCAGGAATCGACTACCGCAACCGCGTCCTCAACGGACAGCGGATTTGGAAAAATTTGACGATTCGTGGTCAAGCGAATGAATCCGAGCAAGACTACCCAGGCGACGCCGACCGCCTCGTCCCCGGACAATACATCCTCCAGCCACGTTTTCGCCGCGCGGTGGCGCGGGCTATCGCGGTTGACTCCGTACAGCAAAAGGTTCAAGTCGACGACGATCACGCGCGCTTACCGTCGCAGCTTCAATTTGCGCACGGTTTCGCCGTCGTTGAGGACGTCGGGTACACGAAGCGCCGAGTCGAGACCGACGTCGACGCGCGATGCGCCCATTGCGTGAGTCGGACACCGATACCGACCTCGTGGGCGCGCCGCCTCGTCGAGGCCGCGCCGCAGCGTCGCGGCAAGGAGCTGCTTGAACGGAATGCCGCGTCGATGAGCTTCGTCCCGGAGACGCTGGAGCAGATGTGGGTCGAGGTCGATCGTGGTTCGCATGAATTGATGCTACGGCATCACGCGGATGATGTCCACGCGTCATTGAGGACGGCAGCCGGCAGAAGGCCGCGGCGACGGCGACCGCAGCGCATCCCGATGGGTTGACGCACTCCGCGTCGCGGCTTAATAGTTCACCATATGGTGAACTCTTCTAAGAATCGCCTCGACCGCGTGTTCGCGGCACTGAGCGACCCGACTCGCCGCGCCGTCCTCACTCGCTTGGCGCGCGAACAGTCGCTCTCGATCACCGCACTCGCCGAGCCGTTCGACATCAAGCTGCCAGCCGTGATGAAGCACTTGGACGTGCTCGCCGAGGTCGGACTGATTCGCCGGGCCAAGACCGGACGGACGGTGCAGGTCGAGATCGCGCCGGGGCCTCTCAAACCCGCGGCGCAGTGGCTTCAACAGTACGAACGGTTCTGGTCGGGGAGTCTCGATCGCCTCGCTGCCTACACCGAAGCCATCGAGGCGAAAGCGAAGAAGGGACACCGATGACCCAGGTCTCGCTTGTCCGCCGCATCGCCGCGCGGCCGGCCATCGTCTTTGATGCGCTCGTCACCGCTGAAGGCATCGGCTCATGGTGGGGGCCTGACGATTTTCCGGCAATCAGCGCGGAAGCAGATGCGCACGTAGCTGGGAGTTTCCGCGTGCGTTTTCGAACTGCCGATGGCTTCGAGCACGAATGCGCCGGTGAGTTCCTCGAGATCGAACGACCGGAGCGCGTGGTCATGAGCTGGCGATGGACTTCCGGCGGCGTCTTGGACGAGCAGGGCAAAGTCTCGTGCCTGGAGATCCGCTTGCGGCCCATCGAGACCGGAACCGAGCTCACGCTCGTTCATTCCGGCTTGACGGGCGAAGGCTCTGCTCGGAGCCACGACGGCGGTTGGGCGGGAGCGCTCGAAAAATTGATGCGCCGCTTTTCCGCGAGCGTCGATGACTGTTCGTCTGATCGCAAATCGTGAAGACCGACAGAACAATCATGATGAGACAACTATGATGAGAAAAAGTCGATTGGAGGTTCGTTCGCGCCGCGGTGCGTGGGCCGCGTCGCTGTGCTTCCTGACCGCGACAGCGGCTCGGAGCCAATCCGTGGCGGTCGGCGCCAACCCGTATCTCACGATGGCACCGGTGTCCCAATACATGATCGCAAACCGGACCGAAGAGATTGGTCTCGCGCGCAGCGCGGCGCCGGCTTCGATCGCGGACCACGCGGAGGTCCTCGTGTTGGGCGCGCGGGGCTACGAGACCGCAGTCAACGGGACGAACGGCTTCGTGTGCTTCGTCGGCCGGTCCTGGGACGTGAACTTCGCCGATCCGCAGTTCTGGAATCCCAAGATTCGGACACCACAGTGCGACAATGCGACTTCCGCGCGTTCCGTGCTGCCGCGGTACCTCGCGCGCACCAAGCGCGTCCTCACCAGCGCATCAAAGGCCGAAATGCGAAAACTGGAAACAGCAGATTGGGCGGCGGGCAAGCTCAAAGCGCCGGAGCCCGGCGCGCTCTGCTACATGATGTCGAAGGGCGCCTACCTGAACGACGATGGCGGTGCGTGGCGTCCGCATGTGATGTTCTTTGCGCCTCGTACCGCGGACGGTGCGTGGGGCGCCAACTTGCCCGGCTCGCCGGTGATGTCCGATTCCTCGTCTTACGAACAGACGACCATCTTCTTCGTCGTCGTCCCCAATTGGTCCGACGGCACATCCGGGTCGCCTGTCAAAGCGGGAGCGTCGAACGACTAGACCCATGTCGTGCTCATGTGAAGAGGATGCCGCTCGAACACGGAGCAGCGGCGTGACGCTTCGGGTGGCCGTCAAGATCGACGGAGTCATTCGAATCGTGCGCACTGGTGACGTCGATTGGTGGGAAACCGATGGCAACTACGTCCGCATCCACGTCGGCGCCACAACTCACGTCATTCGAATGACGTTGACGGCCGTTGAGGCGCACCTGGATCCAGACCAGTTCGCGCGAATTCACCGCCGCTACATCGTGAATCTCGACCGCATCGTCGAAATCCAGCCCTGGTTCGCGGGCGACGCCGTTATCGTGCTCCGAACGGGGGCGAAGCTGCGCCTATCACGAACGTATCGCCCGGAACTCTACGCCCATTTGCTTGGCAGCTGGATCGCGGCCGAGCCGCGTGTCGGAGACCAGGATTAGAGAGTTGTCAACGAGTGATGTAGAGTCAAAGACTCAACATTGGCGAGGCACTGAGATCCTTACGCTCATCAGCACGACGCCGTCGGACTATACGTCATCGTCCCGAGCGACGGCTGAACATTCTGCGAGTAGACGCGGACGA
>JBDTAE010000233.1:0-4000 GCA_039924785.1 Gemmatimonadaceae bacterium | reverse complement strand
GCCGCTCTTGAATCCGACGACCATTTCGTCGCCAGACGTCAGGCCGAGACGTTCAACCGTCAGACCGTCAGCAAAGGCGGCTTTCACATCTTCTTTCCCCCACAACACGCGGTCCCCCCGCTGAATTACGACGTTGTCGAGGTCCGCGGCCGGATCGCGACCACCCGTGCCGGTGATCAAGTCGTTCACCGGTTGGTCGGTGCGTAAGTAGAAAAACCCGGCGTTGCGGACCGCGCCCGCGATCGACAACCGAATCAATGGAATGACCCGAACGATCGCGTCTTTGTAATACGTATTGAAGCGTTTGGCGACGCTATCGCGGAGCTCGGAGCGAAGGACTCCATTAACGTTTATGTCCCCCAACGGTTCCGGCAACGGGAGCACCTTGTTGAGGCGAATGGTTACGGTCGTGTCCGATTGTTTCAATGCGGGCGCCGAGTACTGAATGATGATGCGATCTCCGACCTCGAAATCACCATCCTGAAGGCGCGCTCGCGCGAGGAAAGCCTCGCTCGTGAGGTGAAGGCTGTCCGCGTGCCTGGCTCGAGCAAGCAACTGCGCACGCGTTTCGGAGCCTACCGTATCAGGGACCGCTTGCGCGGAAGATTGCGACGCATGTGCGACAACGCCTAGCAGCCCGAAAACGAGTGCGCGGCGTACGAAAACCCAGAACATGATTGAGACGCGGTTGGAGTCGTGCTTATTCAAAGATACACCAGGGAAATGTAGGTCACCTTGTTCGCAAACTGCACTAGGTTTAACGTTCCCGCGCTATAGCAAAACGCAGCATCGCGGATTCTTCATGCCTCGGTAAACCAAGATTCGGCGTCGACGTGTCGATACTTGAGGCGCAGCGTCTTTAGTGGACCTGCCGAACCGCTGGTACCTTTCCCTGAAATGTGGAGCACGTCATGTCGTTGAGGTGGCGGAAGTTCGTGGTTTTCATTGTTGCCCCCGTCGCCGTGCTCCTCCTCAGTTGTGGTGGCGGCGATCTCACATTGCTGAACCCGCCCATCACGCTTTCGTCAATCACAATCGACAGCGGATCGCGCAACATCGAGCTCGGAACGACAGTCATCATGACTGCCACGGCGAAGGACGCCGCCGGCAAAACTGTAAATAATCTTCCCTACGTCTGGAAAAGCACGATCGATTCGATCGGACATTTCGGGCTGAATGGTGCACTCATGTGCCGCGATACCGGTGTGACGGTGGTCACGGCTTCCGCACTTGGCGTGACAGCTGGTGCCATTGGCGTTCACTGTACCCGCGGAAGTGCCGCCAGAATCGATACCTTCCATTTTAGCCCGCCAAACGCGATCAACCCCGGTGTTTCGCCAATCGACTCCATTCGCGTTCTCGTACGGAATCCGATTGGCGGCCCCGGAACAGGCTCGCTCGTCCTATTCTCCGTCACCGCCGGCGGCGGAACGGTTTCTCCCAAATACGACACGGTCACGAACACGGGAATCGTAGCCGCCAAATGGACGCTCGGACCCACAGCGGGTCTCAATACCGTAACGGCCACTATCGTGAGCAAGGTGGACAGCGTGACCGCGCTTACCTACGTCACGGGGAATCCGGTGACCTTCTCGGTCAAGTCCTTTGCGCCACTCGCCATCATCGCGGGAGACGGACAGACAGGTCCAATCCTGTCGGCGCTTTCCGTCAAGCCGTCGGTCAAGCTCGTGGATACGGCAGGCAATCCGCGGCCCGGTATTCCCATCACGTTCACGCCCACCGGAAACGGCCGCGTGGCGACGAGCGTCGTGCCCACGGGCGTCGATGGCGTGGCGAGCCCCAGCATCTGGACGCTGGGTGATTTCGTGGGGGACCAGCAGCTCGTCGCGAGCGTCGAAGCGGCGAAAATCACGCTGCACGCCACCGCGACGGGCGGCACCGTGCATTACGCCGCGATCGCGCTCGCCGCCACACAAACCGCGACCTGCGCCCTCACCAACGATCAATTCGTCAGCTGCTTCGGCCAGGCGCCGCAAATCGGAACGGGCGACGCGGCGAGCAGGTCCATCCCAACGCTGACCAAGGGCGGCATCCACTTCACGTCGATCGTCGGCGCATCGAGCGGCGCGCATTTCTGCGGCATCAGCGACGTCTTGGCCATCTACTGCTGGGGCATTAACGCTGACGTCGACACCACAGGCGCGGTTCCGTCGACCAACGTTCCGACGCGGCTGCCGGGCAACACTGCCTGGTTGCAGGTCACAGCCGGCGGGCAGCACAACTGCGCGATCGCGAGCGACCATACGGCCTATTGCTGGGGCTCGGATGGATCCGGGCAATTGGGCGACAACGGTACAACGGACCGTTTCGCTCCGGGCCCGGTCGCGGGCGGATTCAAGTTCAACTCGTTGACGGCGGGGGCCGCGCACACCTGCGCCCTCATCGCCGACGGCACCGCGTTCTGCTGGGGGCTCAACCAGAGCGCGCAACTCGGCGACGGCACCGGCGCGAACCGCGGCGGTCCGACGGCGGTGAGCGGTGGTCTCAAGTTCCAAGCGATTGCCGCGGCGGGCAGCGGAACGTGTGGTCTCTCCGGCGGCACCGCGTACTGTTGGGGGGCTCTCTTCGGCCAATCGGTTCCGACGTCGTACCCCTCAGCGCCGCCGTTCTCATCGATCGCCGCTGGAAACGCGCACGCCTGCGCGTTGACCTCCGACGGCACGGCGTACTGCTGGGGCAACAACTCCGCGGGACAGCTCGGCGACAGCACGACGACGAACCGGACGACGCCCACGGTGGTCGTTACGGATCTCAAATTCAAAGCCATCACTGCTGGATCGGAACAAACCTGCGCGCTGACGGTCGATGGCTTCGTGGCCTGTTGGGGCCGAAACCAGTTTGGTGAGATCGGCGTCACTGTACCAACGATCCAAACCACGCCGCGGTATCTCGTGTTCGGCGTGACCCCCTGAAATCCTGACAGATGAACCACGTGAATTCCTGGAAAGCGCTGGCGGCGGGCGTCCTTCTCTTCGTGCCGGCGCATCGAATTGCCGCGCAGCAGGCCGTGACCGTATCGGGCCACGTCACGGCCGAGGGCGGGCCGGTGCCGAATGCGCATGTGCGCATCCTTTCGCTCAAGATCGACCGCGTCACCGACACCGACGGCTATTATAGTTTCATCGTTCAGTCGTCGAGTGTGCGCGGGCAGACAGTGCGCATGTCGGTGGTGGTGTCCGATCGTCGCGTGCACTATGCGCCCTCCTCGGCCGACGTCAAGCTCGAGGGCCTTCCGATCTCGAAGGACTTCGACCTCAAGGTCACCAGCGGAGAGCGCCCGCCGATCGAGGCGGAGCCATCGGAGGGGGGTCGCCGCGGTGGATCTCAGGCCGGGGCGAATGGCCAGAGCACCGATACGCTGATGCTGGGCGATCTCGCCGGCGCGGTGGATCTTCCGAGTGCACTGGTCGGCCGGTTCGCGGGGCTGTCGGTGCTCACGCCGAACGTACTCGGCGGCTCTCCGTCGGCGATCTACCGTGGTCCTCGCTCGGTGCTTGGAACGAGCCAACCGCTGGTCGTGCTCGACGGCATTCCGCTCGATAACACGTCGTTCTCATCGTCGGCGCAGCGCTTTGGCCAGGGCGGCTTCGACTACGGGAGTACGCTTGGCGATCTGGATCTTTCAACGATCGCCTCAGTCCAATTTCTCACAGGTCCGCAGGCCGCCGCGCGTTTCGGCGGCCGTGCCGCAAATGGCGTCCTGGTTATCACGAGCAAAGACGGCGTCGATGGTCCTGGCTTCGCGATTTCGGCGGGCCAGCAGATCACGTCGGAGACGCCGGGCCGCCTGCCGGTCTTTCAAAATCAGTACGGTCAGGGGCTCGACGGAAAATTCCAGTTCTTCGATGGAAAGGGCGCCGGCGTCAATGACGCCGTCGACCAGAACTGGGGCCCGCTCCTCGACGGACGTCCGCTGGCGCAGGCGAGCCTCACCGAATCGGGTTTGGCAGACGTGCGCCTCTGGACGGCGCATCCGTCG
>JBDTAE010000232.1:0-22102 GCA_039924785.1 Gemmatimonadaceae bacterium | reverse complement strand
GCCGTCGCTCGTTCCGGCATAGCCACAGCTTGCGGCGATGATTTTCGCCGAGCACGCGAGCGCTAACGCCCTGGCCCCACGTTCGGCAAACAGCATTGGGACGCCCTTGTAGTCGCCGAACCAACCGCTATTACCGAGGCCTTGATTGGCGAGATGCGGCGCCAGCAACGCATACAGTCGGAAGTTCGACAGGCTCCCGCGCAATGGCTCGAACCGCACGTGCTGGAGCAGCACATCCCGTTCGGGATCTGTAATGATTGTTTTGATAATTCGGTACCGACCGTCGCAACAGGTGTTCGTGATCTCGTACCCAAGAACCCCGGGCTCGATCACCTCCGCGCGGCTCGTTGTGTCGCGCTTTTCCTCGGAAAAGAACGATTCGCCATCCGTGACGATAAAACCCATATCGCGAGTGTTGGCTTGGTCGACGCCCGGGTAATACACTTCGTTCACGATGCCGTGAGAGATTGTGAACCACACGCGGCTCGCGGGTCCGACGGCGGTCCCCACGCCGTTCTTGGCGCTGGAGGTCCAGCGCGGCGCGATCCCAGGGTGGCCGGGAGCCGCATGAGCCGGCGATGTCGTCTCGTCACCGGCGCCAGTGTCTTTGTGTGCCAACGGAACCTTGGTTAAGCGCGGTGTCTCGGCGGTCCGCCGGACGATCTCGCGTCATTGAAACAAGCATAGTCGGTGCCGTTCGCTAGGTTCCGAGAGTTGCGGACGATACCAGCGGGAGAAAGAAGATGTCCGATGCCGCCGCGTCAGGTCGCGCACAGCGCGAACGTATGCTGGAGCCGCAGCGACCGCTCGACTTTCTGGATCGGCGGCACGAATGGCGGCGAATCTTTGCGGAGACGTGGGGGACGTTCCTGCTCGTCGTCGTGGCCGCAGGCGGTGCGCTGATCCACGTGAGAAGCGCGGGGGCTGTAACGCTCGCGATGGCGGTGGTCGCACCAGGGATGATGGTCATGGCGATCATTTACTTCATGGGAACGGTCAGCGGCGCGCATTTGAACCCGGCTGTTACGGTGGCGTTTGCGATCCGCCGCAACTTTCCGTGGCGACGGGTGCCCGGGTATTTGGTCGGTCAGGTCGTCGGCGGCCTGGCCGCGGCAGTTTTTCTCCGCGCCATGTTTGGCAACGAGGCCTCCCTCGGCGCCACCGTTCCGGGCCACGACGTCAGTCCGCTGGTCGCGCTGAGCATGGAAGCGCTTCTCACGGCCGGGCTCGTCAACACGATTCTCGGAACCGCGGCCGGCGCTCGCAACGTCGGAGCGAACGGCGCGATCGCAGTGGGCGGCTACATCGCGCTCGCCGGCCTGTGGGCAGCGCCAATTAGCGGATCATCAATGAATCCGGTACGGTCGCTCGCGCCGGATCTCGTTCGCGGAGACATGAGCACGACGTGGATTTACATCGTTGGGCCGACGATCGGTGCATTGATCGGCGTGCTGTTCGAATGGATTCTGCGGGGAGACCCAACCGAGTCCGGTCGCCTTGCTGCGCAAGGAATGCTCGATGGGCCGAGCGAGGCGAAAGCGGACAGCCCCACCGGCGTTTAGTCGCGCTCAGGGCCCGGGTCGAGCTCGGCGCCACCACTTCCCGCCGACCCGAATTTCGGCGCGGTAAACCAACCACCTAGCGTCGTGCGTGGGGGATTTGGTGCAATGGCGTCCGGAAACTCGTCGGTCGCGCCCTTGGTAGTCGACTGCTTCTTCGCGGCGTCGTCCTTTGACGGTAGCGGCTTGCGATCTCGACGTGACATATGCCTCCTGATCCTTGTTGACGCCGCCTCGTCGGCTGCGATATCGCGGGGCGGCGTTGACGTGCGTGATATTGGGAGTGCATCGATCGCGCCACCCTGAATCGTTCGCACAACATTTTCTTTTACCGTGTAAATCCGCGAAGCGGCACCGACCATGCACGACACGCCACGCGACCGTCGTTCGAAATCACTCGACCACGGCGCGGAGACAATGCAATGTGGCGAAGTCGTCGGCGTTCGGAATCGTTCCGTATTCAGAACCAAGCGGCCAAGTGAACGGCCCTGTTCATGGCCCGTACTGGAAACGCGCTCACCGCGATTGGCGTGTGCGCGCAGCCGCCTTGGTCATGGCCATTGCGATGGTCGTCTACGTCCTGACTGAAAACCTCGCGTGGCGGCCAGGTGTTCATCGCTCGCCGACGCCAGCTATTAGCGGGAAGTAGTCGAGGTCGACGGGACCCGCTTGCGTCGGGACGTAACGTTCGTATCAGGGCCGATGCGTCCGTCACTGCCCGAACGCAACTGACGAAGGGCCAGCGGACATCGAGTTGACACCCGTCTTGAGTATTTTAAAGAAAGACCACGGAGATATTCAATGCAGATCGGCATGATTGGGCTTGGCCGCATGGGCGCAAACATGGTGCGGCGTCTCATGCAGGGCGGGCATTCGTGCGTCGTGTACGACGCACAGGCGAAGGCGGTTGAAACCCTTGCCGCCGAGGGCGCGATCGGCGCTACAACCGTGGAAGCCTTTATTGGGAAGCTGTCGACGCCGCGAGTCGTGTGGCTGATGGTTCCGGCGGCCGTCGTTGACGCGACTCTGGATGGCTTGCTGCCGCACCTCACTGCCGGCGACGTGATCGTTGACGGTGGCAACTCCTACTATCGCGACGACTTGAGCCGGGCCAAACGCCTCGCATCAGCTAAAGTGCACCATGTCGACTGTGGAACGAGCGGCGGCGTGCTCGGCCTCGAGCGTGGGTACTGTCTCATGATCGGCGGTGAGCCCGACGTCGTGAAGCGTCTCGATCCAATCTTCGCCACGCTCGCACCGGGCGCCGGCTCCGCGGCAAAGACTCCAGGTCGCGAAGGACGGAATCCGACGGCGGAACAAGGCTATCTGCACTGCGGTCCGAACGGCGCCGGGCATTTCGTGAAGATGGTGCACAACGGAATCGAGTACGGCATGATGGGCGCGTACGCCGAGGGTTTAAACATTCTGAAACACGCGAATGTCGGGAAGGCGGCCGCTGCCGAGGCGGACGCGGAGACGACGCCATTGCGCGATCCGGCGGCCTATCAGTACGACCTCGACTTGGCCGACGTGGCGGAAGTCTGGCGTCGGGGAAGCGTGATCGCATCATGGCTGCTCGACCTCACCGCCGCGGCGCTCGCCGCCAGCCCCGGTCTCGACGACTTCCAGGGCCGTGTATCGGATTCTGGTGAAGGCCGGTGGACCCTCGAGGCGGCGATCGATGAAGCCGTGCCGGCGAACGTGTTGTCGGCGGCGCTCTTTGCGCGGTTCACATCGCGCGGCCAGGCGGACTTCCAAAACCGTCTGTTATCGGCCATGCGCTCCCAGTTCGGCGGGCACGCCGAAAAACCGGCGTAGACGTGGCGGACGAAACGCGCCGGCTCGATGACATTCAGCGGCGGGCGTTTGCGTATTTCGCGCACGAAACCAATCCGGCCAACGGGTTGGTAATCGACACGAACACTGACGGCGCACCATCGAGCATTGCCGCGGTGGGCCTCGCCCTCACGAGTTACCCAGCGGCAGTGGAACGCGGCTTCATGTCGCGCGACCTGGCGGCGGCGCGCGTCCTTGCCACGCTCCGATTCTTCTGGCAAAGCAAGCAAGGTCCAGAGCGAACCGCGACGGGCTATAAAGGGTTTTATTATCATTTCCTCGACATGACCAGCGGAGCGCGAACGTGGAACAGCGAGCTGTCGACCGTCGATTCGGCGCTACTCATTGCGGGCGTGCTCGCCGCCGGCGCCTACTTCGACCGAACCGATGACGCCGAGCGCGAGATTCGGAACCTCAGTGAGCGGTTGTACGCGCGCGTCGACTGGCGGTGGGCACTCAATGGAGGTTCAACGCTGTCGCACGGCTGGACGCCCGAGAAGGGATTCCTGCCCTATCGATGGAAAGGCTATGACGAGGCGCTGGTGATGTACCTGCTCGCCCTCGGGTCCGACACCCATTCGATTCCCTCGGAATGCTACGGCGCGTGGGCTTCGACCTATGAGTGGCGAACGGTCTACGGCACGTCGTTCTTGTTTGCCGGTCCGCTGTTCATTCACCAGCTCAGCCATGTGTGGATCGACTTCCGCGGCATTCGGGATGCGTTCATGCGCGCGCACGACTGCGACTACTTCGAGAACAGCCGACGAGCCACGCTCGTGCAACAGCAGTATGCCATTCGTAACCCGGGCGGATTCGAGCGGTATGACGAACACCATTGGGGAATCACGGCGAGCGATGGCCCGGGAAACGTCACACGCACCGTGGACGGCGTAAAACGCGAGTTCTTCGGATACGTGGCGCGCGGTGTTCCAGACGGGCCGGACGACGGAACACTCGCGCCGTGGGGAGTCATCGCGTCACTGCCGTTCGCGCCAGAGATCGTGCTCCCGGCCATCGAGAGTATGCGACGGCTGCACATCGGCGGCGATGAGCATCCCTACGGATTCAAGACGACGTACAATCCGACATTCGTCGATTCAGGTACGCCGCCGGGATTCTGGGTGTCGTCGTTCCACTGCGGTCTCAATCAGGGACCGATTGTCGTCATGATCGAGAACTATCGGTCGGGGTTGATTTGGACGTTGTTGCGTGACAATTCTCATATCGTCGCCGGACTACGGGCCGCCGGCTTCACCGGCGGGTGGCTGTCATCACCTTCGCGAAACGCACTATGACGCACAATGCGCAGGGCCCGCTCTACATCCTGCCGTTCGATCACCGGCACTCCTACATCTCGGGCATGTGCCATTTCACCCCGCCGCTCACGCCGGAGCAACACGCCGCGGTCACGGCGAGCAAGCAAGTCATCTACGACGGATTCCGCGAGGCAGTCGCGAACGGACTGCCAAAGGAACGCGCCGGCATTCTCGTCGACGAGGAGTTCGGCGCCGACATTCTGCGAGACGCCGTGCGGCGAGGATATGTCACCGCGGTCTCGACAGAGCTGAGTGGCTCCGACGAATTCGAGTTCGAGTTCGGCGACGATTTTGCGGCGCACATCGAAGCCATCGCTCCGACGTTCGCGAAAGTGCTGGTCCGATACAATCCCGAAGGCGACGCCGCGCTCAATGCTCGACAGACCGCGCGACTCAAGCGCCTGTCCGATTACTGTCGCGGCGCCAACCAGGCGTTCATGTTCGAGCTCCTCGTCCCCGCGACGGAAGCGCAGCTCGAGCGTGAGAGTGGCGTAAAAGCCGGCTACGATCTCGACGTTCGCCCCGCATTGATGCTCGAAACGATACGCGCGCTCCAGGACGCCGGCGTCGAGCCTGACGTCTGGAAGATCGAAGGACTCGATCGCCGGGAGGACTGCGTATCGATCGTCGAAACCGCGCAACGCGACGGCCGAACTGCCGTCGGATGTATTGTCCTCGGTCGCGGTGCCGACGAACAGAAAGTGGTTGCATGGCTCGAGACCGCCGCATCGGTGCCGGGCTTCATCGGCTTCGCGGTGGGACGCACGACGTTCTGGGACGCGGTCGCCGACTTCCTGGCGAATCGTGCGACACGCGAGCAGGCCGTCTCGCGCATTGCGCAACGCTATCAAGAGTGGGCGTCGATCTTCGAGCGCAAGCAGCCGTGAACATCGTCACTCCGCCCGCGGGACAAACGCTCATTCGACATTGGAGCTCGTGATGACAAAAAGAAAGAGCCAGCCCATTCCGTCCGACGCGCTGGTTGTATTCGGTGTGACCGGCGACCTCGCCCACAAGATGATCTTCCCCGCGCTCTACGGTATGGTGAAGAGCGGTGTGCTCACCGTCCCCGTCGTTGGTGTGGCCCGTCCCCCAATGACCATCGCGGACCTCCGCAAACGCGCAACCGACAGCATTGAGCAATCCGGCATCGCCACGGACAAGCGAACGCTCTCCAAGCTCTTGTCGCTGCTTCAATACGTGTCCGGCGACTACAAAGACCCGGTGACGTTCGCAGCGCTCAAACAAGCGTTGGGCAAAGCACAGCGTCCCGCACACTACCTTGCGATTCCGCCGTCGCTGTTCGGCACGGTGATCGAGGGACTTGGCACTGCGGGGTTGGCGGAGAACGCGCGCGTGATCGTCGAAAAACCGTTCGGCCGCGATCTGGCCTCGGCGCGCCAACTCAACGCCATCGCGCACACCGCGTTTCCGGAAGACTCGATCTTCCGCATCGATCACTATTTGGGGAAGGAAGAGATCATGAACATTCTCTACTTCCGATTCGCCAATTCATTTCTGGAGCCGATCTGGAACCGCAATTACGTGTCCAGCGTGCAAATCACGCTTGCCGAGCGGTTCGGCGTGCACGATCGCGGAGCGTTCTACGAGTCGGCCGGATGTTTGCGCGACGTGATCCAAAACCATGTCTTCCAGATCGTCGCGCTGCTGGCGATGGAGCCACCGGTCGACCGGAACTACGGGTCCGTCCACACCGAGAAAGCCAAGGTGTTCGAGGCAATGCGGCCGCTCGCGTCGCGCGACGTCGTGCGCGGGCAATACGCCGGCTATCGCAACGTGCCGAACGTCGCGCGCGATTCCGACGTCGAAACCTATTGTGCCATGCGGCTGCATATCGACTCGTGGCGCTGGAACGGCGTGCCGTGGTACCTGCGGTCGGGCAAGTGTCTTCCCGAAACCGCGGCGGAAGTGATCGTCGAGCTCAAGTCGCCGCCCGCAGCCTTGTTCGCCGATTCACAAGCGGGCGCCGGGATGGCGAACTATCTGCGGTTCCGTCTCTCACCAAACGCGGCGATTGCGCTGGCCGCTCGCGTCAAACGAGCGGGCAAAGAGTTCGTCGGCGACCAACGCGAACTGTATCTCGTCGAAGAACTGCTCGGCGCCGAGTCGCCGTACGAGCGGCTGTTGAGCGATGCAATGGCCGGCGATGGCGCATTGTTCACGCGACAAGATGCCGTCGAATCCGCGTGGGCTGTTGTTGATAGCGTTCTCAAGCGACACGCGCCCGCGATTCGATACAAGCGTGGAAGCTGGGGTCCGACCGAAGCGGATGCGCTGGTCGCGCGACATGGCCGATGGCACAATCCGTCGATCGATTCCACCACGCGTTGAGCCCCGCGCGCTCCAACCCGTTCGCGCTGGCTGTTGCCGCCCATTTGTGCGTGCTCCTCTGGTCCGGTTGTGAATGAACCATCTCGCTTTCGCGCCCGTGGGTGCGGACTCGCCCTTCCGAGCCCTCGTAGAATCCGCGCCCGATGCCGTTGTCGTGATCGACACGACCGGACAGATGGTGTTCGCGAACTGCGAAGCCGAACGCCTGTTCGGGTTTTCACACGGCGAGCTTGCGGGCGGCCGCGCCGACCTCCTCGTGCCGCTGCGTTTCCGTCGGCAATATGCTGAACACCATGCGCCGTATCTCGACGGGCTCTCCACGCGCGAGATCGGCGCTCCAGTCTCCCTCTACGGGCTCCGGAAGAACGGCAAGGAGTTTCCGGTCGCGATCAGTTTTCGACGGCTTCAGACTGCGGATGGGCCGCTGGTCGCGAGCTGGATGCGTGAGATCCCCGAGCACGAGCACACGACGTTGGGGCTCTCAGCAAGCGATGCCGCGATCGTCGAGGGCGCGCGCGCGAGAGAAGCAGAGCTACGCCTCGCGGCAATCGTCAACTCGTCCGATGACGCCATTGTCGGCAAGACGCTCGACGGAATCATTACGACCTGGAATCCCGGCGCGGAGAGGCTTTTCGGCTATTCCGCGACTGAAGCAATCGGTCAGCCAACTGCCATTCTGTTTCCGCCCGAACTTCTGATCGAAGAGGCGGAGACTCTCGCGGGGATTGCCCGCGGCGAAAGCGTGAGACATGTCGACGCCGTGCGAGTGCGAAAGGACGGAAAGCGAATCGACGTCTCGGTGACGGTTTCTCCAGTCACCGATACCGACGGGCGTATCATCGGAGCTGCGAAGATCGCGCGCGACATCACCGAACGGAAACACGCCGCCGACAGACTCCGCGCGTCGGAGATTCGTTATCGACGGCTCTTCGAGAGCGCGAAAGACGGAATATTCATTCTCGACGCCGAGACGGGGCAGATCGTCGACGCGAACCCGTTCCTGATGGAGATGTTAGGATACTCACATGAGGAATTTTTAGGCAAGAAGTTGTGGGAAGTGGGATTACTCAAGGATATCGCCGATTGCCAGGACGCGTTTCACCAGTTGCAGGAGAAGGAATCGATCCGGTATGAAGACCTGCCGCTTGAGACCGTGGACGGGCGGCGCATCAATGTCGAATTCATCAGCAACGTCTATCTCGTTGACGGCCAGAAGGTCGTTCAATGCAGCATTCGCGACATCACCCAGCGCAGGAACGCGGAAATTGCGCTGCAGGCAAGCGAAGCGCGGCACCGCAGCACCCTCGATCACGTCATGGAAGGGTGTCAGTTGATCGCGTTCGATTGGCGCTACCTGTATCTCAACGACGCGGCGGCGGTTCATAACCGCCGCCCGAACGCGGAGCTCGTCGGCCGATTCATCGGTGAGGCGTGGCCTGGAATCGAAGACAGCGCCAGCTTTGCAATGCTCAAGCGAAGCATGGAGACGCGGACCGTCGAGAATGGAGAATGGGAGTTTCATTTGCCTGACGGCACGACATCGTGGTTCGACGTGCGGAGCCAGCCCGTCCCCGAGGGAATTCTCGTTCTATCCGCCGATATTACCGACCGCAGGCAGGCAGAGAGCAGCGTCCGCGAAAGCCAGGAGCTCTTCCGCACTGCTTTTCATTCGAGCCCGGTTGGCATCGTCATCGTTCGCGCGAGCGACAACACGTACGTCGATTGCAACGACACCTTCACAACGATGACCGGCTACTCACGTGCGGAACTGCTGGGAAGAACCGGCGCTGAATTGGGACTGGTGGAGCCGCGTGGGGCGACGAAATTCCTTCGACCGGAGCAGGCCGACGGCGTCATCAAACTGGAATACACGCTGAGAGCCAAGGGAGGGGACCGTAAGCGGATGCTGGCCTCTGCTCAATCCATCATGCTTCACGGAGAGGCACATCGATTGGGATGCAGTGTCGACATCACTGAGCGCACTCACGCAGAGGCAGAAGTGCGCCGCCTGAATACGGATCTGGAGCAGCGCGTGAGCGAGCGCACGGCGCAGCTCGAAGCCGCCAACAAGGAGCTCGAAGCGTTCAGCTATTCGGTATCGCACGACCTGCGCGCGCCCTTGCGCGCGGTTAACGGCTTCGCCGGCATCGTGTTGGAAGACTTCGGGCCGGCGCTGCCCGAAGAAGGCCGACGATACCTGCAACGGATTCGAAGCGGCGGCGAGCAAATGGGCCGACTGATCGACGACCTGCTGGCGTTCTCTCGACTGAGCCGAGAACACATGAACGGGCGTAGCGTGAGTACTGGCGCGCTGGTCCAATCGGTGCTCGATGAGTTGAGCCCGCAATGTGAGGACCGCGAAATCGAGTTCAAGGTCGGCGAGCTGCCGTCCTGTTACGGCGATCCGGCCCTGTTGAAGCAGGTTTGGGTCAACCTGCTATCCAACGCGATCAAGTATTCCCGCGGCCGGACGCCCGCGATCGTCGAGGTGTCGTGCCAACGCGAGAACGACGAAGATGTGTTCACGGTGCGGGACAACGGCGCGGGGTTCGACATGGCCTATGCGCACAAACTGTTCGGCGTGTTTCAGCGGTTGCATCGTGTGGATGAGTATGAAGGAACGGGTGTCGGGCTCGCGATCGTGCAACGCATTGTGCACCGACACGGCGGACGCGTTTGGGCGGAGGCGCAAGAAAGCCGCGGGGCCGCGTTTCATTTCACGCTGGCGAAAGAGGGAACGACGTGACGACATGAGCGATTCGAAACAAGTGGAAATCCTGTTGGTCGAGGACAATCCGGACGATGTGGCCATGACGCTGCGCGCGCTGCACAAAGCGAACATCGTCAATCACATCAAAGTCGTTCGTGACGGCGCCGAGGCACTCGCGTTCATCTTCGGTGAAGGCGTGTACGCCGCGGGTCATGTCGAGAACGTACCAAAGCTGATCCTGTTGGACTTGAAGCTGCCAAAGGTCGACGGATTCGAAGTCTTGAAACGCGTGAAGGCAGACCAGCGCACCAAACAGATCCCCGTCGTCATCCTCACGTCATCCAAGGAGCAACGCGATGTCGTCGAGGGCTACGAGCTCGGCGTCAACAGCTACATCGTGAAGCCGGTCAACTTCGAAAGCTTCGTCGACGCCGTCGGAAAGCTCGGGATGTACTGGCTGCTGCTGAATCAGGCACCGAAGTCCATCGCGTAAGCGATGACAGTCCTGCAATTGTTGATCGTCGAAGACAATCCGGATGACGCGGATCTGCTGCTGCGCGAATTGCGCCGCTCCGGCTTCGATCCCGTGTGGTCACGTGTCGACACCGAGTCGGCGTTTCTGGCGGCGTTGCAGAACATGCCGGACATCATTCTGTCCGACTACTCGATGCCGCACTTCAGCGGCTTGCGCGCCCTGGAGCTCCTTCGCGCGAGCGGGCGCGACGTTCCATTCATCCTGGTGTCCGGCACCGTCGGCGAAGACTTGGCCGTGCAGGCAATGCGTGACGGTGCGACGGACTACCTGCTTAAAGACAGGCCGGTTCGGCTCGGCAGCTCCGTGCGACGCGCCCTCGAGGAAACACAGTTGCGCGCCGAACGCGCGGGAGCGGTCGCGGCGCAGGCGCGGCTCGCCGCGATCGTGACGTCGTCCGACGACGCCATCATCGGCAGAACGTTGGATGGAACGGTTACCGATTGGAATGCCGGCGCGGAGCGCCTCTTCGGCTACAGCGCGGGCGAAGCGATTGGCCACCCGATGCAGATGCTCCTTCCGGCAGACCGGGTCAACGAGGAATCGGACATGCTGGCGCGGGTCGCGCGAGGCGAGAGCGTGCGTCACTTCGAGACCATACGCGTGCGAAAAGGCGGGGAACTCGTCGATGTGTCAGTGTCGATCTCGCCACTCATGGACCTCGATGGCCGCATCATCGGCGCGTCAAAGATCGCGCGCGACATTACGCTCCGAAAACGCGCCGAGGCGGAGTTGCTCGATGGCGCGCGTCAGTTGGCGCGGGCGGAACGGGAGTTTCGAACATTGTTCGCGTCGAATCCGCTGCCGATGTGGATCTACGACCTGACTTCACTGCGGTTCCTCGAAGTCAATGACGCGGCCGTACTGCGGTACGGGTACGCGCGCGACGAGTTCCTGGGGATGACCATCAAGGACATTCGCCTTGCCGACGATGTACCGCGCCTTCTGTCCAATGTCGCCGAGGAGCGGGAGGCGTGGCAGCATACAAGCGATTGGCGCCACCGACGCAAGTCAGGCCAGATCATCGACGTGGATATCACGTCGCACTTGATCACATTCAACGAGCAGATCGCGGCACTCGTGGTCGCGCAGGACATCACCGAACGGAAACGCGGCGAGCAAGGCATCCGTCAACGCGCGCAAATGTCGGCATTGGGCGCGGCTGTTGGTCTTGCACTGACCGAAAGCGATTCACTGATCTCCGGAATGCAGCGGTGCGCGGAGGCGCTGGTCACGTTTCTCGACGCGTCCTACGCGAGAATCTGGACGATGAGAGATGGCGAAAACGTGCTCGAGCTGGTCGCAAGCGCCGGCCTGTACACGCATCTGAACGGTCCGCATGCTCGCATTGCCTTCGGACAGTTCGAGATCGGTCGTATCGCGCGCGACCGGACACCGCGTCTGAGCAACGCAGTTGTCAACGAACCGGGGATCTGCGATCAGGAATGGGCGCGCCGCGAGGGGATCGTGGCGTTCGCGGGCTACCCGCTCATCGTCGATGACCGAGTCGTCGGCGTGATGGCGTTGTTCGCGCGGCACGCGCTGTCGGAATCCGTCAGTTCGGCGCTCGCGTCCGTCGGCGATCATATCGCGCTCGGCATCGAACGCCATCGGTCGGCGGAGGCGTTACGGACCAGCGAAGCACGCACGCGGTTTGCCCTGGAGAGCGCCGACGTCGGAATTTGGGACATGGACTACTCGACCGGCGTGCTCCGATGGTCCGAAATCCTCGAAGCTCAATATGGAATACCCGCGCGGACATTTGGCGGCGCGTTCGCGGATTTCATCGAACGCGTCTATCCGGATGACCGGGAGTCTTTGCTTGAAACTCTTGGCAGCGCGATGAAGTCGGGAAACGATTTCTCGGTTCAGCACCGCTCGGTCTGGCCGGACGGAACGCTGCGATGGTTGACGGGCGCCGGCCGAATCCTCCTCGGCGAGGATGGCAAGCCGACGCTCGGCGTCGGGATCTCACTTGACGTCACCGAGCGCAGGACGCTGGAGGAACAGTTCCACCAGGCGCAGAAGATGGAGGCCATCGGGCGGCTCGCCGGCGGTGTCGCGCACGATTTCAACAACCTGCTCACCGTGATATTGGGATTCTGTGAACTGCTGCTCGCCGACAGTGCGCCCGACTCGCCTGCGCGCGCGGACCTCGAGGAGATCCACAAGGCGGGCTCGAGTGCCGCGGGGCTGACCCGCCAGCTACTCGCCTTCAGTCGCAAACAGATCATCGAGCCGACGCTGCTCGACCTGAACGAAGTCCTCGGCAACATTCAGGGAATGCTCGTTCGTCTCATCGGAGAGGACGTGCAGGTCGTGTTGAGCCTCGGGTCAGAGTTGGCGCATGTCAGAGCGGATCGCGGGCAGATCGAACAGGTCGTGGTGAACCTCGCGGTGAACGCGCGTGACGCGATGCCGCACGGTGGCACACTGAGGATCGAGACAGCGAACGTCGAGCTCGACGAGCATTACGCGAAGGCGCACGCGGGCGTGAAGCCGGGCCGCTACGTCGCGCTCGTCGTCTCCGATACCGGAACGGGAATGACGCCGGAGGTGCAGGCTCGCCTGTTCGAGCCGTTCTTCACGACGAAGGAACCTGGCAAAGGAACGGGACTTGGCATGGCAACGGTGTACGGCATCGTCTCGCGGAACGAAGGAAGCGTCGGCGTCTACAGCGAACTCGGTAAAGGCAGCTCGTTCAGGGTGTACTTGCCCAGGGACGAGGATACGGCGACGGTCGACGTCCGTCCGCCGGTGATTGCTCGCCCGCGTGTCGAAACCGGAACGGTGCTCGTGGTCGAGGACGAGGCGGGACTTCGCGATCTGGCAACGAGAATTCTCGAACGCCAGGGGTACACCGTGTTGGTCGCCGCGAACGCGGACGACGCGCATCGGGTCTTTGAACAGAATCCGTCGATCAACCTGCTCCTGACCGACGTTGTCATGCCAGGCGCGAGCGGGCCGGAGCTCACGAGGCAACTCGTGCAGCAACGACCGGAGCTCAAGGTGATCTACATGTCGGGATATACGGAAGACGCGATTGTGCAGCGCGGTGTGCTCACCCCAGGGATCATATTCCTGAACAAGCCGTTCACGTCTGATGCGCTCGCCGCGAAGGTTCGCGAGGTGCTCGGTCGGTGAAATGCCCGCGGAACAATGCGGAGAGACGACTCAACTGAGACTTGCCGCGATTGCGTCGACCGCGCGCGCATCGATGCGTGGATGAGGGTCAGCCATCCCGCGTCGGCGCAAATGGAAATCGATGAACACGCTGAGGATCGCGGCGAAAAAGCACCAGACGGAGACCATCGCTGCGGTAAACACGACGTACGTCGCAATGGCGGAGGTCAGCGACAGCACGCCGAACACCCGCACGAATACATGACTTGACAAGAATCCAGTGAAGCACGTCGAGGCGAGATAGAGCACCATCACCGGGGGGAGGTAGAACTTCGGCGACTGGTAGACGATGTGATGTCCGATCACGTCGGCACCCAAGGGCCCTTTGATGAGGAAATACAGCAGGTATCCACCGACCGCGACGCCGGCGCCTTGAAACCACAACATTGCCCGTCGGCGCCCAGGCGCGGGTTCCATCTGGCGAAA
Source organism: Gemmatimonadaceae bacterium (assembly GCA_039924785.1). Classification (GTDB taxonomy): domain Bacteria; phylum Gemmatimonadota; class Gemmatimonadetes; order Gemmatimonadales; family Gemmatimonadaceae; genus JAQBQB01. The sequence goes on along the minus strand of JBDTAE010000232.1, from coordinate 8,188 downwards.
CGCGAAGGGAACGTAGATTGGCCAGAGCACGTGCGAGAAGATTGAGTAGACGTAAATCATCACATGCTGCAGACCGGGCGCGTGATGGCTGAACGTGAGCCAGATGACGCCTTCGATCGTCTGCTGAGTGCCGAACAGGAGGGGGATCGTTGCAAACGCGGCCTCCGACCGACGGGCCGCCTTTGTCAGCGTCGTCGCTCCGAGCGCGATGAGTGCCGCGCCGGCGGTGAAACTCGCGGTGGCCGAAAAGCACATGTATCGCGGACCTCGGGTCGTTCGTTGGCGATCGTGATTCAAAGACGAGATGTCACACGCCAACATACAACGCGCGGAAACTATCAGCTTGGCTCAGCAAGCTATCGGTCAGCTTAGCCCAGCTATCGGCTATCTGCCATCAGTCGAGCTTCCAGCGTCCAGCAAAACAACCGTCCAGCAAAACAACGAGTTCGACGCAGCGCGCGGCCGAGCTGGAAACTCGACGCCGCTACCCAACTGTCGGGGTCCATCAGTCACGCGCAACGCACAGACGCGAAACCCCTGTCACGCACACCGCGCGGCCCGCGAGTAGTAGCGTCCGAAGACGCGGCCCGCGAGTAGTAGTGTCCGAAGACGCGGCCCGCGCTCGAAGACGCGCACCTCGCTTATGAGGCGATGAGCGTCGACGCGATGACGCTCGATACAATGTGCGCCGGAATCGCGGCCGGCATGTGTTTGAGTCCTGCCGCCGGCCCCTTTTTCGCCGGCACACGCTTTGCCGACTTCCATGTCGCGAGCAGACTCTCATTGTCCTCCAGCATCGGCTCGAGCAGAGCGTCGATCACCGCGACCGCTCGTCGTCCACGACGAATGGCATCGCGCAAACCCGCCGTTGCGCCGGTCCGTTCCACATCGGCTTGTTCGCGCCTCGCAGCCCACTCGGTCACCATCGCGGCGTGTGCCGTGATGTCGGCGAGAAAGTCGGGAGCGAGACCCGACTGAATGAACGTATCGGCGTACGGTGACGCCGCGCTCACCATGGCGCCGGCGGCGGCGACGACTTCTTCCGTCTTGATGCTGACTCGCGGCATGAACAGCGCCAAGAACTCCGGCACGTCTCTCAGGTGAGACTTCGCCACCTCGGCGACCGGGCGCATGACGCCGCGGAGCTTTCGCTTTGCGGCGGCCAGCGATGCGGCGCGGCCGGTGCGAAGGCGCTTGCTTCCGGCCTGCGCGGAGGCGGAGTTCTCCGCCTGGAGGATCATGGCGTCGAGCAGCCTGCCGGTGCCGGATTGGTTGATGGTGCCGACGAACGATGCGTGTTCGTCGAGGAATCTTTGGCAGTAAAGAAGCGTATTGAGCGCGCGGGCGTGTCGGGCTTCCATGGTGCACCTCGTGATTGGGCGTCTCTATATGGTGAGGCACGACGCGATTTCGGGATGAGGAAATCGCATGTCGGCCTCGGGGATTCGATTGTTGGTGTATCGGAATCGGCGATTGGTGGACGAGCACCGAATACCGCTGCATTGCCGCCGACCGGCGGTGTTCGTTGTGTGAATAGTGGTATGAGCGCTTCGACGGTTGTCGTTCGCGATTAGATGGTGGATATGACATACGCAACGATCGCGCGAATTGTTGCAACAATCGGTTTGGGCCAATCGACCTGGGCGCCCCCGCCAATCGTCACCCGGCCCGGCGAGAACGACGACGCGGGATTCGATACCGACAGCGAGAATGCGCAGAGCGGCGAGCCGCGCGAGCATGCCCGCGTTGGGTATGAGAAAACTCATTGCTGGTCGGCCGGGACCAACGGTGAATGTAGCAGAACCTGCCGATGCCTGGAACGAGTCGACGGGTGGTATGAGCATTCCTACAAGGCAGTGGAAGCGCATCACGGATCATCGGTGTCATCTCACCAAGCATCAGTGTCGTCTGACCAAGCATTGGTGTCGTCTGACCAAGCATTGGTGTCAGCCCACCGAACATCGGTGTCGTCCTACCGAACATCGGTGTCGTCCCGCCGAACATCGGTGTCGTCCCGCCGAACATCGGCGGCTGCTCACCATGCACGGATAGCACCTCACGAACGCGAGGGAATTGCCCAGGTCGTCGCAGAGCGCTCCGACCGAACTCGCGTTCGACCCACCGGCGAAAGGTTTGCATCGCTGCGCGTGCGCAAACCGCCTGAGCACGGAGCTTCACGTGCGCGCGGGTGTCATCAAAGACACGACGAGAGCCCAGTCGCACCTCGACGGGGCCGGGCACCGGCTTACTCCAGAGATGTGCCGAGTAAGCACCAGCGCGTTTCTTCTGAACGCGCCCACGCCGGTTGTAGACAGCGCGCGAAGGCGGTCAGGCGCGGCTCGTCGGCGTGCGTTGCCACTCCGGCGGCGGTAGACGACGCACTCATGTGTGACCGGCACGTATAATGCCCCTCTACCGAATGCCGCGTGCGAGATCACGCGGCTCGTGACTTCGAGGGAAAACATCCGGATTTGCAAGCACGACGGCAGCGCTGCCGCCCCGCGACGCTGGTTATCAGCAAACGCTCAAGAAGGCGGTGCCCGCCGCGCAACCGAAACGAACCGATTCGGCGCCGACGTTCTCGAGCAGACGGTGAAGTAAGCACCCGGACGGTTCAGGTCGGCGCATGCCGGTGCTGATCCGCCGAGAACGAGGGTATTCCGAGGGTGGCTCGTCGATGAATCGAAAGGGGATCATCATCGCCGGGATGGCGCTCGTCGCCGTCGCTGGGGTGATCTGGATGGTTCGCCGCTCACGAGCAGGCGACGCGCCCACCTACCGCATGGCCCCCGTGACGCTCGCGAACGTCCTCCAAACGGTGTCGGCCACCGGCACGCTGACCGCGGTGAAAACCGTGCAGGTCGGCACGCAGGTGTCGGGGCAAGTGGCGCAGATTCTCGCCGATTTCAACGACCACGTCACCAAAGGCCAACTCCTCGCGCGCATCGATCCGACCCTTCAGCAGCAAGCGGTGAACGACGCACAGGCGCAACTCGAGAAAGGCCAAGCACAACTCCTCCAAGCGCAGCAGGAGTACGACCGCAACAAGCCGTTGTTCACCCAGCAGTTCATCAGTGCCACGGAGTTCGGCACGGTCCAGGTGAATCTGTCCGTCGCGCAGGCCGATTTGAAGTCGGCGCAAGTCACGCTGGACAAGGCAAAGCAGAATCTCTCATATACGAACATTTACGCGCCGATCAACGGCGTGGTCATCGAGCGCGACGTCGACGTCGGGCAGACGGTCGCGGCGAGCCTGTCGGCACCGCAGCTCTTCCTGATCGCGCAAGACCTGTCACAGATGGAGATCCTCGCCGCGGTCGACGAGAGCGACATCAGCAGCGTCCGCGGCGGCGAGCAGGCGACGTTCACCGTTGAAGCATTTCCGGGACACACGTTTACCGGAGTCGTTCAGCAAGTGCGCCTGCAATCGAAGCTCGCGGACAACGTCGTGAGCTACACGGCGGTCATCACATTGGACAACACCGGGCAGCAATTGCTGCCCGGCATGACGGCGACCGTCGCCTTCATCACCGGATCGGCCACGAACGTCCTCACCGTGCCGAATTCCGCACTGCGGTTCAGGCCAACGGCAGAGGAGCTCGCGGCGTCAGGCCTTGCCGCAACTGCCGACGTCGCCGACTCGTCAGCACGACGGGGTCGCGGCGGAAGCGACACTAACGCGACGGGCGTCGCCGCTCCGCCCACCACGCCCCCCACCACGCCGCCGGCGTCCGCGGGCGGTGCCAACGCGTCCCGGCCGCGAAGCGCGGCGCGATCGAGCTCATCGAGCGCCGGCAGCGCGGGAAGTCTCTGGACAGTCGACGCCGCGAACAAGCTCGCGCGGATCGCCGTGCGCATCGGACTGAGCGACGGACAACGAACGCAGGTCAGCGGCACTGGCCTTACGGCGGGCATGCAAGTGATCATCGGAAGCGGCGCGGTCGGGGTCGTGTCCACGACTCCGGCCGCTGCCAACCCTCTTGCTCCCGCAGCAACCGGCGGTCGGGGGCGGGGTCCATGACGAATCCCGCGACCACGTCATCGGTGCGGCCGGTCATCCAGATCACCGGCGTTACAAAAGTCTATCAGATGGGTGAGACCAAGGTGTACGCGCTACGGGGCGTCGATCTCACCGTGGTGCCGGGAGAGTTCATCGCAATCATGGGTGCGTCTGGTTCCGGCAAATCGACGTTGATGAACACACTCGGATGTCTCGACGTGCCGACCTCCGGCGAATATTCGCTGGATGGCCTGCGCGTCGACGGCTTGAATCGCAACGCACTCGCCGATTTGAGGAATGAAAAGCTTGGTTTCGTCTTTCAGGGATTCAATCTTCTGCCGCGCACGTCCGCGGTCGAAAATGTCGAGCTCCCGCTCCTGTACGACCGGACTAATCGATGGAAAGACACCCGAGCCATGGCGGCAGAATCGCTCGGCCGCGTCGGACTCGGCGACCGTCTCGATCATCAGCCGAGTGAGTTGAGTGGCGGCCAGCAGCAGCGGGTTGCGATCGCCCGCGCGCTCGTGACGAAGCCCACCGTGCTGCTCGCGGACGAACCGACCGGAAATCTCGACAGTCGAATGACCGTCGAAGTGATGGCACTTTTTCAGGCCCTGAACGATCAGGGTATCACGGTCGTGATGGTGACGCACGAGCCCAACGTGGCGAACTACACGAAGCGGATCGTTGAGGTGCGCGACGGAAAAATCATCAAGGATCATCCCGTCGAACACCGCGGAAATGCGGCCGACGATCTGAAAAGCCTTGGCGCCGAGGTGATCGAGGTAGTCGATGTGCCGGCGGAAGTGGGTGCGACATGAAACAGCGCATCCTGCTCCGTCTCGCTTGGCAAAGCATCATCAAGAACAAGATGCGCACCCTCCTGACGATGCTCGGTATCGTGATCGGCGTCGGCGCCGTGATCGTCATGGTCGCGGTGGGACAGGGCGCGCAGTCGCAGATCGAAGCACAGATCAGCAGTCTTGGAACGAATCTGATCATCATCATGCCCGGGTCATCGGCGCAGGGCGGCGTGAGCCAGGGTGCGGCGACGTTCAACAAGCTGTCGATCGACGACGCTGAAAAGCTCAAGCGCGAGGGGACGACGTTTGCCGCGGTGTCGCCGGTGGTCTCCACGCGCCTGGTGGTGATCGGTCCGCAGGGAAATTGGCGCACGACGATCAACGGGGTGTCGGCGGACTATTTCACGATTCGGAACTGGGAGGCGACATCGGGCACGATCTTTACCGACGCTGATGTCACAGCGGGGCGCAAGATCGCCGTACTCGGCGCAACCGTGGCCCAACACCTGTTTCCCGGACAGGATCCGACGGGAACTCAAATTCAGATCGGTCACGCGCCGTTTACCGTGACGGGTGTGCTCGCGGCGAAAGGACAGAATGCCGGCGGCCAAGACCAGGACGATGTCATCCTCATGCCGTACACGACGGCGCAAACGCACTTGAGCGGCAATGTGCGCATTGGGCAAATACTCATCAGCACATTCTCACCAGGCGACATTCCGGCGGCGCAGACGGAAATCACGGCGATCATGCGCGAGTCGCACCGGTTGGGCGACGGCGCGGACGACGATTTCACGGTGCGCAATCAGACGGAGATCGCGACTGCCGCAACCAGCACGACATCGGTAATGTCGGGACTGCTCGCGGCGATCGCGTCGGTGTCGCTGATCGTCGGCGGGATTGGTATCATGAACATCATGCTGGTGTCGGTCACGGAGCGCACGCGCGAAATCGGTATTCGCATGGCGATCGGCGCCCGCGGGTCCGACGTGCTCACCCAGTTCTTGGTCGAGAGTATCGTCATGAGCATTCTCGGCGGCATTGTGGGTTTGTTGGCCGGGTACGGCGGCTCGTTCCTGCTCGCGCATTTCACAGGTTGGCGCACCGTGGTGCCGCCGTCCGCCGTGTTGATCGCGGTTGGATTTTCCGCAGCGGTCGGGGTGTTCTTTGGGTATTACCCGGCGCGAAAGGCCGCGGCGCTCAACCCCATCGAGGCGCTGCGGTACGAATGACCATCTTCCGATTCAGGAGCGTCGGCGCGTTTGGATGCATCGCGCTCGCGGCGTCCGCACCGATGCATGCGCAGGACACGACTGCGACACGCGTGGCGGCCGGCGTGTCGATCACGCTCGCGGACGCGATTCGCATCGCGCTGACGCAGAACAGCTCCGTGCGGGTCTCGCGCAACGCCGTGGCTCTCGACTCGCTGACCGTGCGGCAGTTTCGGAATCAATTTCTGCCGAGCCTCTCGGCGAGCTCGCAGTCGTCGCAGGGGTTCGGGAATGGATCGTCCGGCCGGAACTCATTGGCGAGCAGTGCCGGATTGTCAACCGGCATCATCCTGTACAACGGGCGACAGAACGTCAATTCCCTGCACGAAGCGGAGCTGAATCTGCAAGCCAGTGGACACGACCTGACTCGCGTGCGGCAGACGATCGTATTCACCGTCGCGACGGACTTCCTCAATCTGATCACGCAGCAGGAGCAGCTTCGCGTCGGCAACGAGAACCTCGCGGCGCAGACGCAGGAGCTTCGGCAGCTCGAAGCGTTCACGACGGCGGGGACGCATCCGATCGGCGACCTGTACCAGCAACAGGCGGCCGTCGCAGCGACGCGCCTCGCCGTTGCCAATGCCAGCCATGCGGCGGAGCTCGCGAAGGTCGACCTCATTCAAGAGCTGCTTCTCGACCCGCGCGGAACGTTCACCTTTGTGCCGCCGGCCCCCCGCGACACCACACTTGTGCCGGTGTCGTTCAACCTCGATAGCCTCATCACGCTCGCGATCGCACAGCGCGCGGAAGTGCAGGCGCAGCTTCTTCGCGTGGAGGCGGCGAAGCGCGAGATCCTTGTTGCGGGGGGCGGGCGCCTGCCAGTCGTCTCCGCTACCGGTGGGTACAGCAGTGGCTTCAACAGCGGCGCGAGCGGCGCGATCGGGAGCCAGATCGACCAACAGCGCGGCGGGTCAGTCGGCATTGGCGTGTCGTTTCCGATTCTCGATCGCGGCGCGGTCTCGCTCGCGAAGCAACGCGCGCAACTTCAGCTCGAAAACGAAACACTGGCGTTGCGCGACGTGGAGCAGAGTGTAGCGCTCGACGTTCGCCGTGCCTATCTGGACTATGAGGTGGCTGGCGAGCAGCTCACCGAATCCAACCAGCAACAGCGTGCGGCGGCGCTCGCCCTGCAGGCAGCGCAAGCGCGGTACGCCGACGGCGTGTCGACGTTCATTGAAGTTGCGCTGGCGCGCGCCACGTTGATCCAGGCGCAGAGCGCAGTGGTGAACGCGCGATCGAGTCTGGCATTTCAACGAACGCTCATGTCGTACTACACCGGCGTGCTCGGCCCGGGGAATGCCCGGCTCGAGCGCTGAGGAACCGGCGACACCCGCGCAGCTCGACGGACCACGTATCATTCAACTGAACTCGGAGCGCACCATGATGAGACTGATCGAAGGACTCCCGGCCGATGTGCTCGGAATCGAAGCGACCGGCAAAGTGACGCACAGCGATTATCGCGACGTGCTCATCCCCCGCGCCGAGGCGATGATCGGCAAAGGACCGATCAAGATGGTGTATGTCATTGGCAGCGACGTGACCGGCTTTGAGCTCGAAGCCATGTGGGATGACGGAATGTTCGGCGTAAAGCATTGGCGCGACTTTTCTCGCGTAGCCGTGGTCACGGACCACGCATGGGTGCGGGGCGCAGTCAGTTTGTTTTCCCCGCTCTTCCCGAGCGACGTCCGGCTCTTTGCGGTCGCCGATTTGCCAGCCGCAAAGACTTGGGTCTCGCGCCCATGACGACCTGGCTGATGCGACGTACAACTTTAGGCACGGTGATTTCGCCGCGTCGGGCGGCTGTCAGGGAACTTCCCAGGTCACCCGCGTTAAAGAAGAACTCGGCACGCGCCTTGCTTTGCAAAGCCGCGTTTCCGCCGCGCTGCTAATCCCAAGTCGCACCATGCGAGCATGAGACCAGAGGGCGCACGTTCGCGCTTCCCGCTAGCGGCGGACCTGGAGAACTATCGCCCCATGAAACACAATGGATTCTTCGTCGCGGCTGCGTTGTGTGCCGGCGTCGCAACCACGGCGTGCTTCGGCTCGCACGCGCTTCGTCTCACGGCCAGCCCCGACGTTCCCGCTGCCGAGGCGACCGCCAAAATCACCACGAG
>JBDTAE010000231.1:0-3798 GCA_039924785.1 Gemmatimonadaceae bacterium | reverse complement strand
CTGAGCATTCCGACGCTCGGTTCATGACCGCCATTGCTGTACGGTGGATGATGGACGGCGAGGACGAACGCTTTCCTTGGACCGCTGGCACGCGCCTTCGCGATACCGGAAATCGTGCGTACGAGCCAGTCCTTTTGCGCTGTGCCTATTTGCGGACTGGAAATGAAACCCGAGGTTTCGCCGACGTTTGAATAAAGGCCGATCACATCGACGAACGGCGCGGCGAGCCGCCAATAGACGCCGGGTTGACTCACCATTTGTCGGTAAATGGTGCCCGCCGCGGGCGGCACGCTCGCGGTGGGAAGGCAGAAGTTGTCTTGAAAGGCGCCAAGCGTTGTCTTCTGCCCGGTCGAGGAGCCGTCGAATTTGAACAGCTCGCCGTCGTGGTTGCCCGGAATGGCAATGATCTTTCCGGGATACCGCTTGTATGGCGCGTAGAACTGTTCGTGATACCCCGAATCGGTGTTGTCATAGTAGATGACATCGCCCAAGTGCAGCAGGAACGCGGGCGACGCGGCCGCATTCGTGGTGTCGTATTCGGCGGTCATCGCGTCGGACACCATCTCCTCATTCGCGCTCTGCGGATTGCCGGAATCGCCGAAGGCGTGAAAGGTGATTTTGCCGCTCGACGCTATCGCTGCGGCGCCTGCGGCGCCGATGACGTCCGAGAGCGTCATCTCGGGCGGGTTACGCTTTGGCGCCGGAATCGCTTCGAGCTTGGCTGCGCTAAACGCGGCGATGGCCGCGGCATCGGCAGGCTGTGGGCTCGAGGACCCTGCCGGCGTGAGATCGTAGAATGGGTGCGCGAAGCGCTCGATCGTAGTGGGCGCGATGAGCTGCTTGTTCGTTGTTTTCTTCGGCGCGCGTTTCGCGGCCGGTTTCGGCTTCTTGCTGGGCATGGGGCACTCCGTGGAATGATGGACACCGAGAAAACCACCCGCTGCATGCTTCAACCAAACTCCGTCCGGGGCAATAGCCCGTGCCATCGGCGACGAACGTGTTACGTGATCGACAGAGAACGTCGGATTGTGCAATCCGTGGTTTCTTTGCTCGTTGTTTTTTGACTATGTGAGGGGCGCCCGTTGCCCAGCGGCGCGGCTTGCGGTTCGATCTTCCTGACGCTGCATGGCGATGCCAATGCCGCTCATGCTGATCGCCACGCACGCCACGCCCGCGGCCCATCCGCCCGCGATGTCGCTCGGATAATGGACGCCGAGGTAGAGACGGCTCATGCCAATGACAAGTATCGCCGCCGCGGCGAGGGTCCACCACACGCGCTTCATCCGCTGAGCGGGATGGCGCAGCACCACTGCGACGCATACGAGCATCGCGTAGCCGATCAGCGAGCCCATCGCATGTCCACTCGGAAAGCTGTACGAGCCGTCGTGTAGATACGCTGTCGCGAACTCCGGACGATGACGGTGGACGGCATCTTTGAGCACCAGGTTCAAAAGGGCGCCGCCGACGAATGCCGCGCTCCAGCCAATGAGTATTGTCTTATGACCCTGCTTCCACAGCACCGCGGCGACAATGATGCCGAGCAGGGTCATCGCGGGCGGCGAGCCGAGTTGCGTGACGACATTGACGGCGCGCAAGCCCGCCGCAGTCGTATGCGCGTGGATCGCCGCGTCAGCCGCGATATCCCAGTGCACGACGGTCTTGTCATCCAGCACAGCGTCGAGGAGTGCGCTAAAGAGCCAGATGGCGGCGGCGGTCAGCGCGAGGCCGATCGTAAGATGAAAACCCAAGTAGGTCTTTGGATCGATGCGCTCGCGAAAGATGTTTCGGAGGCTGAACGAGTTGCCTGGCATCAGAGCTGCGCGCGAAAGAAGTACGCAACGCCATCGATCGCCCGGCTCAGGAACGGCCGCCGTGCAATGTCGGCGAGCGTGGTCTGACGCGCGGACAGCAGGTCATGCTCGAACTGCCGTGCCGCCCCGCCGGCCAACTCCGCGTCGAGCATCACCACGCCGCACTCGGCGTTGAGGGCGAAGGAACGAGGATCGAAATTGATCGAGCCCACGCTCAACACGACATCGTCGACGATGAGCACCTTGGCGTGAACCATCGTTTGCTGATGCTCGAACAGCTCGACGCCGCCGTCCAGGAGTGCGCGCCATGTATAGCGGCTCGCCCGTCGTACCGACGGCTTGTTGTGAAACGGCCCGGGAGTGAGGATTCGCACACGCACGCCGCGTTTGCGCGCCTCGGTGAGCGCGGCGATGAACGGAGGCGTCGGGACGAAATACGCGTTCGTGATGGCAAGCGAGTGCCGCGCGCCGGCGACCAGCGCGGCCATCACTCGTTGCGCCGCGCTGGTGGCGCTCGCGGGATTGCTTTGCACGACGCACATCTGAATGTCGCCGGTCGGCGAAAGCTCGGGAAAATATGAGTCGTCGAGCAGCAGCTCACCCGTCGCGTCGTTCCATGTATCGACGAACGCCGCTTGAAGCGCCGCGACAGCGGGGCCCGTCACTTTCGCGTGCGTATCGCGCCAATGCCGGGGACCATCGCCATTTCCGTCCCACTGATCCGCGATGCCGACGCCGCCAGTGAATGCGACGACCCCGTCGACCACGAGCAGCTTTCGATGCATGCGCCGATTGTATTTCTCCCAATCGTACCATCGCGGACGGCCGAACCACTGCACGTTGCACCCCGCGTTCCTCATGCGATCGACGACGCCGGGCCGAATTTTTCTCGCGCCATTGCTGTCGAGCACCACGCGCACCTCGACCCCTCGTCGCGCGGCATCGCTGAACGCCTCCCCGAACTCGTCAGGGATGTGGCCAGCCTCGTAGACGAACGTCGCAAAATGAACGGTCGCGCGCGCGTTGCGAATGGCGTCGAGCATCGGGGGAAAGATCGTGCAGCCGTTCTGATAGATCTCGACGCCGTTTCCGGCGAGCATGCCCTGTCCCGCGGCGGCCGCGAGCGTCCGCATGAACTCTTCCGGCGCGTCGGCGGCGAAGGGGACTGACACGATCGTGTCTTGCCGGTTTGCCCGGGCGTTGATGCTCACGGTGACGTAAAGCGTGACGCCCACCGCAACGACCAGTGCGAGCGCCAACCCGCCAAGCAGCACTACGATGATTGTCACCGGCGAGTTCGTCGAGGCATGTCGACGAGCAAGGCAGGCTTCGCGCCGAAGCGATCGCGACAAAGAAGCCTTAGCGGGCCCGCATCCGGGGAGTCTCCGTGCGACGGCTTCCGAACCACTCCAGCAACGCGGCCTGGACGAGTGCCGCGGAGAGCACCGAGGCCGAGGGTGCGAACGCCGCCGCGGTGTGGGACGATCGCATCGTTGCGGTGACCGAAGGTGCGGAAGCGAATGGGGCGAATCACGTCGTCGCCATTGGCGATCGCGTTGCCACGGTGATCGAAAACACCCTTCTTTAATTTCGCGCGCTCACGGTGAGACAGAGGTTGAGGGAGAGCAAACGCCGGCCTCGGCGCCGGATCCACGATCGGCGACCGGAGTCGCAGAACCACCGGTGCGAACCGAATCTGGCCAGGGCCGCTTATGCGAAAACCCGGTCCCCAACACGGCTCGGAGGGCGGGCCGCGGATCGATGGCACAGGCGACGGCGCTCAATCGATCTCCGAGCGGAACGACGCGCGAGAATTCCCGGTAGCGGGAATAGCCGTGAAAGAACCCCCACGGTCCGCCGTGGATCAGCTTCCCCATCCAAATGTCCGGGAGCAGGGCGAATTCGAGCGCGTACATCATGTTTAGAGTTTGTGGATGGGGCAGATCGCTCTCGATCACGCCGTACGGGAGTGAGCCGTGCTTTCCCC